>NZ_JBOZWP010000014.1:0-114505 GCF_050865035.1 Shewanella sp. GXUN23E | reverse complement strand
CGTCTCACCGGCATTGAAACTGATTTGGCCGCCGTCGCCTTCGCCATCAATGTCGACGGTGAAGCTGATGACTGAAGAGTTGCCGACGTCATTATCCAGCACGTTACCTGTGGCTGAACTGTCCTCTTCTACTGTATTTACATCATTGGCCGCGGAGGTCAGATTTGCGTTGTCCGAGTTGGACGCTGTGTTACCAGCGGGATCAGTAACCGTGGCAGTAATTTGCAGATTGGTACCGGTTTCTGGTGCTGGGGTGGTCAGCTCAAGACCGTTGTCGATCATCTCCTGGGTGACAGTGCCGGTGAACAGTTCATTGCCCTGATTGTCGGTCACCACCAGGGTATCACCGACGGCAGTGCCCGCACCCAGGGTGACGGTGAAGTTCACTTCACCGTTAAGTTCTGCCTCATTGATATAACCATCGTTGTTGGCATCTTCGGTAATCACCACAGTTGGTGCCATTGGGGCGCCGTCGCCATCGCCGTAATCCAGAATCGCACTATCTTCACCGGAAGCCGTGTTACCAGCGGGATCAGTAACCGTGGCAGTAATTTGCAGATTGGTACCGGTTTCTGGTGCTGGGGTGGTCAGCTCAAGGCCGTTATCCAGCATGTCCTGCGTCACGGTGCCGTTAAAGAGTTCATTACCCTGATTGTCAGTGACTATCAGGGTATCGCCCAAGGCAGTGCCCGCACCCAGGGTGACAGTGAAGTTCACTTCACCGTTAAGCTCAGCTTCATTGATGTAGCCATCATCGTTGGCATCTTCTGTAATTTGCACTGTTACACTGGGGGGCGCGATATCAACGCTGCCGGTGTCTGAGTCGTTGGCAGTGTTGTTATTGTTATCCACGACTGTGCCATCTACCGTGTACTCTCCGTCCGGCAGTGGCTGAGGGATTTCAGCGGAAAATGAGCCATCAGGTTGCACCGTGGCTGAGATAACCTGTTGATTACCATTGCTGTCGGTGACGACCAGGGTTACCTGGCTTCCGGGAGCGGCATTGGTAGAGCCGGTGATCAGCGGTGTGGTATCCGTGGTGTTGTCCGGGGCAGACACATTCAGTGATAGGTTTTCTACAATAGAGGCAATAAACGGTGATTCCTCATTGCCCAGTCCTGGATTGATTGTGGTCGCGCTGGTGTCATAGCCCGCGCGGCCCAGAGTTTCATTGCCGGTGCGATCTACACTGCTGAAGCCATCGTGGCCCTGCCCGCCAGCCTGGCCCGCCGCGGTTTCAGGTAAATCTTCTGTCGGGTCATCACCTGCAAGGATTTGCTGCTGAATATCATTGATTTCTGCCTGCAGTGCATCGTCGGTCGCGGCATCGTTACTGGTGGGCGTATTCAGGGTTTGATTGGAGATTGAGGTTCCGTCATCAAACTGAATTTCAAATTTGGTGTCGTCACCTATCACCAATTTGCTGCCGGGTTCGATTCGTTGGCCCGCCTGCAATTGGAGTTGTGTTTCTCCTGTGTCTACAGAAATGCGTCCATTAACCTCAGTCAACAGGCCTGCTTTTGGTGCGGTGAAGGTTCCCATTTTTTTGCTCCCAACAGCCTTTAAAGTCCGTTTTTTAAGATGGGGTCAGCAGAATTCTGACCAGCATCCCATGGTATTGCCTTGTTGGAAGCTTGGTCAATTTATTGACGCAGCGTAAAGTATTGTGTTTATTTGTTTTTATTTTTGGTTATGCTGATTCTGAGTCTTGCTTTGGAGCTTAAGTTGCGTAAAAAGTGAGCTTGCCAGCACAAACTGTGTTTTATTGAAGTTCAGGTAGTTTTTGTGGATGGATTGTAGGCAGGAAGGGGAGCTTTGGCTCCCCTTTTGATATTAACTTATTTTACAATTTTGCAGCCTGATGGAAGCTGTGCAGTGCGCCGCTGTTATCGCCGAGCTGTTGTTGCAGTTCTCCCAAGGCCAACCAGGCGTTACGGCTGGGTGACAATTCGCACACCTTTTGCCAGTGTATTCTGGCTTGCTTAAACTCACGCTGACGTTGATTCAGCCTCGCCATTGCCTCCTGATAAGCGGCATTGTTCTCCTGCGTAGAAGCCATATCCGTCAAGGCTTTGATCGCGGCATGATTATCGGAGGGCGCCCATTCTGCCAGTACCAATGCCAGTTGCGGCTGAAACTGCTTTTTCAAAGCTTTGAGTATGAGTTTTATGGCTTTGTCAGTTTGATTGAATCGCATCAGTCCCCGACAGTATATTGCCAATAACTCAGGGTCTTGCTGTGACTGGCGCGGCAGGTCGCCCCAAGCCAGCTCCAGTTGTGGCAATCCTGCATCACCGGCGACAGACAGGTGGCTCAGGTGAATCTCGTGGTTTAGCCGACTCAGAGTGCTGGCGTTCAGTACCTGTTTTTTCTCGAGAGTTGGCATGAGCTTGAGCAGTGCGCCCCAGTTTTGCTCATGTCGGTATAGTTCCACCGCCAGGCGCAGTATCGGCTGACTGCTGCGGGGGCCCGGATGCAATTTTTCCAGCTCTGCCGCCGCCAGCTCCCAGGCCTGCTGTTGCATCAGATATCGCACCCGGCTGGTCTGTACTGCCTGCTGTGCCTGAGGATAATTCTCTGCCTCAGCCAAATAGGCATCGCGCTGCTCATAGTGTTGTTGATGTTGAGCCGCCCGTGCGGCCGCCAGCAGATTCAGGGCTGGCAGTTCACCTTTTTTGGCACCTTTGGCCATGGCCTGCTCTGCGCCTGACCAGTTTTCCTCGGCCAACGCCAGTGCGCCGTTGAGGGTGTGTTTGCGGGCGGCATTGCGGCGCCAGCGTTCCGGTAACAGGCGGCTGTTAAAGATCAGCGTCAGCAACTTTATCAGCAGCCATTCAACCACCTGGATCAGACCGAAGGCGACCAGTAACAGCATAATGGCGAACACCACACTGGTTTCCGCCTGGTAGTCGCCTGCCGCGACATAGACATAGCCAGTATTGCCGACCAGCCAGGGGCTGAGGCATAAACCGGCCAGAATGATAATCAGAAAGGCCAGGGCCCGGATCATAGTGACTCCCCGGCTGCATTGTGCAGCTCACCTTGCTCAATCAGTTGTTTCAGCAGCGCCGATGATTCGAAGTGATTCATGCTGATGGTTGATAGTTTCAGGGTTTCCATGGCCTCCAGAGCTTTGAGGGTGGATTCCACCTCTGGCGATGCCAGATCGTAGTACTGGAATATCCAGGTGCGGGCCATAGAGATGGCCGTGCGATAGTTGATTTCATTGCCGCGATAAAGTGCCAGCTGTGCCTGCAGTAATTTGCCGCGGATATTCTCGGCCAGATACCATTGTTGATCCGGACTCAGCAACGGCGCTTTATCTGTAGTGCGCGGGCGGATGACAATGAAATCATCCAGCAGTGCCTGCCAGGTTTTGGCGAGGTTGCTCTTCCAGTCAGCCAGGGAATCTGACAACTGGCTGTTGTCTGTTGCGGCCTGACTGGCAGTCATTTCCGCCCGGTTGAGCGGTAACTTATCGAGATTGTTGATGATCTCATCCAGGGTAAACACTGTGCCGGCGATATCCACCTGACGAATGGCTTTAACCGCGGCAATGTCCTTGGCGAGGGCTTTGCGCAGCGGCAGCAGGGCGGGGTCCTGCATGGCGGCAATGCGTTGATCGGCCGCTTCCAGCAGGCCAGCTGCTGTCATGGGATCTTTTTCCAGCCAGAGTTTGCGACCGGCCATCGTCACCAGATAGTTGGCCTCGGCAGCCTGCCAGTGGCTTGGTGTCTTGTCAGCCAGATTGGCAAGTCGTTCATTCAGTTGCTGATATTGCTCAGGCAGCGGTTTGAGTGCGGCAAGACTGCGATCAATTTGCTGCTGGCGGGCGGCGAGGGTGTCCAGCTGACTGACAGGGGCCTTAAGTGCCTGCTGCATGGCCAGATCCTGACGCGCCAGTTGTTCGGTAAACTGCGCCTGCTGTTTGCTCATTTGCTCATACAGAAAAGCGCTGCCGGCCAGCGCCAGCAAGGTGAGCAGGATACACAGGATAAGTAACAGCCCCAGACCCCAGCGACGGGAAGGACGGGTGGCGGTAACAGATTGAGGTGATTCGACAGACTCGCTTGTCTGCGGCTGCTCCCGGGAAACACTGGCTGACTCCAGGGCAGTGACATAGGCGCTGTCGGCCTGAATAGCTTCAGCGTCCGGGGACTTGGGCGATTTGTTGTCCATGAAACAGTCCTTGATGACGAAAATGCGACGGCCGCGCACCTTGCCACCCGGAAGTTGTCAGCTCAGCGCCGCCAGCATGGCCTCCGCGTGAGCGGCTCCGGCGTTGGTGACCTGGGTCAATCCTCTGGCAATGGCCTGCGCTTCGGCCCGGCTACTGGGTACTATGATATGACATGCACTCAGCCATGGAAATAATTCTTTTGGCACCAAAGTGATAAGACTGTCGAGCATCTCAGGGCTGGTGATCAGTATGGTATCTATCCCAAATGCCTGCCATTGGCGGCACAATTCGGGGTCTGCGGCCTGTGGGCCGGTACGTTGGTAGACTTCCCAGAAATCCACCTGTGCCCCCCGCTCCATCAGGGTTTGTCCAAGCAGTTCGCGACCACCATTGCCGCGGACAATCACCACTCGCTTGCCCGCGACCTGATTAAGGGCTGGCAGGGCCAGCAGACCTTCGGTTTGCTGATTGTCATCGCTGGCGCGTGCGCCGGTTATGCCTGCATTGGCAAAACTGTCCCAGGTGGCTTTGCCAACGGCAAAGTAACTGGCATTGGCCGGCCAGGGTTGACCCAGGGCTTTACTGCCAAAATGCACCGCATTGGTACTGACGAAAATAATGATGTCGGCTGCCAGAACAGTTGCCTGGGGCAGGCTTGGTGGCGTGGCTTCAACCCCCATCAGAGGGTAAATAAGATGAGCGATGCCGCGCTCAGACAGCGCGGCAGACAGGGTCTGATTGCGCCCCTCGGGGCGCGTCAGCAGTACCTTCATCATCAGGCCTTGCAGTAAACCGCATCCAGAATCGATTTGGCACCTTTGCCCAGCAGTTCGTCGGCCAGAGCAATACCCAGCTGTTCAAACTCGGCTGTTGGGCCAGAGATTTCGCCACGGATAATCTCGCTGCCATCCGGATTGCCCACCAGACCACGCAGGTGCAGAGTGTCGCCGTCGATGGTAGCAAATGCGCCGATAGGTACCTGACAACCGCCTTCCAGACGGGTGTTCATGGCACGTTCGGCCAGTACACGGTAACGGGTTTGCTTGTGCTCCAGCGGCGCCAGCAGGGCTTTTACCCGCTCATCGTCGGTGCGGCATTCAATACCCACTGCGCCCTGGCCGTTGGCAGGCAGAGAGGCTTCTTCGCTGATGAAGCTGGCGATACGTTCGCTCAGTTCCAGGCGGATAAGACCGGCTGCAGCCAGAATAATGGCATCGTATTCACCGGCATCCAGTTTGCCCAGACGGGTCCCCACGTTGCCGCGCAGATCTTTGATCACCAGATCCGGACGAGAAGCACGCAGCTGGCACTGACGGCGCAGGCTTGACGTGCCTACCACGGCGCCCTGTGGCAATTCATCGATGGATTTGTAAGTGTTGGAAACGAACGCATCACGGGGATCTTCCCGCTCGCAGATGACTTCCAGTCCCAGTCCCTCGGGGAACTCTACCGGTACATCTTTCATGGAGTGCACTGCGATGTCCGCCTGACCTTCCAGCATGGCCACTTCCAGCTCTTTCACGAACAGCCCCTTGCCGCCAACTTTGGCCAGAGGGGTATCCAGGATAATGTCGCCTTTGGTGCTCATCGGCAGCAGTTCAACAGTCAGGCCCGGGTGGATGCGCTCCAGTTCGGCTTTAACAAACTCGGCCTGCCACAGGGCCAGAGGGCTTTTGCGGGTGGCGATACGAATCAGGTTTTGGGACATGCTCTAAATCCATCTGAGATCTTGGTTGCCGACATGCTAAACACTAATGCCGCCTGATGAAAGCCGTGGCTGCCGGATCTTTGAAGTAAGCACTGCCTGTGTTCACTATTTAGTGTGATCTTGATCTCACTCTATTGTCTGAGTTGGCTAACCTGTTAGCATTTGGGCTGTGAACTTTTCCCAAGGAATTGATTTGGATACAGGTAGCTTGTTTGATGATGGCGAGATGTCGGATTTGCACTCAGCCTCATCTTATCTCCAGTCTGACGATTTCTCTCATGCCTGCCGTGGGACACAGCGCTGTAAGCAGGAGCTGGCGGCCCGGCTCAATGTCGTTCGTCTCGCCCGGGCCAAGGCTTTGCTGTCGCCGCTGCAGCGGCAGTTGCTCAAGCTGATCCCGACACTGTTTCATGTGCATCAGCAGGGACTTCCCGGTTATAACGGGCCCTTTTGCCCGCAGGGTATTGCCGGTTTGCGGATGGATGACCGGATCCCGGACATACTGTCGGATTTGGGGCTGCCACAGCCGGAATTACAGGCTGGTTTACCTGCGCTGGAAGGGATTTACACCATGGGCAGCACCGGCAGTTTTGGGCAAAACCGTTTCAGTGATCTGGATATCTGGCTGATACACCATGAGCAGCTGGGTAACTATGAGTTGCAGCAGCTGCGGCAAAAGGCCGACCTCATCAGTCAGTGGCTGGCGCAATTCCAGCTGGAAGCCAATTTCTATCTGGTTCACCCTCATCAATTCACCACCCGGCTGGATGATGATGCGCCGGACAGAGCCATGGGCCATGAACACAGCGGTACGGCGCAGCGCTGGTTGCTGCTGGAAGAGTTTTATCGCAGTCATATTTGCCTTGCCGGCAAGATGATCGCCTGGTGGCCGGATGCGCGCCCGGCCGAGGGGCTGCTGTTGCTGGGCGATGTCCATCAGCAGTTGGCGTCGGAATATCTGGGTGCGGCTTTATGGCAGCTTTACAAAGGCCTGGAAGCCCCCCACAAGGCGCTGCTTAAAGTGCTGTTGCTGGAGGCGTATGCTGCCGATGGACAGGCGCTTGAACTGCTCAGCGACCGACTCTGGCAACGTACCGAAGCCGGCGACTTCTCTGCCGGCAACGATCCTTACTGCATACTCTACGAATTTATTGAGAACTATCTGACCGGCCTTGGGGATACCCGGCGGCTGGAGCTTATTCGCCGCTGTTTTTATCTTAAATGCGGTGTCCGCCTGACGGCCCGGCAACAGATGGTGGACTGGCGTTATTACAAGCTCAAAAGTCTGGTGCAGGAGTGGGGCTGGGACGAGCAGCTGCTCAGAACCCTGGATGCCGCCGAGCACTGGCATGCCGGGCAACTGCGCTGGTTCAACAAACAACTCAATGAGCTGATGATCCGCAGCTATCAGACGCTGCTGAAGTTTGCCGCCAGCCGTCAGCTCAGCAGTGATATGCGGATTGATGAGCTCGGCATGCTGACCCGTAAACTCCATACCTATTTCAGTGGCGACAGCGATCAACTGGTGCGCTTCAATCTGCTCTGGAGTCGGGGCGTGGGAGAGCCGCGGCTGCGGATTGTGCGGGATAAATCCTGGTCGTTGCTGCGTATGGATAATGACACTGATGTGGATGGTGAATTGCTGTATCAGGGCGAGTCACTGGCGTCGCTGCTTTGCTGGGCGTGTATCAACAGTGTGGCCACGGCGCAAACCCGCTGGTTCAGGGAACGGGCCGATAATCTGCAGCAGGATGCCCGTCTGCAGCAGTTGGTGCGGCAAATGTTGCCTTTGGTGTCGCAATGCGATGTCAAAGTTTCGAAAGAAGATTTGTGTCATCCCTGGTATTTCCGCCAGGTGCTGTTTGTGCTCAATCTGGAGCAGGATCCCACTGCGCACTGGCAGGGACAGGAGATGATGATCGACAGGCTCAATGCCAGTGTGCTGTCACTTGGCCGCAGCCGACAAAATATGCTGGCGACCATTGATATTCTGTCGATCAATAACTGGGGTGAGTTTCACATTCATCAATATTCTGGAGAGTTGGCGCTGTTACAGGCGCTGACCTTTGTGGCGCCGGGTCTCAAGCGCTCCAGAGAGCAGGTGCAGCTGAATGTACTGAGCTGTTCGGCCAGACTGAAAGCACAGCTGGCGCAAACGGTACAAAATTATCTCAGTCAGGCGGCCAGACTAAGTCATCACGGCAAGACTGCCACGACTCTGATGCAGCCGCTGCATGTCGGCAAACGTCGCTTCGGGCTGTTTTATAACACCACAGGTCTGGTGTGGCAGGACCTCTGTGATGCCCGCTCGCTGTTTCAGCAACTGGTGAAGGGCCATGTGGTATCGCTGCCCAGACCGGATCTGCCCAATGAGCCGCTGGCGACCTTGCCGGAAGCGATTCAGCATTATGCCACCCGTGGGGTGACTCAGTATTTCCTGCGCCAGGATGGCCGTGATCTGGATGTATTTGTGCTTGATGAACACAATCAGCAGCAACACTTTTTACAGAAAAACTCCGATATCAGTGAGATGGTTAAACGCATCAGTCACCAGTTTGTATTCAGTGAGCATCATACTGCTGGCAGCCGCTTTAATATGCCGCAGTTTTTCCGGCTTGAGCGGGTCGATGGCGAGTTGACGCTATCGCCATTCGGTGTCGACAGGCACGAGTTTAATCGTGAGTTTTGAGATTTATAAGATTGATTCGCAGATTAAAAAAGCAGCCTGAGCTGCTTTTTTTGATGTTGCAATTGCTGTCAGAACTCGATCTGAATGCCGCTCTGGCGGGCAATGGAAGCCTTGACGAATGGCATGAATTCACCGGCATCGGTGCGCATATCCAGCCACTGACCATTCTCAAAACTGAAGTGATAACCGCCGAATTTGGTGGCTACCCAAATCTGGTGCAGAGGTTCCTGTTTGTTGATCACGATTTTGGATCCATCGTCGAACTCCAGCTGTAATACGCCACCGCTGGCATCCACATCGACATCGGCATCCTGCTCATCAATGGCATTCTCGATGGCACTTTCTATGGTCTGGAACATCTCATCGGCCAACTGGTGGAACTCGGTATCTGTCATCGCCATGTGTAACTGTCCTTTGCATTCTCGCTGTTGGATGCGATTATAAGTCCATTGCCATGATAAGCACAGATATTGAGAAAAATGAGACTGTTTTTACTGATATTACTTGCTAGTTTAGTGAGTGTCGGATGCGGCCAGAAAGGCCCTCTGTATAAAGCCCCTGCCATGCAGGACAATCAGGCTGGCAAGGTAGAACAAAAAGAACAGAAAAACCCTAAGGAATAAAAGAAGTTGGATCACTTTCTTTATAAGGATGATGTACTCTGCGCCGAGGAGTGTCAGGTAGCGGATATCGCTGCCCAATATGGCACGCCTCTTTACCTCTACTCCCGCGCGACGCTCGAGCGCCACTGGCATGCTTTTGACCGGGCCGTTGCCAGTGTTCCCCATATGATCTGTTATGCGGTCAAAGCCAACTCCAATCTGGCGGTACTCAATGTGCTGGCCCGTTTGGGCAGTGGTTTTGATATCGTCTCTGGCGGTGAGCTGGCGCGGGTGCTGCAGGCCGGGGGAGATCCCGCCAGGGTGGTGTTCTCCGGCGTCGGTAAAACCCGCGACGAAATGGCGCAGGCCATGCGTGCCGGGATTTGCTGTTTCAACGTGGAGTCGGCGGCAGAGCTGGATACCCTCAACGAGGTGGCCGGCGAGCTGGGTGTTATCGCGCCGGTGTCGCTTAGGATCAATCCGGATGTCGATGCCGGTACTCATCCTTATATTTCCACCGGGCTGAAAGAGAATAAGTTCGGTATTGCCATGGAAGAGGCGGAAGGTCTGTTCCTGCGGGCTCACTCTTTGCCCCATCTGCAGGTCAAAGGGGTGGATTGCCATATCGGCTCCCAGCTGACCGAACTGCACCCGTTTCTGGATGCCGTGGATCGCCTGCTGGCGCTGATCGATCGGCTGGCTGAGCAGGGCATAGTGATTGAGCACTTCGATGTGGGCGGCGGCCTGGGTGTCACCTACGATGAAGAAACCCCACCGCATCCTGATGATTACGCCAAGGCGCTGCTGGCCAAATTTGCCGGTCGTCAGCTTAAGCTGATTTTCGAGCCGGGCCGTGCCATTGCTGCCAACGCCGGGATCTTTGTAACCCAGGTGCTGTATCTGAAAGAAAACAGCGACAAGAATTTTGCCATCGTCGATGGCGCAATGAATGACCTTATTCGCCCATCTCTGTATAGCGCCTGGCAGAAAATCATTCCTGTGATCCCACGCGGCGGCCAAACCCGTTCCTTCGACATTGTCGGCCCTGTTTGCGAAACCGGAGACTTCCTCGGTAAAAACAGGCAGTTGAATGTAGAGGCCGGGGACTTGCTGGCGGTGCGCAGCGCCGGTGCTTACGGTTTTGCCATGGCGTCCAACTATAACTCCCGCCCGCGGGTGGCTGAGGTGATGGTGGATGGTGCTCAGCACTATCTGGTGCGTGAGCGGGAAAAATTGACCCAGCTCTGGCAAGGTGAGCATCTGCTGCCGTAAACTGACACTAAGTTAATGAGTTAGCGGCCGCTGCTGGCGGCCGTGCGAAAGGAAACTTCACTTGATCCATTTCACTAAGATGCACGGTCTTGGCAATGACTTTATGGTCGTCGATGGCGTAACCCAGAATGTGTTTTTTTCGCCTGAGCAGATCAAGCGTCTGGCTGACAGAAATTTTGGTATCGGGTTTGATCAACTGTTGCTGGTTGAGCCGCCCTATGATCCGGATCTGGATTTTCACTACCGGATCTTCAACGCCGATGGCAGTGAAGTTGAACAATGTGGCAATGGCGCTCGCTGTTTTGCCCGTTTTGTTCGCAATAAGGGATTGACCAACAAGCATAAAATTCGTGTCAGTACCGCCAATGGCAAGATGACGCTGAGGGTAGAGCGTGACGGCAGTGTCACGGTCAATATGGGCGTGCCTGTGCTGGAGCCCGCGCAGATCCCCTTCAAAGCCAAGAAGGCGGAAAAGACTTATTTGCTGCAGGCCGGAACCCAGGCTTTCCTGTGCGGCGCAGTCTCCATGGGTAACCCCCACTGTGTGCTGGATGTTGAAGACGTCACTCTGGCTGATGTTGAAGGTATCGGCAGTCAGCTGACCCGTCATGAGCGTTTTCCCAAAGGTGTGAACGTCGGTTTTATGCAGGTGTTGAGTAAAGAGCACATCAAGTTGCGGGTCTATGAGCGTGGCGCTGCCGAGACGCTGGCCTGTGGCAGTGGTGCCTGCGCGGCTGTGGTGGTAGGCCAGATGCAGGGTAAACTTGGACAACAGGTTCAGGTAGACTTACCCGGTGGCAGCCTTTCCATCAGCTGGGAGGGTGAAGGCAAACCTTTATGGATGACAGGGCCTGCCGAGCAGGTGTACGACGGACAAATTCAGTTATGAGTGATACCAAGCAGTCTGTGCCTGAAATGACCGGCGCAGGCGCACAACTCGATGCAGGTATGTTGGATGAAGCGATCATCCGCGAATACCTGCTCGATAATCCCGATTTTTTTCAGCGTTATCCTGAATTGTTGCTCGCCATGAGGCTGCCCCACGCCGAGCGTGGTGTGGTGTCGCTGGTTGAGCGCAGGCAGGAGTTGCTGCGCGGCCGGGTCAATCAACTGGAGGAGGAGATCACTCAGTTGCTGTCCATGGCGTCACGCAACGAGAAAATTTTCCGTTTCAACTGCGCCCTGTCCAGCGAATTGCTGGATTGTGAGGATATGGGCGAGTTGCGTCAGTTGCTCTCTGCCCGTTTGCAGTCCCAGTATGGTTTCAGCCATGTGCGTTTGATTACCGTGCATGATCTGGACAGTGCCCTGGCCGATATCTGGCGTAAGCGGCTTGAAACCGGGTATTACTTCGGGCGGCTGACCCAGGAAGAGTCGCAGCGGCTGTTTGGTACCGATGTGGGATCTGTTGCGCTGACCCGCCTGTCCCATGACTGTGGCCGGGTGATCTTTGCCATCGCCAGCCATGATGGCAGTCATTTCCATCCGGAGATGGACCATATGTTGATGGATCAATTGAGGTTAATGCTGGACCATCTGTTGCCCAAACTCTGACGGTTGTGCCATGACAGACAAAGACAGCCACTGGCTGGAACAATTTCACAACTATCTTTCTGCCGAGCGGCAACTGTCGCCGCTCACCTGCCGTAATTACCTGTTTGAACTCAAACGTATTCAATCTCTGAGAGACGGCTTTTCGCTGCTGACAGCCAACCGCGATGAGCTGCAACAGGCGCTGGCCAGATTGCACCGCAAAGGACTGAGTCCACGCTCAATCGCGCTGTCACTGTCGGCATTGAGGCAGTTTTATGATTTTTTGCTGCGGGAAAATGTGTTGGCTGCCTCGCCGGCACGCAGCCTGAAAACCCCTAAGCAACACAAGACGTTACCCAAAAATATGGATGCCGATGGCGTCAGTGCGCTGCTGGATATGCAGGGGGATGAGCCACTGCTGCTGCGGGATCACGCCATCATGGAGCTGTTTTACTCATCAGGCTTGCGTCTGGCTGAGCTGGCTTCACTGGATCGGGTGGATCTGTCATTGGCCAACCGCGAAGTGAAGGTGATGGGTAAAGGCGGCAAAGAGCGCATTGTGCCCGTGGGCAGCAAAGCGAGCTTGGCGCTTGAAGCCTGGCTTAGCGTGCGGGGCACTTTCCCCTGCCAGGATGATGCCTTGTTTGTGGCACAAAGCGGCGCCCGGTTGTCTCATCGCAGTATTCAGTCCCGGCTGGCCAAGTGGGGGGCTTTGCAGGGCACCGGCGTCAGGGTGCATCCCCACAAGCTCAGGCATTCGTTTGCCACCCATATGCTGGAGTCCAGCGGCGATCTGCGGGCGGTGCAGGAATTGCTGGGACATGCCAATCTGGCCACCACGCAGATTTATACCAGTCTGGATTTTCAGCATCTGGCCAGGGTTTATGATGACGCTCATCCGCGGGCGAAGAAGGGAAGCAAATGAAGATCTATATCAGACCAGAGCCTTACTGTGTGCTGTCCTTTGATTTGGATGACACCCTGTATGACAACCGCCCCGTTATTCGTGCCGCCAGAGAGGCCCTGAGCAATCATCTGCGCAGCCGTTTCACCGCCGCCCATGAATGGCAGGATGAAGACTGGCTGGCCTGCAAACGTCTGGTGCTCAGATCGCAACCCGAACTGGTACACGATACTACCGCCTGCCGTGAAGCCGTGCTGACCCGGGCGCTGATCAGCTGGGGCTACGGTGGCGAGCAGCTGAAAAAAGAAGTGGAGCAGGCGATGGCCTGTTTTCTGCACCACCGCAGTGATTTTCGGGTCTCAGACGAGGTGTTGGCCTTGCTGGCGAAATTGGATGAAAAGTATCTGCTGGCCGGTATCACCAACGGCAATGTGGACGCCGATCGTATTGGCTTGACGCCGCTGCTGAGAAAGGTTGTTCACCCGGGTAAAGGGCTGAGAATGAAACCTTATTCCGATATGTTCAAGCTGCTGACACAGGAGCTGGCGGTATCTCCTGCAGAGATATTGCATGTGGGGGACTGCTGGCAGTCTGATGTGCAGGGCGCAAGACGGGCCGGATGTCAGGCCGCCTGGCTCAATCCGGCGGCAGGCGCGCTGCCGTTGACTTCGGGGACAGGGTGTCTGCCCCATATTGAATTGAGCGAACTGAGGGAATTAAGGCAACTGAGTGAGCTAATGACCTGAACTGGTTGCTCATGCCCAAAACACAAGGCCCCGCCATGCGGGGCCTTGTCGTCTCAACACTTTCCAAACGTCACATCAAAATGACAGTTAGGGAAGATACGAACAAGTCCTCGCGGCACTCTGGCTTATGAGCAGAAGCGAGTTCGAGGTATTCAGATAAAGGAAGGCTGGTTGCCTTCCAAAGCTGAATACCCAAAAAATCGTGATTGCTCAAAAGCCCCTTCAGGCGAGGCTGACAGCTCTATCTGCTTTGTTGCAGTTCTCGATAAGGACTAGGGCCAGTAACTTCAAACTGCGCCGCGCATCTAGAAGCTGTCAGCACTCGCAGAGCACGCACGGGACTTATTCGCACCTTCCTTAGAAGTGATACTGGGCAATTACAGAGAAGGTGTTTTGCTGAATGCCATTTACACCATACTTGTTGTCCCAGAAATCGTATTCCACACCGACCAACAGTTTGTTGGCCTTGGCTTCACCCATCAGCAACTGGCCCAGGTCATATTTTACCTGTGGGTTGAAGTGGAAGTTGGTTTCAAAAGCGCCGTCATCGGTGGCGAATACCCAGTCGATATAGCCGTCGATCACCAGCTTGCTGCTGCCAACCGGGATGTCTACCCGGAATGCCGGGGACAGCTGCCAACCATCAGAGATATTGTTGCTGTTGAGTGCATCGCGGCGGAAGGTGTTCAACTGAAAGTAAGTGAAACCCGGGATCGCCAGATCCATACCCACACCATACAGCAGAGTTTCCACATCGCCTTTGCCTTCTTCCAGCGATAGCGCCAGCGACAGATCCGTTACCGGGCCAAAGCCCTGCATACCGAAGATCTTGCCCATGCTGAAGCGGGTGGTGATTTCACCGTAAGTGGTGTCGTCATGACCACCGTTGTTGCCGTTAAACCAGGTCACGTCCTGGAAAGCAAACCAGTCGCCATATTTCCAGGCACCGGCGGTTTCAAAGGTGACAGTGGTTTGGTCATCACTGGGGGCCAAATCATAGTCCTGACCATACAGGCCGGTCACACTGGCATCCCACCACTGGATCAATTCTTCACTTTGGGCGGCCGGGGCAGCCAGTAACAGGGCAGAGCATAATGCAGCTTTGGTGTTCATCTCGGCATTCTCATCTTATTGTTTTTGCTTCCCGTCAGAGCGGAAAGTCCGGGTATTGAAAAGCGGGGTCACTATAAAGCCTGAGCGATATGATGTTGCGATCCCGGTCAATATTTTACCCTGTTGTTTGTTCTGTAAATGCAATGCTGAATCAGGAATATAGGCACAATCCAAAGCTGCGGAATGGTTGACTCAGGTCACGTATTTTCTTAAGTGAGAGCTTGGGCGGCGGCTGTGCCCGCGTGGTTTGTTGAGGGATGTGGCACATATGGCGCTGATGGCATCAGCGGGGCTGAGTTTAGGGAGATATACGCTTTGCTCTGAGACTAAACTGCCATGCAATCAGGCCATCAGGGTAATGCTTCCCTTGCCCGGCGCAGCATCTGTGATACCTGGCGGCGGCTGGCCCGCATGTCGGCATCACCAACCCGGATATAGCTGCCACTGTAGGGATCGTTGCCGATAAATACCGGGCGATCCGGGATCTCAGCCTGGGGCACCCGGATGCGGATCACCTGCTTCTCAGCCAGACGGATAATCTGGATATCGGTGGGTTTGAGCAGGTTGACGCTGACTTTGGCTTTATCATTCAGGTGCTGCCACAGATACTCAATCATGGGTTCAGGCTGAGGAATACCTTCCAGCGTAAAGGTGCCACTATGCTCCCTGACCCCAAGCACAATTTCGCCACCTATGGTGTTGGCAAAGGCACTGTAACTCTCCCACATATCCTCCGGCACCTTGCCCTGACCATCGCGGCCGCCGGCCAGTTTGAACTCGACCTGCACAGACTCCGCCAGCGTGCTCAGGTCATCCAATACAAAGGTGTGATACTGCATAGCTGCTTCCTTCTCTGCCAAGCGTCATCAATGACTGACAGCGCGGCCATCAGCCTTGGCCGATGGCGCGCACAGCCCTGATTCAGGTGTAACACGCCCATATGACAATTGCCAGCGACGCCGGCATGACAGTCAAACCCCGTCGTCAGCAAAATGGCATGGCTATCGCAGATTTTAATGAAAATGCTTAAATATCATGCAGTAATTCTATCCATATGGTATTTCTTTGTGGTTCAGGGACGGATTGTGACAGGGAGATCTAAGGTGGACTTTCAGGCGTTAAAACGCAGGCACAGGGCGCAGCGGGACGGTTATCCGCAGGCGCTGTCGTTGCGGCTGCACCGCAGTTTAAGCTGGCTCGACAATGCCGAGCAGCATCATCAGGATGTGGACAGCGCGTTTATCTTCTACTGGATAGCCTTCAATGCTGCCTATGGTTATGAGGCAGAGCCTGCTTACCGCAGCGGTGAGTCTCAGGCATTCAGGCAATTTCTTGAAAAGATTGTCGATCTCGACAGTCACGGGCGATTGGAGAAGCTGGTGTGGCAGCAGTTTTCCGGGCCAATCCGGGTGTTGCTGGACAACCAATACATTTTCCAGCCGTTCTGGGAATACCAGCAGCAAAGGATCTCTGAGCTGGAGTGGCGCAGCCGCTTCGACAATGCCAAAACCTCGGTGCATCAGGCCATGGCCAGTCGCCAGACGGCACAGGTACTGGGCATTATCTGCCATCGCCTGTATACCCTGCGCAATCAGCTGATTCATGGTGGTGCCACCTGGCACAGCGGCATCAACCGTGACGCCATGCGTGATTGTCATGCGGTGATGGCGGCGCTGGTACCCACGATCCTCATCATCATGATGGATAATCCCGATACCCTCTGGGGCCCACCGGCATACCCGGTGGTAGGCACCTGAGCCGCATTATCCCGGCTGGCTGCTTGCATTTCACCGGGCAACTTGGTACCTAAAGCGGGGGCGGTCACCGGGGCCGGGTGTGTGGGGTGTGGAAATGCAGTTACAGTCGCTGGCGAAGGGGCGGTTTGAGGCTTTGTGGCAGCAGGATGGGGCACGGCTTGAGCAGTTAATCCTCAGTTGTATCAGCAGTCGTCGGCTGTACGACAAACATGAACGTATTCTGACTCAGGGCGAGCCTGTCGAGCAGCTGTATCTGGTTGCAGCGGGGCGCATTGCCATGGGCATGATGGCCCGTAATGGCCGCAATTTTTCACTGGGCACTCTCAGCTGCGATCAACATTTGTTTGGTGAGATGGAGTTGTTCACCGGCTATCCCTGTCAAATGAACATAGAGGCGGTGGAGCCTTTGGACGTGGCAGTGATCAGTATTGCCAAATTGCAGCAATGCCTGCAGCAGGAGCCGGCGCTGTCACTAGGGTTTGCTGCTGCCATTGCGCTGGATTATCAGGATACTGTGGAGATCCTCGCCCGCCGCATGTTGTATCCCATCAGCTATAACCTGGCCTATGACATCTACCATCAGTATCTGAACGATCAGCCGGTAGATGGTTTTCAGCTTAACTATCTGGAAGCCGAGCGCTTTGCCACCACCGACAGGGTTTATCGCCGGGCGGTGAAGGAACTGGAAAGTCTGGGATTGATTGAGAAGGATAAAGACGGTCTGAGGATCCGCGATCTGGCGGGACTCAAAGCGTTTCTCGATGACAAATCCTGACGACTGATATTGATGACTTATGCACTTACAGACTCAATCCCCACACTTGCTGTCGCGGGGATTGAGGTCATTAGTCAGCCAGTGACTCAGGCGTGCTGCGCCTGCGCATCGCGCTGGTATTTCATCGATGCCAGCAGCATCAGCAAAATGATGCCGTAAATCACCGGAATGGCGTACATCACTGTCTGCAACCCAACGATTTTTTCCAGCATGGCGCTGATGGCGGGACTGAACATGGCACCGGCACTGCCGCTGATCAGCACGTAAGACACGTTCTTGCTGCTGGCCTGTTTGAGGAAAGACACGCCATAGGCAATGAAGGCGTTGTACAGCGCCGCACAGGTAAAGCCGTAGGCGAAGGTCAGATAGCCAAGCCATGCCAATTCAGTGGTAGACACAATCAAGCTGGTGATCACCAGCGCACCTGAGATGATCAGCAGCAGGAAGTGCTGGATCTGCATGCGGGTGACGATCACAGTCGATACCAATGCTCCCACCAGGGCCGCTGACCAGTATTGGGTGATGATGTTGCCGGCTTCTTCAAAGGGAATGTTGAATTTCTCTTTGACGAACATGGGCGCCCAGGTAAGGAAGGTATACAGCGCCAGCATGCCCAGCAGCAGACCAATACCGCCACTGATGATGCCGAAGTTCCATTCGGATTTTTCTGTGCTGCCATCTGCGGTGTGGGTTTTGCAGGCATCAAAGTTGGTGAACAGTGCCAGCAGCATGGTCGCCAGCGCCACCAAACCCACGGCCAGATAGCTCAGGCTCCAGTTCAGCGCATTGGTCAGGGCATAAGTGGTGATCAGCGGAAATACCACGCCGGCCACGTTAAAGGTGGCATCCTGCACCACCAGCATGGTGCTCTGGATTTTATCCTTCCATACCGCCACCACTATGGTGCCGGCGATACACAGGCCCACACCGCCGCAGAAGCCGATGATGGTCATGGCCAGCATGACGATATTCAGGGATGGCGCCAGATACAGTGCCGCTGCTGCCGCGGCGACCAGGCCATAACACAGCACGGTAATGCGCTTGATACCGATTTTTTCAATCAGGAAGAAGGCGGCAATGGTGCCAGCCAGCGCGCCGCCGTTAAGCAGGGAGAAGATGGCGGCCACTTCGTTGACATCGGCATTGAAGCTTTGGGCGATAGGGTCGATGAGCATGCCAAACTGGGTGGCAAAGCCCGCCATGATAAAGTTCGCCAGAAAACTGATGGCGGTCAGGGTGATTTTATTGTTCATGATTATTGTCTTTTGGGTACAAACAAAAAGAGCCGCGCTGCGGCTCCTCCGGAGGACTACTTGATAGCGGTTTCCAGCGCGATCTGAATCATGTTGTCGAAGGACAGCTGGCGCTCTTCGGCAGTGGTCTCTTCGCCGGTGATGCAGTGATCTGATACCGTCAGAATCGCCAGTGACTCGATACCGAACTGCTGCGCTAAGCCATACAGACCCGCCACTTCCATATCGATCCCCAGCACGCCAAATTTTTCCAGCAGCGGGATCAACTCATCGTCGGGATCGTAGTAGAGATCGCCGGTGAACACATTGCCAACTTTGACATCGATTCCTTTATCTTTGGCCGCCAGATAGGCGTTATGCAGCAATTCAAAGGTGGCTGAGCTGGCCAGCTGATAGCCTTTGGTGCGTTTGGCATTGGTGGGCGAGTCGGTACCGGCGGCCTGCGCCAGGATCACATCGCGCATGTTCACATGTTTCTGGGTGGCACCAACACTGCCGATGCGGATGATGCGTTTCACGCCGAAGTCATTGATCAGCTCATGACCGTACAACACCATGGAAGGTACGCCCATGCCATGGCCCATTACCGAAATACGCTGGCCTTTGTAGTAGCCTGTGTAACCCAGCATATTGCGGATATCCGTCACCAGTTTGGCGTCGTCCAGGAAGGTTTCGGCAATGTATTTGGCGCGCAGTGGGTCGCCCGGCATGATGACGGTCGGCGCGAAATCGGCAGCAGTGCCCGCGATATGAGCAGTCATAAGTCAATCCTCATGTTCAATGACGGACTGATGATAATGAGGGGGCAAAACAAGTATCAGGACAAAAGTCCGGTTTTGCCGGTTGTGGCAAAAAGCACCACGTCGCCGCGAGTAGCTATCAACCGCCAGGTCATTGTGCCGGCAATGCGATGCACAGCTCACAAGTCCAGTCTGCTGTGCTGCAGGCCAGGTCGGCGAACCGGGTAACATTCGTTATTTATGAAACTGCCGGAATACACCATGGAATTACCGGAGCAGCAACGAGATGCGCAGCTGACAGTGAAGTTCTTCAGGGGGGAGATTGCCGACGCCAGAGGCAATACCATTGACACTTATCAGCAGTATGCCGATATCTGGCTGGAGCATGACCATAAATATATTCAGTTGCTGTTTCCCATCGACACCGGCACCCGTTTTAATCGTCATGCACCGCTGGCCAACGAATTTACGGTGGCGGCATTTGCTGCCGATCCGGCGCTTAAAGCTGGGCACCTCAAAAGCCTGGATCGCCTGCTGGCGTACTATGGTATGCGCCGTGAAGACAGTCAGGTTTTTGCGGCGGGGGAAATAATCCCCAAAAACTGCCCCTGGCTGAAGTGGCATGATCACAATCAACTGCGCCTGACCCGCATCATGCGTTCCATCTGGCTGTTGACTGACAGGGCGCTGGCCTATGCCATACGTGATTTTATTCTCCATCATGCCCGGCACTATGAGAGCGGTGAAGTACGGGCGATAACCCTTAGCCACTGGGCCAATTTCGATCAGAATGAAACAATGGAGCATTAAGGGGCCGATTTTGTATCCATTAATTCACCCGACTGGGCAGGAGAGACTTCTTGAGTAAACAAGCTGATGGCGTCTATGCCAGCTTGAGCTGTGGCGATCACATCGCGGCAGAGGGCAGGGCCAAAGCCCATGGCAATGAGCAGCACTGTGCCGATGAGCAATATCGCTGGTTGACTGAACTGATATTTGACAGCAAAGAGCTGGATAAACTGGGCGCCATGGTATCCGGCTTCAACCTGTTTGAGGCCATGGGCATGGTTCGTCAGGAGATCCGCCACTCGCATTTTCTGGGCACCTTGCTTAACCCGCGGGAAAATCATGGGCTGGGCACGCGTTTCTTTGAGTCCCTGTTTTCCCGGTTGCTGTATGGTTTGGCTGAGCTGGAGAGCGATGCCATTTCGCTGCTGGATATCGATCTGTGTGACTATGACGATCTGCAGGTGTTGCGGGAGCAGGACTATATCGACCTGTTGCTGGTGAGTGAGCAGAATCGTCAGCTGTTTGTGATTGAAAATAAGATTGATGCCGGTGAGCACTGCGAGCAGCTGGCGCGTTATGAACAGACGGTGGCGCGTCGCTATCCTGAATATCGCAAGGTATTCGTATTTCTGACGCTGGATGGCAGTGATGCCAGTCGGGAAGGCTGGCTGAGTCTCGGATATCCTCAGGTTATCGCCTGCCTGACGGAGCTGATGACAGACTACGGCCATCAAATCCCCACTGCCGCCAGTATTGCCATTGAACATTACATCACACTGTTTAAAAGATACTTTATGGAAGACACTGAGATTGCGCAGCTATGCCGCCGCATTTACAAAAAGCACCAGAAAGCCCTGGATCTGATTTTTGAACACAGGCCTCAGGCAACCAATGGCAATCAGGCCCGCCAACAATTGCTGGCGGATCTGCTGTCGCCTTATCTGGCTGAGCATGGCTGGCAGGAAGATATCAGCACCGCCAGTTTTGCCCGTTATGCCTGTCTGAGCTGGGATGCGCGCAAGCCGCAGATGCAAAGTTCCAGCTGGACCAAAACCGGCCGGGTGATTTTGTTTGAATTCGCTCTGTCGGCCAAAAAGATCCAGTTGAAATTGATCATTGGCCCCAGTGCGGATCAGGCCTTCAGACAAGAGATCTATGGCCTGGCTGTTGGTGAGCAGCGCTGGACTGCGCTTTATTCCCGCAAGATCAGCCTGACCCGGGAATACACCACCATTTACAGTCGTACCATTGTCAGTCATGTTGAGCTCGACTCAATGGATGAGCAACAGTTGCAGGATAGTATTGCCGCCAGCCTGGCTGATTTCTTTGAGCAGGACTGGCCAGTAATCCATGATGTGCTCACTCCTGGAATGCTGTCGTCATGAGTGTTTGCAAGCCTGGCCGCGTTCGCGCATCCAGGGAAGAACGCTTACCCTCCTCTCTGGAGAAGGGAATAAAGTGACAAGTTACTCGCGTAAGCCAATGTCCTGATAGACCTTC
Organism: Shewanella sp. GXUN23E; assembly: GCF_050865035.1. Lineage (NCBI taxonomy): Bacteria > Pseudomonadati > Pseudomonadota > Gammaproteobacteria > Alteromonadales > Shewanellaceae > Shewanella > Shewanella sp. GXUN23E. The sequence goes on along the minus strand of NZ_JBOZWP010000014.1, from coordinate 92,944 downwards.
AACAACGAACAGTTGTTTCTCTTGATGCAAGCGGCAAATTGCGTCAGTTCCTGCAGACACGGCACTTTGATGCTGGAGCGAGCTTCCAAATCGACCAATACGGCGATGTACAGATGAGGGACTGGATATTGTTGGCTTTCAAGTTGGCTCAAGCATCTTGCCAGATGCTCAGGAAAACCAAGCTCAATTAAGGTTTGCATGCACAGTTCCTTCAGGAACCATCCGGTATCTGGAGCGAGGGCGTTTATGTTGCTGAACATCATATCTACCCAGCTCGGTAAAGGCAGAGCCTGCTTACTCTCAGCGGTTATGCTGTCACTGCGTAAAAACGCCGGGATATCAAGCGTATCTAGCCTTTCCCCTGGCGCCGCTTCACAGTGGGGGGATGACATGATGGCTGCGCTCTCACAGTACACTTCTGGTGCCGACATGCAAACACTGCCTTCTGCCAGCATGTGTGGAATAACGACTGTGGTTGCGAGATCATCGGTTACCACTTGTTCCTGCACCAACACGAAGCTGGTATGTGACGACAGCAGTTGGTGTTTCAATGCCAGCACTTCGGCCTCTTGTGGGCTGGCCGTGCGCAGTTGCTGCTGTGCCACCAGCTTTCTCAGGGCGTCAGCATACTCTCCTTCGAGCTGTTGTTGCTGCCATTGCATTGGTATTAGCTCGCCTTGCGGATTTGAAATAGTGCCACTGAGCTGAGGCGGAAGTTCCTCGGCACTTTGGTAAAACGCAGTGGTACAGCCGCTGAACACAGCGCTTGGCAGTGATTGCCATGTCAGCTGTGGCAGATTCAGTTGCAGGCGTGGTGAGCGTAACTGTTCGATGAGCTGAGTAAGCTGCTCTGCCATGTTGATATGGGGATTGAGCATTAATGAATTGCCACCAGTTGCTTGGGCAAGCCGTCTCAGCAGCGGCTCGCTGGCACTGTTGCCAATGCCAATGGTGAACAGCCGAATGCCCTGTGACTTGAGTTCGCAGGTAAGTTGGCGCAAGCGATTGTCGCTGTCCCAAAGCTCACCATCTGTGCACAGCAAAATATCGCCGCCACCGCTGTTTAATGCCAGTTCTTGAGCCAGTACCAAAGCTTTATGCAGCTCTGTGCCGCCGAGATTGGCCTCAAGCGCATTGATGGCCTGACGTAAGGTATTGGCAAATTCTCCAGTGTAAGGATGGGCCTGATGACTCAGTGCTTCTGTGTCACTGCCAAAACGGACCAAGTTTATTAAATCGGATTTGTTGAGCTTTTCCAGCGCATTTTGCAGGCCAAGTTTAGCCTGAGCCATGGGTAAGCCACACATGGAGCCGGAACAATCGACAAGCAGTTGCAGGCGGGCGCTGCCGGATGTTTGGCAGAGGTTGGCTGGTGGATATACAAGACCGATAGCACTGGCTGGAATGTCTGAGGTGCCCACGCAGGTAAGCCACTGATGCGGCTTAAGCTCGCTTCGCCAGCTCAGCGACAAAGGCTTATCCAATTTGGCCTCTCCTTGCCAGATGGACTTTGTGTCATCTATCTGGCTCAGTGGTGCGTTGGCCTGCAAATTAAAGGCATCTTGCAGCTCCAGGCGATACTGGAATCCATAGTCAGCAAACAGGGAGTTGCCTTGTGGCAGGGCAAATACCGGGGCATTGCCATATTTGATGCCCAATACGGTTGGCAGACGGTAGTGCCAGCGCCCATCCTGATATTGCAGCAGACTGGCTACCGTCATCTCAAGACTGATGTCATCACCTTGTACAACATTGCCGATACTCAGTTGATAGAAGCCCTCTTCAATTTCTTCAATCAGCAGGCTGCGCTTCCCATTTTCCAGACCTTCTTCATAACTTTCTACCGCGTTGTGCTTCGGTAAAACCGTGCCTGTCAGTCGCTCATCGTTGATGATGACAGCAATGTCCTGAAGGACTGCATCTGCAGGTAGAGGAAACTGATATACCAGTTCAATGGGGTCATCACCCGTGTGTTTGAAATGCTGTGAGATGCGACTCAGTGCTAATGGGCCATGGGTATTCAGGGTGAGTTGCCATTGCTGCAGGGGTGACGAAAAGGCATTACTGCTCATGATGCTCTTCCTTAAGTGATGAAATCGTTGCCAAAGTGGTTTGAGCGAGGGCGCGAAGCTGAGCTTGCGATAACTGGCACTGTGACGGGTCAATAACCAGTTCGATACCCGCGCCCAGATTGATGTGACTGCATACCCGGATTTCGCCTTGGTTGATCCGGGGCAGGGGCGGCGGAGCATCTTGAGTCTCAAACAGGTCTGTGATGGCTTGCAGTGATAAGCCAGCTTGTTGCCAATTGCGAATTTTGACCAGGCGTTCCAGATGTTGCTGGTGGTATGTGGCCCCTCTTCGTTGTCCTTCCGGGGGAGGTAGCAAACCCTTCTGTATGTAGAAGCGAATCGTGCGAGCAGGTGTTTCACTGAGCACGCTGAGTTCTGATAACGAGTACTTCTGAGTCACATCTCTCTCCCAATTTCATTTATTGACACTCATTAGTGACACTCTTGGTGTTATAAAATCTTTTGCATTCAGGTGCAAGCCATTTCGTTTTTTAAGTTGGGCTTGTCCGTTACTCAAGTAAGGACCACTCAAGTAAGGACAGGTATGTTTATATTTCCTCAGGATCACAGTTTGTATGACCATTACCGAGATACCGCTGTTGGGCTTGGCATTGGGGGATGCGCTGGGAAGGACATTGGAGTTTACCCCTAAGGCATCGGTCTTACCCATTGCCGACATGTTGGGTGGTGGACCATTTGGTTTGAAGGCGGGGCAGTGGACTGACGACACCAGTATGATGCTGTTTCTGGCTGATAGTTTGATTGAGCGTGGCGATAACGATTTAGTGGATCAAGTTAGTGCGTTACTCGCGTTGGCAGCGTTGTGGGGAAAACTCCCGTACTGGTCACTGCTTTGATATTGGAATGACAGTGAGACAAGCCTTGAGCGCGTTCGAACGTACAGGAGAGCCTTATGCAGGCAGTGAAGATGAGTACAGTGCTGGCAATGGAAGTTTGATGTGTGAAGTCCATGGCCGATTTCTCTCTTCTAATAAATCTCTCGGGGTACATGTGGGGGTACATGGATAGAAAAAGGGCCCGTTGATTTCTCAACGAGCCCTTTTAAATCAAAGCATTAAGAACGCCTGATTAGTTCATGCCGTACTTTTTCAGCTTCTTGCGCAGAGTACCACGGTTGATACCCAGCATGTTGGCTGCGCGGGTTTGGTTACCGCGGGTGTGTTGCATGATGATGTCCAGCAGTGGAGCTTCAACTTCGCAAAGCACCATCTCGTAAACTTCCTGCGCTTCCTGACCGTCCAACTGAGCGAAGAAGTTGCTTACAGCGCGCTTTACAGCGTCGCGCAGCAACTGAGGCTTAATGGTGCCGTTAGCAGTTTCAATTTTGCCTACGGTAAGCGGATGGGCTTCTGTGTGAGTTGTCTGATCAAACATTCGTAATCTGCTCTTTGTCTAATTCTGAAATAAATTCTTCAAAAAAACATTCCACTAGGGAATATTGCTCCGCCGCGGTCTCCAGCTTATTAAACTGGGCACGAAAATCCCGCTGTGCGTCCTGATCCAGGTACCAACCTATGTGTTTGCGGGCGAATCGCACACCTTTAAACTCCCCATAAAGGGTATATAGCTTGGTCAGGTGGTCCAGCATCACTTGACGCTTTTCCTCCACCGTCACGGGCGGCAGCTTTTCCCCGGTATCCAGATAATGTTGAATTTCTCTGAATAACCAGGGGCGCCCCTGAGCCCCCCGGCCGATCATCAGGGCATCCACTCCGGTGTAGTCGAGCACATAACGTGCCTTCTCCGGCGTGGTGATATCCCCATTGGCGACCACAGGTATGGAGACGCTTTGTTTTATAGCCTTGATGGTGTCGTACTCGGCTTCACCCTTGTACATGCACTGTCTGGTCCGGCCGTGAACGGCCAGTGAGGCAATGCCACTGTCTTCGGCTATACGGGCGATCTGAACACCATTCCTGTGCTCCGGATCCCATCCCGTGCGAATTTTGAGCGTAACCGGTACATCTACTGCGCCAACCACGGCTTTGAGGATTTGCTCCACAAGGTCGGGGTTTTGCATCAGCGCTGAACCAGCCAGCTTTTTATTCACTTTCTTGGCCGGGCATCCCATGTTGATGTCGATGATCTGGGCACCTTGCTCTACGTTGTAGCGCGCGGCCCAGGCCATGGCATCGGGGTCTGCCCCGGCAATCTGTACTGAGCGAATACCTTCCTCACCTGAATGACTGAGTCTCAGGCGGCTTTTATCCGTGTCCCAAACATCCGGATTAGCCAGCAACATTTCCGACACCGCCATGGCTGCGCCATAACGGAGGCAGAGGTTGCGGAAGGCTTGATCGGTGACACCAGCCATTGGTGCCACGATCAGCTGATTCCTCAGTTGATAGGGTCCAATCTGCATGATTGTTTCACCTTGCTCATCAAAGGGGCGCTATAGTACGCCTTTTTGCACTCTCTGAAAAGGTCAATAAATGACCTGGGCGCAACTTTTTTTCTTGACTTTTGATCGTCGAGAAGTCAACGCTGACGCGCTGTGCAGCCTCGTTTGGCTTATTTACGTACACCCGTCAAGCGAGTCCAGTCTTCTTTGTGAGCAGGTTCATCCATCTCAAACCATTGGGCATAGCATTCAGAGATTTCTTCGGCCTGTTCGCGCAGCAGTCCTGACAGCGCAAGTTTGCCACCTGACTTGACCAGATTGGCGATCAAAGGTGCCAGTTCGCGCAGTGGACCGGCCAGAATATTGGCCACCAGAATTTCGGTTTGCAGATCAGCCGGTTGATCCTGTGGCAGGTACAGCGCCAGGCGGTCAGCAACGCCATTGCGCTCGGCATTGGCTTTGGAAGCATCAATCGCCTGGTAGTCGATGTCGATACCGGTTACTTTGGCGGCACCCAGCTTAAGCGCAGCAACCGCCAGAATGCCGGAGCCACAACCGAAATCCACCACTTCTTTGCCGGCCAGATCCAGTCCATCGAGCCATTCCAGACACAGGGCGGTGGTGGGGTGAGTGCCGGTACCAAACGCCAGACCCGGATCCAGAATCACGTTGACCGCTTCTGGCTCGGGAATTTCACGCCAGCTTGGGCAAATCCACAGGCGCTCACCAAATTTAATTGGGTGGAAGGCATCCATCCATTCGCGAACCCAGTCTTTGTCTTCGATCTGTTCAATCTTGTAGGCGAAGTCGGCTGCCATGTAGGGCAGGCCTTTAAGCATTTCCACAATAGGTTGCAGATCCATGCCTGCGTCGAACAGAGCGATGACAACAGTATCGGTCCACAGTGGGGTTTCACCCAACTTGGGTTCAAAAATGGGCTCATCCTGGCCATCTTCAAAGGTGATGGACACTGACCCCAGTTCCATCAAAAGATCACTTAAAAGTTCGGCTTCTTGTTTGCCGGTATGAATGCGCAGTTGGATCCAGGCCATGACATGCCCCTGTGGCTATCTTGAAAATTGGGGCGGTATTGTAGCCCAAGGCGCACGGCAGTGCGAATATTCGGCGAATTACGGCGGGATAATCCTGAGGTGAAATTTAAACTTGCGAATTTAATATTCGATAACTAAATGAATTTATTGGTTAATTGGTCTGTCCGGTGGGGGTATTTGGCAGCTGGCGCGTGATCATTCTCTGAAAATAGTCATCTCTTCGGTGATCTGTGTCGCAACTTGTTCATTATTGCGCCACGGTTAACATCGGCGCTGCTATCTTAACCTTCCCTACTCAAAATCAGGCCGGTTTCGGCCACATCTGATGTAAAAATATAAAATGACAACCAAAACCTATGTACCCAATCCCGTCAGTCCGCGGGTGCTCGGGCATCACTGGTCGGCCAAGGTCGATCGGTTGCAGAGTGCTACCGGGGTATTGATGGGCGTATTTTTGTTGTTCCACCTGCATTTTGAATCCAGCATTCTGCTGGGAAAAGATGCTTTCTATCACGTGGTGCATCTCCTCGAAGGCAGCATGTTCAGTGATGACGGTAAGGGCTTCCCCATTATTACCCAGATCATCTCTGTGTTTATGCTGCTGGTGTTCGTGGTGCATGCACTGACGGCACTGCGACGCTTTCCTACCCAGCTGGGTCAGTGGCGTGCACTGCAATCCAGTCTTAATACTATCAACCATCGCGATACCCGTATTTGGTACTTCCAGTTGCTGACCGGCGCTGCGCTGTTCTTCCTCGTGCCTGTGCATCTGTTTGAGATGATCCAAGCGCCGGCCATTGGCCCGAATATGAGTGCCGAGCGGGTGTATCACGACAACACCTGGCTGTTGTACGCCCTGTTGCTGCCTGCTGTGGTAGTGCATGCGGTATTTGGTCTGTACCGGGTTGCAGTGAAATGGGGCGTGACATTCCAGCGTGAAAAGCTGCGTGCCTTTGCCCATATGCTGCTGATTTACCTGATGGTGCTGGGGATTGCCAGCCTGATGTGTTACTTGCTGATTGGCAGCGAATTGAGCTTGCCGGTGACACCTTATTCACCCAACTAAGCCATTCAGCCGTGATAGCGCAGTGACCTGTCACACAGGAAGCTGCGGTAAGGAACAAGCGTGAAAATTATCTATACAGATTCATTGGTGGTGGGTGCGGGCCTTGCCGGTCTGCGGGTTGCCATCGCCTCCAAAGAACGGGGACTGGACACTCTGGTGTTGTCCCTGATCCCTGCTAAACGTTCTCACTCGGCTGCGGCCCAGGGCGGTATGCAGGCCAGCCTGGGCAATACCGTTAAAGGTATGGGTGACAATGAAGACGTCCATTTCCAGGATACAGTCAAAGGCTCCGATTGGGGCTGCGATCAAACTGTCGCCCGTATGTTCGCTCACTGCGCCCCAAAAGCGGTACGTGAGCTGGCCAACTGGGGTGTGCCCTGGACCCGGGTGACCAAAGGTCCACGTCAGGTGGTAGTGAATGCCGAGAAGGTGACCATTGAAGAAGCGGAAGCGGCCCATGGCCTGATTAACGCCCGTGATTTTGGTGGCACCAAGAAGTGGCGCACCTGTTATACCGCCGACGGCACCGGCCACTCGCTGCTGTACGCAGTGGACAACAAAGCCATTTCTCTGGGCATTCCAGTGCATGAGCGCATGGAAGCTTTAAAGATCATTCACGACGGCAAGCGCTGTCATGGGGTCATTGCCCGCTGTTTGATCACCGGTGAACTGCGTGCCTATATCGCCAAGTCCACCACCATCGCCACCGGCGGTTATGGCCGTATTTATGAAGTGTCCACCAATGCCATTATCTGTGAAGGTATCGGCCAGGCGATGGCGCTGGAAACCGGCGTGGCGACCCTGGGAAATATGGAAGCGGTGCAGTTCCACCCAACCGCCATTGTGCCTGTGGGCATTCTGACCACTGAGGGCTGTCGTGGTGACGGTGGTCTGCTGCGTGACGTCGATGGTCACCGCTTTATGCCTGACTATGAGCCAGAAAAGAAAGAGCTGGCCAGCCGCGACGTGGTATCCCGTCGCATGACAGAGCATATGCGCAAAGGCAAAGGTGTGGATTCGCCATACGGTCCGCACCTGTGGCTGGATATCACCCTGCTGGGCCGTGAACATATCGAAACCAACCTGCGTGAAGTGCAGGAAATCTGTGAATACTTCCTGGGGATTGACCCGGCGGTGGACTGGATCCCTGTGCGCCCGACTCAGCATTATTCCATGGGCGGTATCCGTACTGATGCCACAGGCGAAAGTCCGCAGCTCAAAGGTCTGTTCAGCGTAGGTGAAGCGGCCTGCTGGGATATGCACGGCTTTAACCGTCTGGGCGGTAACTCCCTGGCGGAAACCGTCGTTGCCGGCATGATCATCGGTAAATACGTGGCCGATTTTGGTGAAAACAACGATCTGGTACTGGATACCAGTTTGGTTGAGCAGGCCATGGGTGAGCTCAAAAGCGAAATTGATGAGCTGATCGACGGTGAAGGCAGTGAAAGTCCTTATGTGCTCAAGCAGGAAATGCAGCGCATCATGATGGACTATGTGGGTATCTTCCGTAATGGTCCCGAGCTGGACAAAGCGGTGGAAGGCCTCAAAGCGCTGCTGGCGCGCAGTCGCAACCTTATCGTCAAGAACAAGAAGCGTCATGCCAACCCTGAGCTGGTAGAAGCCCTGCGGGTGCGCCGCATGATTAAAGTTGCGCTGACCGTTGCCTGTGGTGCTGCGGCCCGGACCGAGAGCCGTGGTGCTCACGCCCGGGAAGATTACCCACAGCGTAACGACCGCGACTGGCTGAAGCGCACCCTGTGCCGCTGGCCGGATGCCAATGCGCTGGAGCCGGAAATTCATTATGAAGATCTGGACGTGATGCAGATGGAGCTGCCACCCGGTTACCGTGGCTATGGTATCGACAATACCATCCCGCACCCTGACACCGCCAAGCGTGAGGCAGAAATAGCCATCAAGCTGGCTGAGCTGGGCGAGCATGCTGATCGCTATGAGCAACAACAGGCGCTGATGCCATTTGAATTACCTGAAGAATTAATGCCAAAGAACGAGCGGTTGATCGACAAGCTGTCAGCCCATGTTGGAGAGAAAAACTCATGAGTCAGGGCCGTACCCTTACCTTCAAAATTTTCCGTTTTGACCCGCAACAGCCGGGCGACAAGCCGAAAATGGTCAGCTATCAGCTGAATGAAACGCCGGGAATGACAGTGTTTATCGCCCTGAACCGTCTGCGCGAAGAGCAGGACAGCTCACTGCAGTTTGACTTCGTGTGCCGTGCCGGTATCTGTGGCAGCTGCGCCATGGTGATTAACGGCATGCCGACACTGGCCTGCCGTACCCTGACCAGCAAGTTTAGCGACCCGACCATTACCCTGATGCCACTGCCTGGCTTTGAGCTGATTGGTGACTTGTCGGTGAATACCGGTAAGTTTATGCGGGAAATTGCTGAGCGTCTGAAGCTGTGGCTGCACCCGCGGGGTGATGATCAGGACATTCATGTGCTGGAAGCGCCGATGGATCCGGAAGAGGCCGCCAAGCTGTATGAGCTGGAGCGCTGCGTGGAGTGCGGTGTGTGTGTGTCAGCCTGCGCCACCAAGCAGATGCGTGACACCTTTGTGGGGGCCGTCGGCCTGATGAAGATCGCCCGCTTCGAGCTGGACAGCCGCGATGCCCGCAGTGCCGATGATTTCTATCATGTGATAGGCAATCAGGATGGGGTATTCGGTTGCATGACACTGCTGGGCTGTCAGGACAACTGTCCGAAAGACTTGCCACACATGCAGCAGATTGCCTATCTGCGCCGCAAGATGTCAGCCACTCTGGTGTCTTGCTGAGCGCCTGGTATTCACGCCAAAAACCGCTGATTACCGCAAATAATCTTACTCCGTTATGTCAAAGCCACCCTCGCGGGTGGCTTTTTTCGTTGTATTAACGCCGGTAGAACTGCGTAATACCAACTTCATTAATAGTCTGATCAATTCAGAGCGCGTCAGGGATGCTGATTCAAGGCGCATTGATTGAGTAAGGGTGACTCCCTTTGAAAGCAATGCAACACACAAGCTGGACGCCTGACACGCTCACTCAGTGCGGGTTTCAATGCGTTGAGCCGTTCTGACATGGCACCACTATGACTTCGCCAGCTTGCAAGCCACAGGGATGGGGCGAATGTCATTAACGCACGACTGCATGGATGCAGGAGGTAGAGCAACGCAGGAGCAGTTGCCGGGGAGCGGTTGGTGACCTTGCCTCAAGCGCATTGAACTCCCGCTGATACAGATCAACTATGAAATGAAATTGGTATATCTGGATGCGCTTGCTGAGTTGTAACGTCAACAAAAAAGCCACTCAATTGAGTGGCTTTCATCGGCATTTAGCGGTTGATTAAGACTTGGTGCGCTTCATGGCTTCGAAGAATTCTTCGTTGGTCTTGGTCATCGCCAGCTTGTCGATCAGGAACTCCATTGCAGCTACCTCATCCATTGGATTGAGGATTTTGCGCAGGATCCACATCTTCTGCAGTTCATCCTGAGTGGTCAGCTTCTCTTCGCGACGGGTACCGGAGCGGTTGAAGTCGATAGCAGGGAATACGCGCTTTTCTGCCGCCTTGCGGGACAGGTGCAGTTCCTGGTTACCGGTACCTTTAAACTCTTCGTAGATCACTTCGTCCATCTTGGAGCCGGTGTCGATCAGCGCGGTCGCGATAATGGTCAGACTGCCACCATGTTCGATGTTACGGGCGGCACCGAAGAAACGCTTTGGACGGTGCAGGGCGTTGGCATCCACACCACCTGTCAGTACCTTGCCTGATGACGGGATAACAGTGTTGTAAGCACGGGCCAGACGGGTAATGGAGTCCAGCAGGATCACTACGTCTTTCTTGTGCTCAACCAGGCGCTTGGCCTTTTCGATCACCATTTCAGCAACCTGAACGTGACGGCTGGCTGGCTCATCGAAGGTTGAGGCAATCACTTCGCCCTGAACCAGACGCTGCATTTCGGTCACTTCTTCAGGACGTTCGTCAATCAGCAGCACCATCAGCACAACTTCTGGGTTGTTATAGGTGATGGATTGAGCAATATTCTGCAGAAGCAAAGTCTTACCTGCTTTTGGCGGTGCTACAATCAGGCCGCGCTGACCTTTACCCACAGGGGAGCACAGGTCGAGAATTCGTGCGGTGATATCTTCAGTAGAACCGTTACCACGTTCCATACGCAGGCGCTCTTCGGCATGCAGTGGGGTCAGGTTTTCAAACAGGATCTTGTTGCGGGAGTTTTCTGGCTTGTCGAAGTTAACTTCGTTGACTTTCAGCAGGGCAAAATAACGCTCACCTTCTTTTGGCGGACGGATTTTACCGAAAATGGTATCACCGGTGCGCATATTGAAGCGGCGAATTTGGCTGGGCGATACATAAATGTCATCCGGGCCTGCCAGGTAAGAACCGTCGGCACTGCGCAGGAAGCCGAAACCATCCTGCAGAATTTCCAGCACACCGCCACCGAAAATATCTTCACCGCTTTTGGCGTGGGCTTTGAGGATGGAGAAAATAATGTCCTGCTTACGGGCACGGGCCATATTTTCCAGTTTCATGCTATCGGCTAAAGCGACTAAGTCGGAAATCGACTTGTTTTTTAATTCTGATAAGTTCATTTCGATGGGTCTTGTAACTACGCGACAGGCTCATCGCGCTCAATCTGCTTCGATTGTAATGACGTGAGTGGATTGAACGGAGAGGAATGGGTTATTTGAAATAATCTGGTTATTAAAGTAGCACTAACCGACGGAGGCGTCCATATTTTTTCGGAAGGTACGGCACAATTTCCCCAAGAAAATTGTGCCGTTTGACTCAAAAGTCAATTAACGAGCCGCAATTAGATCTGCGCGTCGATAAATTCTTTCAGTTGAGTCTTGGACAGCGCGCCCACTTTGGTGGCAACCAGCTCGCCGTTTTTGAACAGCAGCAGGGTTGGAATACCACGCACGCCATACTTGGCTGGAGAAGCGTTGTTCTGATCAACGTTCAGTTTGGCTACGGTCAGTTTGCCTTCGTATTCGCCGGCAACGTCATCCAGGATTGGAGCGATCATTTTGCATGGACCGCACCACTCAGCCCAGAAGTCTACCAGTACAGGCAGTTCTGATTTCAGTACGTCATTTTCAAAGCTGTCGTCGCTCAGGGTTACGATTTTGTCACTCATGATCTTCTCCGGTTTATGTGGTGCCATCGCTGGTTTGTGATTGGCATACCCTGTATATTGGGGACGTTTTTTGGCATTTCAAGCCCGGGAACGGGGACTCAATCAATATTTCAACACCGATACTGGTGATGATGCCTGACCTGGTCAGCACTCAGCTTTACTGAATGCCCCGTCCTTGGCTTACGCCTTGTTTTACTTGCCGCTATTTCAAACGATCGAGTATCTTATTGCAACCCTAACTGGTATGCTTGCGCTATGAGCGAAACACATTTATCCAAACAAAAATTTGCCGAGTTCCCTCTGCAAGAGCAGGTGCTTAAGGCACTGTCCGAAAACGGCTTTGAGTATTGCACTCCGATTCAGGCACTGTCGCTGCCAATTCTCCTTCAGCAAAAAGATATCGCAGGTCAGGCACAGACAGGTACAGGTAAAACCCTGGCGTTTCTGGTTGCTACTTTTAACCACCTGTTGACCACTGCTGAGCCGGAAGGTCGTCAAACCAATCAACCCCGTGCCATCATCATGGCGCCTACCCGTGAACTGGCGATTCAAATTGCCAAAGATGCCACGCTGTTGTCCAAGCATACCAAACTCAAGGTTGGCATCGTTTATGGCGGGGAAGGTTATGACGCCCAGATGAAAGTGCTGGAGAAAGGGGTTGATGTGCTGATCGGGACCACTGGTCGTATTATCGATTATGTGCGTCAGGGGGTGATTAACCTGTCAGCCATTCAGGCTGTGGTGCTGGATGAAGCCGATCGTATGTTTGATCTGGGCTTTATTAAAGATATCCGCTTCCTGTTCCGCCGTATGCCGGATGCCAAAAGCCGTCTGAATATGCTGTTTTCTGCCACCCTGTCGATGAAAGTGCAGGAGCTGGCCTACGATCACATGAACGACCCGGAAAAGGTTGAGATCGCTCCGGAAGAGAAAACTTCCCGCAATATTAAAGAAGAGCTGTTCTATCCATCAATGGAAGACAAGCTGCGTCTGCTGCAGACGTTGATTGAAGAAGACTGGCCGGACAAAGCCATTGTGTTTGCCAACACCAAGCACATGTGTGAGAAGCTGTGGGCGGCGCTGGAAGGCGATGGTCATCGTGTGGGTCTGCTGACCGGAGATGTTCCGCAGAAGAAACGTCTGCGTATTCTGGAGCAATTCACCAAGGGACAATTGGATATTCTGGTGGCCACTGACGTAGCTGCCCGTGGCCTGCACATCTCTGATGTGTCCCACGTGTACAACTATGATCTGCCGGATGACTGTGAAGACTATGTCCACCGTATCGGTCGTACCGGTCGAGCCGGTCAGAAAGGGGTGTCTGTCAGCTTTGCCTGTGAAGAATACGCCCTGAACCTGCCTGCCATTGAGGAATATATTCAGCACTCCATTCCTGTCAGCAACTATGACAGAGATGCGTTGCTGGAGGATCTGGCTCCGGCGGTGAAGATCCATCGTAAACACAGCACTGCTCCGCGCAATATGCGTGAGCGTACCGGTGCGCCAAGACAACAGGGCGCACATCGAAGTGGCGGTCGTCCTCCACGTCATGACAGGACCCGTAGACACTCGTAAATGCGCCAGACCAATTATGCAGCTATAACTCTGGGGTCAAACAGCTTCAATATGCTGGTGGCCCGCACAGAGGGGCACAGACCCAAGATCATCGCCAAGTACAAGCGTAAAGTGCGTTTGGCCGAGGGAATGGGTGAAGATGGTCGTCTGGCCGATGCCGTAATGGAACGTGGTCTGGATTGTCTGGCCATGTTTGGCCGCATGCTGGATCATCACAAAGTTGACAGACGCAACGTCGCCGCGGTGGCAACCGCGACACTGCGCAGTGTCAATAATGCCGATGAGTTCAGTCAGCGTGCCGTGCCTTTGCTGGGATGCCCGATTGAGGTGATCTCAGGGATGCGTGAAGCCGAGCTGATTTACCAGGGCATGGTGGCCAACACCACTGGTGGCGGTCGTCGTCTGGTAGTGGATATCGGTGGTGCCAGTACTGAATTTATTGTCGGCGAAGGCATGGAAGTGCTGTTTAAAGCCAGCGTCGGCTTTGGCTGTGTCACCAGCTCCCGCCAGTTTTTCGATAAATTTCCCCACAGCCTGAAGAATTTTGAAGATGCGGCGGTCGATGCCATTCGGATCCTCGGCGATAAAGAGCTGGATTTGCGGCGTCTTGGCTGGAATGGTGTGGTTGGGGCGTCAGGATCAGTGCAGTCTGTAATGGAGCTGTTGGCCCATCGCGAGCAGCCGCAGATCATCACCAAAGAGGTGTTGTTTGCTTTGCGTACAGAAATTCTGGCGCAGACAGATATCAAACTCAGCGGTATTAAAGGCTTGAATGCTGAGCGTGTGCCGACTTTTGCGGCCGGTGTGGCGATTCTGATTGCGCTGTTTGAGCAGCTGCATATCGATAAGCTGCATTTATCCGGTGGCGCGTTGCGTGAAGGTGTATTGCAGCAGCTTGCTGAGAATTTAAGCTATTCTGCCGCTGGCTGATCTTTAGCTTACCGTCGAATACCGAAAAGGCCGCATTAGCGGCCTTTTTTGATCTGCGTGTAACGCAAGCTCAGTTGAGAATATTGGCCAGATCTTTTTCCAGCGTTTCGGTTGGACGCTCAACGATACGACCCACTTCCTTACCATTCTGCAGCACGATAAAGGTGGGGATGCGAGTAAACTCATACTGTGCAGCCAGGCCTTCAGGATCCTGCTTCTGACGATCCACGCCTATGTATCTGGCGGTGATATTGGGGTTGTTGAGCTCTTCCATGATACGGATAAAGCGTGGAGTTTCCCGGTGACAATCCGGACACCAGGTGCCAATGATGACCACGATCTCTGTTGGCGTATCGACGGCTTTCAAGGCCGCCAGAGTCTGCTCATCTACCTGATAGCTCTGGTAGCCTTCGCTGAAATCATCTTCTGTTACCAGTTGTTTTGGTTCGATTATGCCGGTCAGAATCAATTCTTGTTCCTCTTGGGTACAGGTGGCGATGAGCCCCTGAGTTTCCGTTTCAAAACCACAGCCACCGGCCGCGAGACTTTGGGCACTGAAAAACAGTGCTGTGGTGGCGAGCAGTGCCTTTACCGCGTTTGTCATCATATCAGAACCTCTTACTTTACATACCGCTGATCCAATCATGCAGAAGGATTTTTGCCCAGTGGCAATCGCGCCGAATGTTATCTGGATCACTTTGTTTATAAAACATTAATTGAACTGGGTCCTGGTGGTCTGACGGCATACAAAAACGCCGCCTCGGCAGTACCGGGCGGCGTCTTCTGTCAGTGCTGAACTATTTGCCTTCTTTCAGCCATTGAGCGGCCTGTTTGGCGAAATAGGTCAGGATGCCATCGGCGCCGGCGCGCTTGAAGCACAGCAGAGACTCCATGATCACCGCTTTTTCGGACAGCCAGCCATTTTGAATAGCAGCCATGTGCATGGCATATTCACCGCTGACCTGGTAAGCGAAGGTCGGTACGGCCAGTTCAGTTTTCACCCGGCGAACGATATCCAGATATGGCATACCAGGTTTCACCATTACCATGTCGGCACCTTCCTGGATGTCCAGTGCCACTTCATGCAGAGCTTCATCGCTGTTGGCCGGATCCATCTGATAGCTGTGCTTATTGCCACCTTTGAGGTTGCCGGCAGAACCCACTGCATCGCGGAATGGACCATAGTAATTGGAAGAGTATTTGGCACTGTAAGCCATGATCTGGGTGTTTACGTGGCCTGCCGCTTCCAGCGCCTGACGGATGGCACCGATACGACCATCCATCATGTCAGATGGGGCGACCACATCGGCACCGGCTTCGGCATGGGACAACGCCTGCTTCACCAGAATTTCAGTGGTGATATCGTTTAGGATATAGCCGGTATCATCGATGATGCCGTCCTGACCATGGGTGGTGAACGGATCCAGTGCCACGTCAGTCATGACGCCCAGTTGCGGGAATTCACGCTTCAGTTCACGTACCGCGCGCTGCGCCAGTGCATCGGGATTGTAGGCTTCTTCCGCCAGCAGGGTTTTCTTTTCAGCGGGAGTTACCGGGAACAAGGCGATCATTGGAATGCCCAGCTCCACCAGTTCTTCGGCTTCCTTGAGCAGCAGATCGATGGAGTAACGCTCAACACCTGGCATGGAGGCAACCTGCTCGGTACGATTGTTGCCTTCCAGCACAAACATAGGATAAATGAGGTCGTTAACCGTCAGCTGGTTTTCGGCCATCAAGCGACGGCTGAACTCGTGCTTGCGCATGCGGCGCATTCTGCGGTTGGGGAAAGCACTGGTAATGATATTCACATTCGACTCCTGAATTCGGTGACTCTCGTATCCTGTGGCGAATAAAGACATGCCCTGTTGCGGCCGCTCTGTTTGGCCTGATAAAGGGCCTTATCCGCTTGCTCTAGTAACTCTGTCGGGTGCTCATCAGATTCGATGACAGCTGCGCTGGCGCCCACACTGATGGTCAGTGGGATGCGAACATCTTCCCAACGAATATCTGCATTCATTACCGCTTGGCGTATCTGTTCAGCCAGTTGCAGTGCACCTTCGGCAGAGGTATTGGGCAGTATGATAGCAAACTCCTCCCCGCCAAAACGTGACAGCAGATCACTTGGACGCTTAAGTTGTGACTGAAGTAACTCTGCCACGTGGCGTAGTATTTCATCACCGGCCAGATGGCCGTAGTGGTCATTGATCCCTTTAAAACCATCGACATCGGCCATTAACAGTGCAATGGAAGTTTGCTGGCGACGACTGATACGGCCTTCGGCAATCAGGCGCTTGTCAAAGGCTCGGCGGTTTTTCAGTTGGGTCAGGCTATCTACCGTGGCTTTCTCGGTTAGCTTCTGGTTGGCTTCGTTCAGTTCTCTTAAGGTGATTTCCAGCTCAAGTGTGCGCTCCTGTACCATGCGCTCCAGCTTCTGCTTGGTTTTCTCTTCATCCCTCAGCGCCTCTTCACGCAGCTCCTTCAGTCGCTGCGCCTGCTCCAGTGCCTTTTGTTGCATATCCTGTTTGGCGCGGCGCTCATCGTTGTAACGTACTGCCAGTACCGCCGCCATAAACAACACTTCAAAGGTCAGGCCAATCATTACCGGCAGCTGGGGTTTGAAGTCAGCATGCAGCAATCCCAGATACAACATGCCGGTATAAAGTGCGCTGCTGAGCATGGTGCACCAGCCAATGCTGTATAGCTTGGCGAGCTTGTCGCCCTGCAGTGCCTGCCTCATGGCAAACACCATCAACATGCTGCTGACACCCAGTACCATGAGGATCTGCAGCCGGATGGCAAGATCGTAACTCATCAACGGTGATATCACGCTCAACAGTACCGCCATGGCCGCGGTGCTCCGGCACAGGCGCAACTGGCGAATGCTGACCCGCTTGAGCCGTAATACCTTCTCGGTAAACATGACCGCGAAAGCCATCACTATGGGGATGAGAAATGGAATGGCATAGATCTGTAATTGCGGTATTCCCGGCCACAGAAAGCGAAAGGCAAAGCCATGAATGGCGGCAACCAGCAGAGTCATCGACAGTACATAACCTGAATAGTAGGCGTAGCTGTACGAGCGTGAGGTATAGGCGACAAACAGGGCGAACAGACCGATGGCTGCCAGAGCACCGAGCTGAATGCCACTGAGCAGGAAGTTGGATTCGGTGCGCTGAATTTGCAGCGCCGGCGACAATAGCTGAAAGTCCAGATGCGACGAGCCACGGGAATCAATGCGGATATACAGAGTATGCTGACTGTTGGGCTGCAGCTCCATCGGATACAAAAATGCCGTACTCTGAATGAGTCGCTGCGCAAAGGGCAGGCTGTCCCCGGTTACCAGATGATCGATCAGGCGACCGTCATTCAGATGAAACAGCTCAATGCGATCCAGCAGCGGGTTATCCAGCGCCAGTATCCGCAACTGATATAAATTGGCGTTGTCCACGGTCAGGCGAAACCACAACTGGCTGACGCCGATCCGCTGGGTGATGCTGGTGTCCAGTGCGCCCCAGTCACTTTCGGGCAGTTGCATCAGCTCGTTGAGACTCAGTGCATCCAGTTCACACACCTGAATCCAGCTATTGAGACTGATCCCCGGCTCAGAATATTCATTCAGATGCAGGACATTGTCTGCCTGAGCGGACGTCATCAGCAGTAATGACAGCCATGTCAGCAATCGACTTACTGCTTTCACTCTGCAGCCTCCAGCCGGAAAAAACGACGGCTGTTGGCCAGCGTCTGGCGCGCAAACTGGCTGGCATCCTGACCGCGCAGGGCGGCGATATAGTCTGCAATGTAAGGCAGGTATTTGGGTAGGTTTTTGCTGGATTTGGGTTTTGGGCGCATTGAGCGCGGCAGCAGGTAAGGGCTGTCGGTCTCAATCATGATGCGGTTATCCGGGATAAGCGGCACTATGTCCGCCAACTCCTGACCGCGGCGCTCATCGCAGACCCAGCCGGTGATCCCCAGGTGAATATCCTGCTCAAGATAGGCTTCCAGCGACGCACGGCTACCAGTAAAGCAATGCAGCACTGCATCGATGAGATGCGGGCGGTACTCTTTCAGTATCGCCAGAAAGTCATCGTGGGCATCGCGCTCATGCATCAGTACCGGCATTTGCAGCTCTGCTGCCAGTTTCAGTTGATCGGCAAACGCCTGACGCTGCATGTCTCTGGGGGAAAAATCCCGGTTATAATCCAGTCCGCATTCGCCAACCGCGACGACGCAATCATGCAGGCACAGTTCGCGATTGGTGCCGTAACTGTCTGACTGCCAGGTGCTGGCATGGTGTGGATGTACTCCGGCGGTACTGTACAGCAAGCCTGAAAAACGCTGACAGATTTCAATGGCCTGCCTGCTTTCAGGCAGATCGCTGCCAATCACTATCAAAGGGGAGACGCCGGCAGATTCTGCCTCAGCGATAATGGTATCGATATTGGATTCAAGGGCGCTGCCAATCAGATTGACAGCGATGTCTATGTGGCTGGACATATTTACTTGATACGTTTGACCCGGACACTGCTGTTGCGGTCATCCGCACCCAGCAGGAATGACCCCAGTGCGCCGCGCTCAATGAATACTGTGTCGCCTGCTTTGATTTTAAAGCGGCGGCTTTCGGTTTGCTTCCACTGCTGACCATTGGTGAAGGTCAACAGGAGATAGCCGTAGGCGTCTTTGTCGACATTGGCGACTTCAAAATACAGCTTCTCGATCTCCTGCACCTGCTGTTTGGCTTTGTTTTCATGACCAAATTGCTCTTCGACCGCAACCACAGCTACCGGTGCGGCAGGGCTTGCAGCCTGGACGGCGGGTACAGATGAGGATGTGGCAGTGATAGCTGCCTGTGGAAAATCTTGAGTGATTGTGGCGGCCAGATTGTCATAACAGATAAGTCTATCCAGCTTATCGTTAATGGCGGCACATTGAGTTAATTGGCTTTCCACTGAGGCAACAGCCTGAGTGGAAAGCAAAAGGCAAACAGCGGAAATCCCTGCAAAGCGCATAACAGCATCCTTATTGTTTTATGGCCGCAAGATCCGCCTGGGCCGGATCAGTTGGCGTGTTCTTGTTCGTCGGACTCTTCTTCGCTGTCCTTTTTAGTATAAAAACGGGCAGCAAGCAATCCGCCTTCGAACAAAAGCAGCATAGGCACAGCCAGCATGGTCTGGGAGATCACATCAGGCGGTGTCAGCAGCATACCAACCACAAACGCACCAACGACTATGTAGGGGCGTTTTTCCCGCAGGTCTTCCACTGTGGTGACTCCGGCCCAGCAAAGCAGCACTACAGCAACCGGGATTTCAAACGACAAACCGAAAGCAAAGAACAGCTTGAGAACGAAGCTCAGGTAACTGTTGATGTCTGTCGCAATGTTAACCCCTTCCGGTGCCACGCTGGTAAAGAAGCCAAACACGACCGGGAACACCACAAAGTAAGCGAACGCCATGCCCAGATAAAACAGCAGAGTACTGCTGAATAGCAGCGGCACCACCAGGCGTTTTTCATGTTTGTACAGTCCCGGCGCAATAAAGGCCCAAATCTGATACAGAACATAAGGAATAGCGATGAAAAACGACAGGATAAGCGTCAGCTTAAAAGGGGCGAAGAAGGGCGCTGCCACGTCGGTGGCGATCATGCTGCCGCTTTGGGGCATTACGTCCAGCAGCGGCGTGGCGATGTAGTGGTAGATATCCTGTGCCCAGTAAACCAGACAGATAAATACCAGCATCACAGCCGCGACTGCATGCAGCAGTCGGGTGCGCAGTTCCAGTAAATGTGCGATTAAAGGTTGTTGCGACATCGATTATCCGTTTGCTTGAGGTTTATTGCCTGTAGCGTCAGCATCAGTGCTGGTTTGGCTAACCTGAGCGGATGAAGTGGTGTTCGCGGCCACGGCAGTGGTGTCGGTGGTTTGCTTTTTCTGGCTGTCGAGCATGTCGTCAACCTGATAAGGGCGATTCACCGACTGAGCGGCCTGCTTCAGCTGTTCAATGGACTCCTGCAACTCAGGGGACAGATTCGACAGTCCCTTGGACTCTGCCTGTTTCAGATCACTGTGCAGTTGTTCAATTTTCAGCTCTTGTTCCAACTCATCTTTCACTGAGTTTGCCATGCGTTTCATCGCACGGATCCAACCTGTGATTGAGCGCACTGCCACCGGTAATCTTTCAGGGCCCAGTACCACCAGGCCGATAATACCGATGAGCAGCAGCTCCATAAAGCCGATACCATCGAACATAGAAAATTACGCCTGTTCTTTTTTCTCTTCAGCTTTTTGAGCTGGCTGAGCAGTTTGCGCGGTTTGTGCAGTTTGAGAAGGCTGTTGAGCTGCGGTCTGTGCAGGCTGTTGAGCTGCTTGCTCTTCAATGGCTTTCTTTTCGTCTTCAGAAGACATGGCGTTCTTGAATCCTTTGATAGCACCGCCCAGGTCTCCGCCCAGGGTACGCAGTTTCTTGGTACCGAACAGCAGTACAACGATCAGTGCGATAATCAGAAGTTGCCAAATACTAATGCCACCCATGTGAAGCTATCCTCTTAGATTAAATATCGGTTCTATTATGAACCTTTGATTGTTTAGTGCTAGCTAAAATTTTCGCTTTCGAGGCCTGGCGCGCCATCCCAAAAGCCATACTGCAGCGCCGGTCACAATACAGGCGCACGGAAGCCATAGTGTATCCATCTGACCGAACAATATCGTGCCGCAGATCACCAAAACGGCAGAAGTTATCAGCAGGTAGTTACTTTTATGAGCCTTTTCCTGATAGGCAAGATAACCATTTATTATCTGTTGGTAATTGCCCATTAACTTCTTGCCCAGCTTGAGATTATCGTAAATCAGCTCAGGCAATTCGGGCAGTTTATCAGACCAGTAAGGTGCTTTTGATTGCACTTTTTTGAACATGGCTTTGACACCAACCTGCTGCGCCATCCAGTTTTCCAGAAACGGCTTGGCAGTGGCCCACAAATCCAGCTCAGGATACAGCTGACGGCCAAGGCCCTCGATATACAGCAGGGTCTTTTCCAGCAGTACTAGCTGCGGCTGCACCACTATGTCAAAGCGGCGGGCGGTGCGGAATAACTCCAGCAGCACATGGCCGAAGGAGATTTCGTGCAGTGGCTTGTTGAACATGGGTTCGCATACTGCCTTGATCGCCTGCTCGAAGGCGGGAATATCGGTGTTGGCCGATACCCAGCCGGATTCGACATACAGCTGGGCAATGCGTTTGTAGTCACGGTTGAAGAAGGCCAGGAAGTTCTCCGCCAGATAACGCTGATCTTCCTCCGTCA
Source organism: Shewanella sp. GXUN23E (assembly GCF_050865035.1). NCBI lineage: Bacteria > Pseudomonadati > Pseudomonadota > Gammaproteobacteria > Alteromonadales > Shewanellaceae > Shewanella > Shewanella sp. GXUN23E. The sequence continues at coordinate 71,444 of NZ_JBOZWP010000014.1, read as the reverse complement.
GGGTGCCCATGATGCCGCAGTCCAGCCCGATGTAATAAGGGTTGTCCGGATGTTCGAAGGACACAAAAATATTGCCCGGATGCATATCGGCGTGGAAGAAGTTATCGCGAAACACCTGAGTGAAGAACAGTTCGACCCCGCGCTCGGCAAGCAACTTGAGGTTGGTGCCCTGAGCCTTGAGGGCGGCGATATCCGATACCGGAATGCCTTCCACTTTCTCCATCACCATCAGCCGCGGATAGCAGAGATCTTCGTACACATAAGGAATATAGATGGCGTCGGAATCGGGGAAATTACCGCGCAGCTTCATGGCGTTGTGGGCTTCGAGCTTGAGATTCAGCTCACCCAGAATGGTGTTTTCATAGTCCTGCACCACTTCCAGTGGCCGGAGCCGATTACCGTCACCCAACAGCCACTCGACCACCCGGGCACTTTGGGTCATCAACTGCAGATCGGCTTTAACCTGAGCTTCGACATTGGGACGCAGCACCTTGAGTACCACAGCCTCGCCGGTTCGCTTGAGGGTCGCAGTGTGCACCTGACTGATGGATGCTGACGCCAGCGGCAGATCGTCAAAGTCATCAAACAGCGCCTCAATGGGCTGTCCCAGCTCTGTTTCTATCGCTTCTCTGGCCAGCGTTGAATCGAACGGCGGCACTCTGTCCTGCAACATGGCCAATTCTTCGGCCCATTCGTCACTCAACAAATCACGGCGGGTCGAGAGCATCTGGCCGAATTTAATGTAAACCGGTCCAAGCTCCTGCATCGCCAGTTTCAGGCGTTCGCCGGAGGGTTTGTCTTTATGTTGATTGCGCAGCCAGAACAGACTGCCTCTAAGAAATTTGTAGTACCAGGGGGTGAGTTTCGCCGGCAGCATTTCATCCAGGCCGTACTGCAGCGCAGTGCGGATTACCTGGTAGCCACGGCGGAAGCTGGCGCCTGTCATGGTGTTACCTTGTCCATCAGTTTTTGTATACGGGATTGCACGTCCCCGACATCCCGGCAAAGATCGTCCAGCTGGTCTTTGAAGTGCAGATATTCCAGTCTTCCCGGCGCGATCCGATACTCTTCAATGGCCAGTTCACTGAGGTGATCCCGGGTGCCCCTGAGTACTTTACTTGCCAGTGTCTGACCGGATTTGAGGGTGGCAAACAGCTTGTGAGTTGGTGCATCGCCAAGATAGCGGGACACGGGCTCCGCCAGATCCAGCGGATTTTGCTGCAGAAACTGGCTGAGTGCCTGCAGAGTGGCCAGATCGCCCTCAAGCTGCAGCTTGTCCTGCTTGATAAGTTCAGTCAGCTGCGCGCCTTCGCCCAGTTTGACCAGTGTTGCTGCATCGGCGCTGACATTGACGCTGACCTCTCCGTCGTGACGACTCTGCACCTGCACCTGACGCCGGGTGAACACCAGCGTCAGCGCAAAAGGCAGCTGTGTCAGCCTGATACGGACAAGTTTGCCGTCCAGTTTTGCCCTGGCATATTCCTGGGGGGCCTGTGCAATCATCTGATTAAGTGCCGACTCAATGGTGGCACACAGCAGCAAAGGCCATTCCCATTGCAGCATCAGAACTTGTATCCCTTGTGCAGCGCGACTACGCCGTCGGTCATATTGGTGTAGTCCACCTGCTCGAAACCGGCATCGATCATCATTTGTTTCAGGGTTTCCTGATCCGGGTGCATGCGGATGGACTCGGCCAGATACTCATAGCTGCCGGCATCCTTGGTGATTATATCGCCCATTTTCGGCAACACCTTGAAGCTGTACAGGTCATACACCTTGCGCATCAGTTCATGCTGAGGCTTGGAAAATTCCAGCACCAGCAGTTTTCCGCCCGGCTTGAGCACGCGCTGCATGGAGCGCAGAGCCTTGTCTTTGTCAGTGACGTTACGCAGGCCAAAGGCAATGGTGATGATATCGAAGTGATTGTCGGGGAAAGGCAGTGCCTCGGCGTTGGCTTGCACATAGTTGACATTGCCGACAATGCCGCGGTCACGCAGTTTAGCGCGGCCAACCTTGAGCATGGAGTCGTTGATGTCAGCCAGCACCACTTCACCTTTATCGCCCACCAGTTGTGAAAACTTGGCGGTCAGATCGCCGGTGCCACCGGCCAGATCCAGCACCTTCATGCCCGGACGGGCAGCAGCGGTTTCAATGGTGAAACGCTTCCAGAGTCTGTGGATACCGAAGGACATCACATCATTCATGATGTCGTACTTGGCGGCAACCGAGTGAAATACGTCGGCAACCAGATCGGCCTTCTGCTCTGTCGCTACGGTTTTATATCCGAAGTGGGTACTGGATTGCTTGTCCTCAGACATTGAATGCTTCCTGTTGTATCGATACTGAAGAGCGAGTTTATGCCAAAGGGGATAGTCCGGGTAACCTTGGCCACTCACTCTGTGATCGAAGTGGTAATTAACTGTCCTGTTATGACAGCATCGCTGTCTTTGGCTGCCTTTTGAGCATGGCGCGTAAATCATGAGCGATAAACCGCGACGGCCATGCGGGCAACGAAAGCCGCATTATAACCAAGAAGGCATAATTAGCGATAAGTAAGATACACAGTTTTCAGACGCTTGCGCAGCATGGCCATCACGGCCGCGCGCTCATATAAGCCAGCAGCAGTTCAGCTATCGCCTGACCCGTCACCCGCCTGCCGGCATCCACTCCGGCCGGGTGTCTGGCCGGTGCAGATTCCGCCAGATGCAGATAATGGCAGGGACACTGACTGGCCATCACAGACACATAGTGGCAGGCATCCAGCAGCGGCACACCGGCAAAGGTGATGGCGCTGGAGGGCAGTTCGCTGATGGCGTCCAGATCCAGCTCCAGCCCTAACGGCAGTGATTGATTGACTGCGCTAATATCATTCAGCGCCTGCTGAAGCGTTATACGGCGGCGCACCCAGATATCCTGAAAGCTGTGCCAGCTGCCGCCGAATGCCTCAAGTTGTGCCAGACTGGCTTCGCTGTTTTTCTGCTCATGCAGCCCAAGCACATGGTAGCGGCTCAAATAGCCCTGATTGGCGGCATAGCTGAAACCATTGCCGCTGTGGCGGCCTTCCAACGGACGAAAATCGCAGTGGGGATCAAGATTCACCGCTGCCACGCCTGCGCCGTGCGATTGTGCCAGCGCCCGCAGCAGACCAAAGGCATTATTGTGGCCTCCGCCGATCACCACAGGCTCCAGTCCGGCATTGAGCAGGGCGGTGATGACCTCGGTGACGGCTTCATCCAGTCTGGCCACACTGTCGCGCAAACTGTCCAGCGATGTTTCTGAGTTGGGCAGGCGAATGTCGCCAACCAGCAGACACTGGCGGCCATCAAAAAAACGATTGGCCTGCAGATTGCCAAAGTACCTGATGGCCGGCGCGAAACTGTCATCGGCGCCGCCCTGGCCTAAATTGGCGCGGGGGCCGATGTCTTCACTGATCCCCAGCAGAGCAAAACGGGCGCCATTGGCTTTGGCCTGTAACAGTGCCTGCGCAGAGAATTGGTCGAGCAACTGCAGATTCTGCCCCAGTTTGGTTTCACCCGGGCGGGTCGATAACAGGGCATTGAGATACGCGGGAGAGCAAAGGGTGAGCAAATCCATTGAGGCCAATCCATGAATAATTCAGTGGCAAGTGGCGCTATTTTCACCTCGCCCGGGTGGGATGACAAGGCATAAAAATACCAAGGGAGCGATGGTGCTCCCTTGATTCACAGCCTGCGGGGCGAGTGATGATTGCCTGAGCTTACTCGATATCCAGCGGCTCAGGTGACAGGATCACGCCGGTATTGTCGGCATACACATGGTCGCCGGGCAGGAAGGTCACGCCGCCAAAGTTAACCGGCACATCCACTTCGCCGATGCCATTGCTGTCAGCGCCCACCGGGATAGAGGCAATGGCCTGAATACCGATATCAAACTCTTCCAGCGCATCCACATCGCGCACACTGCCGTAGACAATGATGCCTTCCCAGTTGTTGTTGACGGCAACTTCCGCCAGGGTAGCATCCAGCAGGGCGCGACGCAGCGAGCCGCCGCCATCGACCAGCAGCACCCGGCCTTCGCCGTCTTCTGCCAGTACATCGGCAATCACGCCATTGTCTTCGAAGCATTTCACGGTGCTGATGGCACCACCGAATGAGCTACAACCACCATAGTTGCTGAACATAGGCTCAACGACGTCAACGACGTCCAGGAACATGTCACAAAGTTCTGAGGTGTTGTATTCCATAAAGCACTCCTGTTTGACGCACCCTGAGAATGGGTATTACCGCAGTATATAAGGGAATCTCGAAAATTAAAGCCTTATCAATCACGCTATTGCCGGTATTTTGTGCGGCAGCTCACTCAATCATTCGAAGCCGGGATTTGTTTTTGTATTTCACTTGGTTACTCCGGGTTTAAAGATAGTCGCAGCAGAATCTGTTCGGGCAAACCGGACTTACGGGGGATTTTTGTTCATCCCTTTGATAGACTGCAGACGAAGCTATCACACACAGGAGGTGTTATGGATACGGTTGAGATTATCGGCTATGCCGCCTCGGTGATGGTGGCGATTTCCCTGATGATGAAAGACATTATCTGGTTGCGCTGGTTGAATTTTAGCGGTTGCACTCTGTTTGTGATTTACGGTGTGGCCATTAGCGCCTGGCCGGTGGCGGGCATGAATGCCTTTGTCGCCTGTATCAATATTTACCATCTGCTCAAGATTTACCGGGCTAAAGCCGCCAGGGCATCCCGGGCCTGAGCATCCGCCGCTCTGTCTGCTCCCTTCTTTGCTGCGGCCAGCCGGCCGCAGCTGTTTTGCTTCTGCCGCTGTCCCGTAACGCATTGGTGCGCTCAATTCACGATTCTGTCGTCTGGCTGTCATCTGCCGTTCATGGTCGAATTTTAGCCTGTGCGGGAATCAATAGAGATGGAGAGGCTTGAGTGCGGCTAACATTTCTGACTCCGGCAAGATTACTCAGCCAGCAGGACAGACGCCTGTTCCTGCTTATCGTCGGCGTGATGATGCGACTGGATTGTCGCAAAACGCTCAGACGCGTATCGGCCACAGCCGATGGTCCGCTTTACGGTATTAGTGCTCTGTTGCTGTTGTTCGCCGACGAGCAGGGCAAAAGTTTCTTCCTGCTGCTGGCGGCTGCCTTTGTTATCGAACTGCCCCTCTACTGGCTGCTGAAAAACAGCATTCGCCGCACTCGTCCCTGCCATCAGGCGCTTGGCGTTAAAGCCGATTTTGAACCTTCCGACAGATTCAGCCTGCCTTCGGGGCACACGGCAGGAGCCTGGGTATTTGCCAGTGCGGTGCTGGCTGTCTATCCAGGCGCTGCCGTGCTGGTGTTTATCTGGGCTTTTCTGGTGGGAGTCGCCCGCATTGGACTTGGAGTTCACTATCCCATGGATGTACTGGCCGGTGCCGCGTTGGGAACTCTGGCGCTGCAACTGGTGCCGGTCACCTTGCTGGCACTTTGAGTGCGGCGACAACCATCAATCAGGGACGAATGACATGAAAATATTGTACGGAGTGCAGGGGACCGGTAATGGCCATTTAAGCCGGGCCCGGGTGATGGCCAAAGCGCTGGCCAGACAAAATGTGTCGGTGGATTATCTGTTTTCCGGCAGATCCCCGGAGCAATTCTTTGATATGCAGCCATTTGCCGATTATCGGGTGATGCGTGGCCTGACTTTTGTGTCGGCGCGGGGGGCCGTCAAACCGCTCAGTACCGTACTGAAAAACCTGGATTGGCGCTGGGCACAGGAGATCCGCACGTTGGATCTGTCTGGTTACGATTTGGTACTCAATGACTTTGAGCCCATCTCCGCGTGGGCAGCGCGCCAGCAAGGGGTTCCTTCAGTTGGTATCAGTCATCAGGCTGCACTGAAATACCCTGTCCCCAAAGTTGCAGACAACTGGATTAACAACGCCCTGCTCAACTATTTTGCGCCGGTGCAGGTGGCACTGGGCTGTCACTGGCATCATTTTGGCTTCCCGATTCTGCCGCCTTTTGTGGAGGTCAGCCCTGTGCATCAGGAGTTTGTACACCATATTCTGGTCTATCTACCATTTGAGTCGCCCCGGGATATTGCCGCCTTGCTGGCTGCCTGCTCTGGCTATTGTTTTAAGGTCTACCATGGGGCGCCGGCGCCTGACGATTTGCCAAGGCACATTCAATGGCATGGGTTCGACAGAGAGGGCTTCAAGGCGCAGCTGGCCAGTTGCGGCGGGGTGATTGCCAACGCCGGTTTCGAGCTGGCCAGTGAAGCGCTGACGCTGGGGAAAAAGTTGCTGGTCAAGCCGGTGCTGGGGCAGTTTGAACAACTGTCGAATGTCGCGGCGCTGGAGCTGCTGGGGGCCGCTGAGACCATGATGACGCTGGATTCAGGCACGCTTGGTCGCTGGCTCAAGCGCCCGGGGCCTGCGCCCATCAATTACCCCGAGGTCGGGGATAAGCTGGTGCAGTGGTTGCTGGCGGGGGACTGGCATAACCCGGCCCCCCTGTGCCGGGAGTTGTGGGCTGGCGTGTCCCTGCCGGACAGCTGGCACTCGCGCCGTGATGGCCTGGCCATCGCCGACTGTGGACTGGCTTAGCCTTTAATGCTGGCTTAGCTTTTAATGCTGGCTTAGCCTTTAACGCTGGCTTCGCCTTTAACGATGGTGCGGACCATTGACTTCAAACTGCGTAGTGCCTTTAGAGGCTGTCAGTATTCGCAGTGCACGGGGCTGATAGGCATCTTGCTCAGCTGTATTTGATATTCATGGCGATAAGCGGCTCGCGGGAGCCTTTTTCTGCGCGCAGACGGGCCAGATATTGCTCCCACAGCTGCGGCTGGTTGCTTGCCAGGTCCCACAATACTTTCCAGGAGTAGAGGCCGGTGTCATGTCCATCATCGAAGATCAGTTTGACCGCATAGTTTCCCACGGGCTCGATCGCCTTGATATTCACCTCTTTCTTGTGGGTCACCAGCACCGGATTGCCGTGTCCGTGGACCTCGGCAGACGGGGAGTGCACCCGCAAAAATTCGCAGCTCAGGCTGTGCTGACTGCCGTCGCTGAAGCTGATCTCCAGCAGGCGGGACTTCTTTTTCAGTTTCAGTGCAGTGACATTGGGATGAGTATTCATAATGCAGTGTGTCCGGGATTGGCTTAATCACAAGCTGAATTCTATTGGCTCGATGGCGATTTGTCGCCTGCTGTGGCCTCAGGCCGTGTCAGATTTTTCAAATTGTTTCACCTGTTGTCTGTTTGGTTAACTTTTGTGATCTGTTGGGGTATAAATAAGCCTTCGACAACAGGAAGATACGGCATGGATGGGGAACAGTTTGAACTGGGAGAGTGGCAGGTTTCGCCTGCAACCAACAGTCTGATGCGCGCCGGGCGCAGCAAATCCATTGAACCCAAGGCCATGCAGGTGCTGCTGTTGCTGAGCCGTCATCCCGGCGAGCTGGTCACAACCCAAACCATTCTCGACAGTGTCTGGCCTGCGCTGGACACCAGCGATAATCCGCTGCACAAAGTCATCAATCAACTGCGCCGGGCATTGGGTGACAGTGCTGCGTCCCCTGAGTATATCGACACCATTCGCGGCAAGGGGTATCGGCTGCTGGCCAGCGTGCAATACCCACAGCTTCCGGTCGCGCCAGCCGCTCCCGGCTGGCAGGAGCAATCCCCCTTTCCCGGTCTGCAGGCCTTCACTGAGCAATACGCTGAGGTATTTTTCGGCCGCGAGCAGGCGCTGGAGGCACTGCTAGAACGCATTGTCCGCCAGGTGCGCTATGGCCGCGCATTTTGTCTGGTACTCGGCCCCAGTGGCTGTGGCAAATCCTCACTGCTGCAAGCCGGTGTACTGCCGGCATTGACCCGGCCTCAGGGTTATCGCGGCGTTGCCATAGTGGATCATGCCACGCTGGATTTTGCCGATGTTGAACCTGGCATGCTGTTTATGGCGGCAGCCAGCGCCATGCTGGACTGGGAGCTGGATGGCGAGTCTGTGTTTGCGGGAGAAAGTGCATTCACCCTGTCGGAGAAGTTGCAGACCAATGCCACAGCCTTGTTACAGGAGCTGAAACGGCGTTTACCACGTACCGGCGTGGATATGCCCAGATTTGCGCTGATCGCTGATCGTCTGGAGGTGCTGCTCAGCGCGGATGCCCACAATCAGGACCGTCGGCAGGCTTTTATCGCGCTGCTGGAGCAGCTGGCTGGCAGCGGGGCGGTGTTGGTGCTCAGCGCCTGTCGCAATGAGTTTTATCCCCAGCTGGTGAGCTTTCCCAGTTTGTCTGAGGGGAGGGCCCGGGGTGCCCAGTTTGATCTGGCATTGCCATCGCGCGCCGAACTGGCCCGGATGATCCGATTGCCGGCCCAGGCCGCTGGTCTGCAGTGGGAGATCTGTCCGCAAACCGGCCTGTCACTCGATGAGCTGCTGGTGGAAGAAGCGGTCAGCTCACCTGATGTGTTGCCCATGTTGCAGTACACGCTGCAAACCCTGTATCTGGGGCGTAAAGACAAGCTGCTGCAGCTAAGCCGATATCGGCAGCTGGGTGGATTGGAAGGTGCCATAGGTCAGGCGGCGGAGGCGACACTGGCAAATTGCAGCTGTGCACAGGTTGCGGCATTGCCTCGGATCCTGTCGCTGCTGGTCAGTCTGCGTGAAGAAGACGATGCCCTGACCAGTCGATCCGGTCGCTTCGATGCGCTTAAAACCCCTGCCGAACATGCGCTGGTGGATGCACTGGTCAATGCCCGTCTGTTCGTTACCCACCTGTATCAGGGAGAGCGGAGTTTCCGTATCGCCCACGAAGCCCTGCTGCGTCGCTGGCACAGAGCCACAGATTGGATAGCGCAGCATCAGCACAGTCTTAAAGTCAAAGCCCGGTTGTCGATTCAGGCAAGGCGCTGGCAGGAAGAGAACCACAGCCGCGCTTATCTGCTGCCTGCCGGAAAACCCCTGCAGGAGGCGCAGGCCCTGCGGGATGACCCGCTGTTTAGCCTCACTGATGACGAGCTGCGTTATATCCGCTTGTCACAGCGCAAACATGCGCTCTGGACCATCAGTAAATGGGGGATTGCCGCCAGCCTGCTGCTGCTGACCAGCCTGTCGGTGCTGATGAGCTGGAAGAGTCAGCAGGCTGAGCTTAAAGCCACCGAGAAGCGCCACGCGGCGGAAAACCTGCTGGGCTTTATGGTGGGGGATTTTGCCGACAAGCTCAGGGGCATTGGCCGTATGGACCTGCTCGATGGCATCAGTAACAAGGCGCTGGAGTATTTCAGCCGCCCGGACTGGGATGAGGGCGTGGGCTTCGACGCCAGATTCCAGCATGGCCAGACGCTGGAGGCGATAGGCGAGGTGGCCTATTCCCGTGGCCAAACCGATGAGGCCAAAGCCGCGCTGCTCACTGCCCGCGAGCAACTGTTGCCATTGCTTGCCCTGCAGCCACAGAACCTGAGCCTGCTTAAAACCCTGGGCGCCAACGCCTTTTGGCTGGGGCAACTGGCGTATGATCAATCGGATTGGGACGCCACCCGACCCTGGTTTGAGGCTTATCTTGAGCACAGCGAGGCCATGGTAGCTGCAGCGCCGCAGGATTTTGATGCGCTGCTGGAGCTCTCCTATGCCCAAAGCTCCTTAGGCTCACTGGCACTCAAGCGCATGGATTTCGACTCAGCCACAATCAATTTTCAGACGGCTTTGGTGACTCAAGAGCGCTTGTTGCAGTTACAACCTGATAATGAGCAGTTGTTGGCCAATACCGCCAACACTCAATCCTGGTTGGCGACGTCCAAAGTGCATCAGGGGCAAATAAGTGCAGGGATACAGCTTTACGAGCAGATTGATGCAGCCCTTGAGCGAGATAAGGACGCCTATATCAAAGATCGCCGCAGTTATCTGCTTGAGAGGCTGGCAGACCTGTATTTTTATAAGAGTGAAGTGCAGAAAGGAAAGTTGGCTTTAAATACAGCTTTTGCACTCCGATACGAGGTACTAAAGGAAGATCCGAACAATTTGTTATGGGTCTATGAACTGGCTGTGCTGGAAGTCACTCGGTTGCTACATGGCTTGATACCCCTTGAAGACCTTAATGCTATCAGTGATATAGAGCGTCGACTCAATATAGATACCACTCAGTTGTCTGCTGCAAGGCAGGACAAGCTTAAAGCATTGCTAAGCTATGCCAAAGCCAAACAATACCTACTCAGTGGTGATGATACTGAGGCATTGGCAGCAAGTCATCTAGCGGTAGATTTGCTGTCCAAGCTGCATGTCGAAACATCGGCTGATACCAGTCTTCTCAGTGACTTATCTGCAGCAAAAATGCTCCTGCTTACCATAGAGCAAAGCCATTTCTCTCAGGTGTCAAAAGCGCTTTGCCTTGAGGTCGAGGCCAGCTTGTCAGCCATGATTGATAAATCAATGGAGCCCAGATTGCTGGCGCCCTATATCAAGGCGCTTGAGTGTTTGGGAGAAGGACAAAAGCTTGAGTCGCTGAAACAGCGACTGGCAAGACAGGGCGAGTTGCCTTTTGTGTATTTATAGTTTCAACAACAAGGAAGAAAAAAATGGCACAAACAGAAATTACCGTAACTGTTACTTTGGATGAGGCTGGCGTTCCACTGTTTACTTATAACCCACCAGGCACTGTAGTGGTAACAGAGGAAAATACTCAGATTATCTACAGCCTGAATGACCAGACAGGTAAAGGCTTAAGCTTTGCCGGTGCCTCATTTGCCAACCCCTTTGATGGCGTGATTGACTCGGTCAGCGTAACGCCAAACATTCTGACATTGCATGACTCCGACCAGGTGAATGGACAAACTGGATTCAGATTGCTGTTTAACATCCAGGGCCAGAGCTTGTTGTTAAACAGCCCGGATCCAGTCGTGATTGATAAAAAAAACCACAGCTTAACGTTCTGATTCGCGGGTGTATATGTGTAGTTGGGTGCCGGTCTTTCCGGCACTTTTATTTAGGGCAAATAGTCATCTTATAAGAGCAAATCGTCATCGATACCATCAGTTTTCTGTCCCTCTCTTCCTTCAAACCTCACTTCCAATACCTCATTTTATCCGCCAGCAACCTTACTACAGGCTCCATCTCGCTTTTAAAGTTGAATTTATTTCGTTTAAAAACAGTTGGTTAAAAATCAAGATTGCCGGAAGGTACAAGATATAGTGGCGTCATACACTGGGCTTGCCAATTCGGGAAAGTGTGCGACAGGGAGCCGGGCATGAGTGTACTAAACGCCAAATATAACAAGATAACCACAGCCAATGTGACGCCATTTCGCCCCAGATTAAATCATCTGAGGAGCGGTGATTTTGGGGTAAGCCCGCTGCAGAATGAACTCACCCAGTTGCTGGCTCAGATGCAGGATGCCAAGGTGCTGGTGGACAGGGATGGCAAAGTATTGAGTGTCAATCTGGCGGCCGCTGCGCTATTGGGCGATTCCTGTGAAGCATTTCCCGGCGGGTATTGGCAAGCCTGGCTACCGGCGCCTTTCGATGCGGAATACCAGAGCATGATGGTACGCCGGGATGGCGTTGTGATGCCTCATCAACATGGTCCGCGGGAAATCATGCTCAAGCAGGTGTGCGGCGGCTCGCTGCCAGTGTTTTTGTCAGTGTCCTGTATCGGCGAGCTGTTTGTGTTATCACTGCAGGATTTGAGTGAGCAGAAACGGGCGCTGGCGCAGATGTCACTGCTGGCGAGTACTGATCCGCTCACTGGCCTGGCCAATCGGCGGACATTTGATGAAGCCCTGCAATCCCATTGGCAGGAGTGTATGGCCGATGGGCTGCCCATCAGCACTTTGATCATCGATGTTGATTATTTCAAGTCTTTCAATGATATGCATGGGCATATTCAGGGTGACAAGTGTCTCAAACGGATTGCCCGCATTATCGCCGGTGAGTTGCCCAATCACCAGTCACTGGCGGCCCGCTACGGTGGCGAAGAATTTGCGTTGATCCTGCCTGATTGCAGCGAAAGCCAGGCAAGAGAAGTTGCCGAGCGGATCCGCGCCCGGGTGCGCGCACTGGAGTTTGGTTTGTATGGCTTGCCGGTTGAGACCATGGTCAGCGTCAGTCAGGGCATAGCCACCGAGCAGGGTGATAACTTCCCCACCCCGGTTGCCATGCTGTGCTGTGCCGATACCGCCTTGTATCGCTCCAAAAAAGAGGGTCGCGATCGTATTACCAGTTGTCCCTGTTAATCATCCCTGAGAGACAGTTTACGCCTCGTTGCGTATTGCCACGGCCGTCCGGGGAAGTGTGTTGACTTGCGCCGGACGGCTATTTTTTTTGGGTAAGTAGCGGCATCTGCCAGTGTGATTAACGGGCGGATACTGTGCTCATCTGTCCCACTGACTGCCAGCTGTTGCCCTTGCGGCGATAAACCGTATTGTTGCTGTTGACGCCCCACACATTGCCTGCGGTACCCGCTGAAATCTGTTTCAGAGAGCCACCGATTTGGCTCCAGCTTGAGCCATTCCAGCGCCAGATGGTGTCGTCAGATGCAATTCCCCATACCTCAGTGCCATCATCGTTGACAGACACCTGTTTTAAACCTCCTGGGGCCAGCGACCAGGCACCGCTGGCGGTACGTCTGAATACACGATTGCTGGAGGTGGTTGCCCACAGTTGACCATCATCTGTGGTATCCACTGTGGTCAGCTTTTCGCCTGCGTTGAGTGTTGGTCTGGTCAGGCTGGTCCAGCTGCCGTTATCCCGGTTGCGCTGGTACAGATTGCCACTGCTGTTGACGCCAACAACCCGGCCTTTGCCTGCCACCTGAATATGGGTCAGGGCGCCTGATATCGACTGCCAGTTTGCATGTTGACTGGGGCGGAACCAGATACCGCCATTGGCTATGCCCCAGGCTTCACCGCTGCTGGTGGAAGAGAGTTGATCCAGTGCCCCGGAATTATGTACCCAGCCAGCACCCGACAATTCATGACGGGTATACACATAACGGTTGGTGTAGGTTGCATCGGCAGGCCGGAATTTATTTTTCAACTGTGCCTGATAGGGATGAAATTCTTCCTGTCGCTGGGCGATGACTGCATCGGTACAGCCAGTTTTGTTGAAGTAATTGCTGCAGTCCCATTCCATGGGGATTTCAACGGCAATAGCGCCCCAGTCAATGGCATTTTGCATTGCCCCCTTCAGCTCGTTGAGTCCAAAGTAGTTGGCCGAGTCGCTTTTAAACACATTGGTCTGGAAATACACAGGATCGCCCGCCTGAGCCACTTCGTACAGCAGTTGGTTGATGGAGCCGTCGTTGTTGACTTCATCATGACGCAGACTGTTGTTGCCCAGAATACAGCGCTTGCCCAACCAGGAATCCGAACGGCAATAGTCGAACAGTTCACGGGTTTTGGTGGTATCACTGGATTTACTGCCATTGCTGTAGTCATACACCTGATACAGGTGGCTGCCAAACAGGGTCGGGGTGTTTTGCCACTTGTTGGCGTGGATGCGGACCTGACGTTTCAGGCAGGCCATATCCCGTTCGTTGGTGTAGCGCTTATCGGTTCCCAGGGCCCGCATGGCTGCCATGTTGGTGGCACGAACCTCATCACGTCCGGTACGGTTCCACATGATTTCGGTATGGACCGTCATACACATGGAGGCGGCCACGCCACCAACCACGTTATTGTCATCATAACGATTGGCGGCTGCAGTCATCAGATCGGCGTAGTGGTCCTGATAGGCCTTGACCCAAAATAACGGTAAATCAAAGGTTTGATTGGCAGAAGTATCTTTAAAATACCAGGTGATTTTGCCGATTTCCGGATCGTTCTTAACCCAGTCCGGTGCATAGATGCCGGTGCGGATACGGATCATCACCTTGTAACCGTCTTTGTTGGACAGGCCCCGTGCTGCGTTGAACTCCTCGGCAGTGGTGATGGCATCGTCGATCACGTCCCAGTGGAATTCACCTTTGACCGGTTCGATATCTCGCCAGAAAACCTGACAGTAACCGGCAGCCATGTTGCCTCGGGGGGCTTCGCATTGGTTGCCATCGTATTTACCTCTCATGATAAGCCCGGCAGGATAGGGCTTGATTTCGGCTTGCACTGCGCTGGCGAATCCGGCCAGCAACAGGAGTGACGCAAGTGCTTTGTAGTACTTTTTCATGGTCGTCCTCCAGACCTGTGGGTAAGGAAGGTAGAACATGTCCGTGGTGGCAGGGCTGGCTGCATCCGGCCGGCGAAGCTCAGTCGCCATTGGGCACATGATGACGCCATAGACTGCTTCTGGTTATTCCCTGTTATCGCCCGGAAAATGTTTTCCGGGGTGGTTGCCGTTTGCCTGGGGCAGGTTTGCTGAATTGAGCTTCAACAGCGCCGTTGACCCTGGCACAGGACCTGTTCTTCCTGGGGTTGCCTCACAATTTCATGAAGCTGGGTAACGGCACAACGACGAATTTCTGACACCGCATCGACCATATATATTATAAATATGATCAAAAAGTAAACACTTTGATTAATTTTTTGTGCTCAATAAATCTGCAGCATCAAGGATGTGGCTGTCAGTAATTACTCACATTTAAACGGCATTGCTGGTTTATACGTTTTTTCAAAGCATTGCACCGCATGGGACCAGAGTGTTGAGCCTGTCACTGTGATACCGGATGACGGCTCAGTTGCTGTTGGCTGTACAGGTAAAAGGCATCCTGCGGCCTGTCCAGTTGCCACATGGCGGCATCAGTCAGTCCACCGAGCTTGCCTCTGAGGATCTGGCCGGTCAGGCCGTGGGAGATCAGTATGATTTTTTGGGGAGTGGCAGGATCGGCAAGCCAGCTCTCAAGCCGTGCTTTGATGGCCTCAAGGGACTCGGCATTGGGCGCCTGTAAATACCAGTCAGCCCGCCCGGTAAGCTGTGGATGTGCCGCCATGATGTCATTAATGGCCTGCTGCTCCCAGTCTCCCAGCCGGGCTTCCATCACCCGCTCATCGGTTTGAATAGCGCTGTCATCCAGCCCCAGGCCTTCACATACCCGTTGTGCCGTTTGTATGGCGCGCCCAAGCGGGCTGGCGATCACCTGCCATTGCTGCGCAGTTTCCCCACTTTGCTGCAGATGCCGATACAGCGCCCTGCCAAGTGCCAGCGCCTGGGATTCCCCAAGGGCAGTCAGTGCCGAGTTGCAGTGGCCCTGCAGGCGACCTTCGGCGTTAAACCGGGTTTGACCGTGGCGCAGAATATAAATTTGTTTGTTCATAGGTTGGGGCATAGCTTAACAGGGGAGAGCAGAGTAACTGCTGCCCAGCAAGAGCTCAATGGCAACACCTTGAAATGCTATCAATCTCAAACAGCACACAGCAAAAAGCCGGGGACGATTCCCCGGCTTTTCTGCCAGTCACTCAGTTCCGTATGAGCTGACCGATGGGTTTCCCGCGCTAACAGGAACAAACTTTACGCAGTGATTAGAGCACGAAGCGGCTCAAATCCTCGTCCTGCACCAGATTATCCAGGTGGGCGTTGACATAGTCCGCATCGATCACAAAGGTGCTGCCGGACTTATCTGAAGCTTCGAAGGAGATATCTTCCATCAAGCGCTCCATCACGGTATGCAGACGACGGGCACCGATATTTTCTGTGCGCTCGTTCACCTGCCAGGCGGCCTGGGCAATGCGGTCAATACCTGACTGGGCGAACTCAATGGTGACACCTTCAGTGGCCATCAGCGCCACATACTGCTCGGTCAGCGAGGCGTGTGGCTCGGTCAGAATGCGTTTGAAGTCCTCGGCGCTCAGGGCATCCAGTTCCACCCGGATAGGCAGACGACCCTGCAGCTCAGGGATCAGATCCGATGGCTTGGCCATCTGGAACGCACCTGAAGCGATAAACAGGATGTGGTCAGTTTTCACCATGCCGTGCTTGGTGTTGACTGTGCAGCCTTCCACCAAAGGCAGCAGATCGCGCTGTACCCCTTCGCGGGACACGTCAGGGCCTGAGGTTTCGCCGCGCTTACAGATCTTGTCGATCTCATCCAGGAACACAATGCCGTGCTGCTCCACCAGTTCGATCGCCTGCTCTTTCAGATCTTCCTGATTCACCAGCTTGGCTGCTTCCTCTTCGACCAGTTGCTTCTGGGCATCTTTGATCTTCATCTTCTTGCGCTTGCTGGCACCCTGGCCCATGTTCTGGAACAGGCTCTGCAGCTGGCTGGTCATCTCTTCCATACCGGGTGGTGACATGATCTCCACGCCCATCTGTGGCGCAGCGATATCGATTTCAATCTCTTTGTCATCCAGCTGACCTTCGCGCAGTTTCTTGCGGAAGATCTGGCGGGTATTGGACTGACTTTCGCTCTGGCTGTCGTTGTCCCAGTCATTCTTTGGCTTGGGCAGCAGTGCATCCAGAATACGTTCCTCAGCGGCTTCTTCGGCGCGGCTGCGGCATTTGACCATCTGCTCTTCACGGGTCAGCTTGATGGCGACGTCGGTCAGATCGCGGATGATGGTTTCCACTTCTTTACCCACATAGCCCACTTCGGTGAACTTGGTGGCTTCCACCTTGATAAACGGCGCTTTGGCCAGCTTGGCCAGACGACGGGCAATTTCGGTTTTACCCACGCCGGTAGGGCCTATCATCAGGATGTTCTTGGGGGTCACTTCCTGACGCAGTCCGGCATCCAGCTGCATGCGGCGCCAGCGGTTACGCAGCGCGATGGCGACAGAGCGTTTGGCTTTCTGTTGACCGATAATGTGGGCGTCCAGCTCATGGACAATCTCGCGGGGGGTCATTTCAGACATGATTACATCCTCAACGCTCTGTCTTCAGTAAGACAGTTCTTCAATGGTTTTGAATTGGTTGGTGTAGACACAGATATCACCGGCTATGGTCAGCGCTTTTTCAGCGATCTCGCGGGCGCTCAGCTCTGTGTTCTCAATCAGTGCCAGGGCGGCGGCCTGGGCATAGTTACCGCCTGAGCCAATGGCCAGCAGATCGTGCTCTGGCTGTACCACATCACCGTTACCTGTGATGATCAGCGAGCTTTCATGGTCGGCCACGACCAGCATGGCTTCGAGCTTGCGCAGGGCGCGATCGGAGCGCCAGTCTTTGGCCAGCTCTACGGCTGAGCGCAGCAGATGACCCTGGTGCATCTCCAGCTTGGCTTCAAAGCGTTCAAACAGGGTGAAAGCATCGGCGGTGCCACCGGCAAATCCGGCCAATACTTTGTTGTTGTAAAGACGACGAACTTTTCTGGCGTTGCCTTTCATCACAGTGTTGCCCAGGGACACCTGGCCATCACCGGCGATAACCACGTGGTTGTTACGACGTACAGATACGATTGTGGTCACGATAGGATCCTCTTCAGTTGCCAGTAAAACGGCGTTGAGAAGGATATGGGGACAGTCTTTGGGGAATACAAGGGGAAAAGTGATTTGTTACCGCGAGCGCTTGCGCCTGTGCACAAAAATCAGCCCCGCGTGATGCGGGGCTGAAAAGCAATTCCAGAGTGGAATAAGTGAGTTAGCCTTCCCACAGCCAGATCTGGCAACCATTGATACCGGCCCGTTGCAGCACATGGCGCTGACGCTCGGCGGCACGCTTGGTGTCGTAGGGACCCAGCACCACCTTGTACCAGGTACCGCTGCTGCCCTGAACCTGACGCACATGGGCTTCGAGCCCCTGAAAGGCGATCATCGCCTTGAGCTCATCGGCCTGGGATTTCACCCTGAACGATGCGCACTGCATCTGGTAGGGGCGACTGGGAGCCTGAGGCTGCTGGGGCAAATCCACCACCACCTCTTTGTTTTCCAGCTCAGTCTGATAGGTCCATTCATCCTTGGGCTTGGGCGGCAGGGCATCCGGGTCCTTTTTCGGTGCCGGTTTAGGCTTGGGCGCAGGCGTTTCGACCTGGCTGGCGGGTGCCGAATCCGAACTCCCGTAGATGCTCCACAAAAAGTAACCAAAGCTGGCCAGCCCGAAAACCACTATCGCCGCCAACACCACCGGGAAGCGCCGGGCGGGCGCTGCCTTGGTGCTCTTGCGGGTGGTGCGGGGCTTGGCTGGACTGCGAGGTTTACGATTGGCGTAGTCCCGGGTCATGGATTACATGCGCTCCAGAGTCTCGATGCCCAGCAGATCAAGACCCTGCTTGAGGGTCTTGGCGGTCAGCTGGCTCAGCAGCAGACGGCTGTGCTTCTGCGCTTCTGTTTCGGCATTCAGCACAGGGCAGGCTTCGTAGAAGCTGGAGAACGCACCGGCCAGTTCAAACAGGTAGCCACACAGTACATGTGGGTGACCTTTGCTGACCATGCGACTGAGGATTTCGCCAAACTGTGCCAGCTTGTTACCCAGATCTTTCTCTTTGTCATGCTCCAGACTGATGCTGGCGCCGGACAGCTTGGCGACTAACATTTCATCTTGGCCTTCCGCACGCTTGAAAATACCGGCGACACGGGTGTAAGCGTACAGCAGGTATGGTGCTGTGTTGCCTTCAAAGCTCAGCATCTGCTCGAAGCTGAAGATATAGTCACTGGCGCGGTTCTTGGACAGATCGGCGTATTTTACTGAGCTGGTACCCACGACTTTGGCGATGTGGGCCAGTTCCTGCTCATCCATGTCTGGATTCTTGCTGC
The DNA here is from genome assembly GCF_050865035.1 of Shewanella sp. GXUN23E. Lineage (NCBI taxonomy): Bacteria > Pseudomonadati > Pseudomonadota > Gammaproteobacteria > Alteromonadales > Shewanellaceae > Shewanella > Shewanella sp. GXUN23E. The sequence goes on along the minus strand of NZ_JBOZWP010000014.1, from coordinate 52,865 downwards.
GTACCAGTTCCAGCGCGCGGCTGTTGGCTTCATCCAGCAGATCCACCAGTTTCACTACGCCGCCGGAACGGGTCTTGAAGGGACGGCCGTCTTCACCGTTCATGGTGCCGAAGCCCAGGTGCTCCAGACTCATGGATTCAGGGGCGAAACCTGCGGTCTTGGCCAGCGAGAATACCTGCTGGAAGTGCAGCGCCTGACGCAGATCCACAAAGTACAGGGCGCGATCGGCGTGCAGCACGTTGGCGCGGTAGCGGATAGCGGCCAGATCCGTGGTGGCATACAGGTAACCGCCGTCGGCTTTCTGAATGATCACCGGCAGAGGCTCGCCTTCCTTGTTACGGAATTCATCCTGGAACACCACTTTGGCGCCGTTGCTTTCAGACAGCAGGCCTTTGGCATCCAGATCTTTGACCACCTGCGCCAGATCGTCATTGTAAGCCGACTCACCGTGAACATCGGCCTTGGTCAGGCTGACACCCAGACGCTGGTAAATATCCAGACAGTGGCTCAGGGAGATGTCGTTGAACTCTTTCCACAGTTTCAGGCAGTAAGCATCGCCGGACTGCAGCTCTACCACCAGGTGACGGGCGCGAGTGGCAAAGTCGGCAGACTCATCGAAGCGCAGCTTGGCGGCGCGGTAAAAGGTTTCCAGATCTGACAGTTCCAGCTCCGCCTGCTCGCCTTTCTCGGCCTGCAGCTCTTCCATATAGGCCAGCAGCATGCCGAACTGGGTACCCCAGTCACCAACGTGGTTCTGGCGGATCACCTTGTGACCCAGGAATTCCAGGGCGCGGGCACAGGCGTCACCAATAATGGTGGAGCGCAGGTGACCAACATGCATCTCTTTGGCCAGGTTAGGGGAGGAGTAGTCAACCACTACCGTCTGGGCGGCAGGCAGTGCCAGACCCAGTTTGTCATCGGCCAGCGCCGCCATCAGTTGATTGGCCAGCGCGTTTTCGTCGATGAAGAAGTTGATAAAACCAGGGCCGGCGATTTCAACTTTGGCCACATGGCTGGACGTTGGCAGATTGTCGATCAGCAGCTGCGCCAGTTCGCGTGGGTTCTTGCCGGCGGCTTTGGTCATCATCATGGCCAAATTGGTTGCCAGATCTCCGTGGCTCTTATCCTTGGTTCGATCCACCTGGATTCGCGGCGCAAAATCAGCCGGTACAATACCTTGCTGTTTCAGGGAATCGACAGTTTGTTCGAGTAACGATTGGATATGTGATTTCATGGCGTAGTTTTACCGACAACTTATGGCTTGATAATTGTGGAAAGCGTCAACAGGTCCTGTTCGGAACTGCTCCGGACTGGTTACACTTTCCTTACCGAATAACCGCTCATTCTAACGGTTAGTGGCGAACAAATGCTATCTCTGACATGAATTTTTATTGTACTGATGTGCATAGCGCTGTATTCGCGGGCCGCTGACTTACAGAAACGACAAACCGTGGAAGACTGTCACAATTGGAAGTGGATTGTTATGCGCGTGGGGGGATTCCATTAAATTAGCGGCAAAGCGCTTCAGCCTGCGCCGCTTTTGCGTTTCAAAGCTTGCGTTTTCATTGGCTTGCCAGTAAAAAATCGACTCATCCCTTCAGGTATTGTCCGGACTGATGTTACGTCCTTTGTTTCTAGGCTGCTCATTATTGCTGTTGCTGGCGGTGCTGTTAACGGCGCAGGCCGGCGTATTGTCAGGCCTGCGAGGCGCCAGTGTGACCGCGCCTGCGGCCGAGACACTGCAACTGCGGCTGACGCCAGAGACTCACGTAACTCTGGCGCCCAAACGACACTGGCTTGGCAATATCGCCGGAGGCCTGGCGCTGCCTTCTCCCTTACCTCTGATGTTATTGCTGTTGCCGGTTGTGATGACTGCGTCCGCCCACCTGCGCTGGCCACGGGATTATCTGAGATTCAGTAGTCTCAGGCTGGGAGGATGGCAGGAGTTGAATCTGCAATTCAGGTTTATCCAGTCACGCCAATGACAGACGGCTTCTTTAGTTTGATTCGCTGACTTCTGCCTGTTTGTAATTCGGAGCTTAACATGCTGGACTCCATCTATACCGTGCTGGCTGCCCTGTGGCACCAGGACTTCAATGCGCTGCTGACCCCAGGCAGTGCGACCCTTATCTATCTGTGCGTCGGAACTCTGATTTTTCTTGAGAGTGGCTTTATTCCCGCTGCTCCATTTCCCTGTGATTCAGTGGTGGTGCTGTCCGGCACATTGGCTGCGGTGGGCGTTATTGATCCACTGTTGATGCTGATATTGCTTATTGTCTGCGCAGCAGTGGGCAGCTGGATGGCCTATTTGCAGGGGCGTTGGCTCAATCGTTTGCCTATAGTCCAGCGCTGGGTGGACTCTGTATCGTCTGAGAAACTGCAGCTGGTCGACCGCTTACTTGGCCGCCATGGACTGGTGGCGCTGTTTTGCGCCCGTTTTGTGCCTGTGGTGCGTTCGCTGTTGCCGCTGATGATGGGCATGCGGGTCAAAGAAGCGCCCAGGTTCCACTATTTTTCCTGGCTCAGCGCCATGCTTTGGACTGTACTGCTGGTGGGCTTGGGATATCTGCTGCCATCGTTACCAGAGCCTATCAGCAAGACTGTGACCATGGGGTTGATGGCGGCGCCGGTGATCACCTTCTGCGTGGCTGTGACCAGCTGGATTGCCCTGAAACTGCGTCGCCGGTTTCGTTAAGCGGCGCCTCTGCTCGCCCGGGATTTGCCGGTATGTGGCGTCCTGCAATGCCAGATTAACAATTAATCTTGATACTAAGGTGCATACAGCCGCCGCTGTCTGCGCTTTGGCTGCTGTTTTTATCGGCAAACATTGCCATAAATTCATTAAATGTCGCACCGGGATGCGCGTGATTGGGTGTATCCTTTAGCCTCGCGCTGCCTGGTGGCAGTGCCTTTGGCGTGAGCCACTTTCCCGTGTTTTATCATCGGAGTAAAAGATGTTGGACTCCCTGCAAACCGTCTTATCAGCCCTTTGGCATCAGGACTTTACCACCCTGATGGCGCCCGGGAGTGCGCTGCTGATCTACCTGTGTGTCGGTACCCTTATTTTGCTGGAAAGTGGTTTTATTCCAGCTGCGCCTTTGCCCTGTGATTCAGTGGTGATCCTCTCTGGTACCCTGGGTGCTGTGGGAGTGGTTGATCCGCTGCTGATGCTGAGCATTATCATTGTCGCCGCAGCGCTGGGCAGCTGGCTGGCCAATCTGCAGGGCAAATGGCTCAACCGCCTGCCGCTGGTGCAGCGCTGGGTCGATTCCGTGCCTTCGGACAAGCTGCAAACGGTCGACAAGCTGCTGAGGCGCCATGGGCTGGTCGCGCTGTTTACCGCCCGTTTCATTCCTGTGGTGCGTTCATTGTTGCCACTCATGATGGGAATGCGTCTGCAACGTCGGCGGGCTTTCCAGTATTTTGCCTGGTTCAGTGCCTTTATCTGGGGCTGTTTGCTGGTAGGATTGGGATACCTGTTGCCGTCGCTGCCGGAAAATGTCAGCAGAGTGGTGACCATGATCCTGATGGCGGCCCCTGTGATTACCCTGTGTCTGGCGGTCAGCAGTTGGCTGATTTACAAGTTCAGAGGCAGATCCAAAAAGAAGTCAGCTTAGCCACGCAAAGGAGAGCACAAGTGTGTTTTGCGGTCGTGGATAACACCAAAAGCGCCCCCGGGCGCTTTTTTATTTTCGTTAGCGGGTGTAAAGGCCCGTGCCACTGGAAGAGCGAACAGGAGCTGGCTTTTACTCAGTGTCGTGCAGCTGCGGCAACGGGGATTCGCAGCAACTTATTTTTCCGGTAATTGCTTTATACGCTGGAAAAACAGGTAACCGCCGAGCATACCGACCACCGCGGTGGCCAGTCTTGGAACCGACAGTTCACCATAACCAAACATAAATCCAATCTGATACATACCGGCAATCATGGTCAACAGCCCCAGGATTGTGGGCAGCCAAAACTTCATTGTTTCCATTCTTCACCTTCTGCGAAGCAGACATCTCATCAGGTTAAAGCTAGCATCTCATCGGTATCGCCGAAAGTGATGATTTATATAACGAATATCAGTAATTCATTATGTTCAAACGACTGGTTTGTGCTGGCTTGGCAGGAGCCTGAAGCGGTCAATTCCACCGGCTGATTGGTTCAGAGCAAATCCTGAGGATCCCGGTCAATACTCCAGCGGCATTTTCTGGCGCTGGCGAGCGAGTCAACCTGAGCCAGCATACGCTCAGTTTCCTGCTGCAATCGGCCTCTGTCTTTGGCCTGGAACATCAGCTGACGGCGGAATTTACCGGCTTTCCTGTCCAGTGGCGCCGGCATCGGGCCAATGACTTCAAAGTCCTTGTCTCTGGGGAGCATGGCGGCCATTTGCGATAAGAACTCATCGGCATCCTGAGGATTGTGGGCTTCAGAGCGCACCAGCACCATATGCCAGGCCGGGGGCAGCAGTGCCTGTTGTCGCTCCTGTAGTTGGCTGCGGGCAAACTCGCCATAGCCGCGCTGCATCAGATCTCTCAATACCGGGTTGTCGCCCTGATGGGTTTGCAGCAGCACAGTGCCGGGTTTGGCCGCCCGTCCGGCTCGCCCCGCTACCTGAGTATACAGCTGGCCAAAGCGCTCCGGTGCGCGAAAGTCGGCACTGAACAGGGCGCCATCCACATCCAGCAGACCCACCAGAGTCACATCCGGGAAGTGGTGGCCCTTGGCCAGCATTTGGGTGCCCACCAGAATCTTGTACTCGCCGCGATGAATGGCATTCAGATGCTCCTCCAGCGAGCCTTTGAGGCGGGTGGTATCGCGATCGATACGTACTACAGGATGTTTGGGGAAGAGCTTTTCCAGCACAGAGGCCAATTGCTCGGTGCCCACTCCCTGACCGGCCAGCATGGTGCTGCCGCAATTGTGGCATTGGCGCGGGATGGGATACTGGTTGCCACAGTGATGGCAGCAGATCTCGCCCAGCTGTTGGTGCAGGGTAAAGAAGGCATCACAGCGATCGCACTCGTGCAGATGACCGCATTCATGGCACAGTAGCGCCGGTGCGAATCCGCGGCGGTTGAGAAACAGCAGCACCTGATTACCGGCATCCAGATGCAGCTGCATCTCATTGATCAGCGGCTGTGACAGACCGGCGGTCAGCGGCTGGCTGCGGATGTCGATGATGCCCTGACGCACATTCTGCGCGGCGCCGGCACGCTTGCTCAGGGTCAGATGACGGTAACGGCCACTGAGTGCATTGTTCAGGGTTTCCAGCGAGGGGGTAGCACTGCCGAGGATCACCGGAATGCCTTCCAGATGACCGCGCATCACCGCCAGATCCCGGGCGTGATAACCCACGCCTTCCTGTTGTTTAAAGCTGGCATCATGCTCTTCATCGAGAATGATGATGCCGGGGTATTTCATCGGGGTGAACAGTGCCGAGCGGGTGCCTATGATGATGGCGGCTTCGCCACAACGGGCATCGCGCCAGGCATTGAGGCGGGCATTGTCGGTCAGCCCTGAGTGGATGACGGCAACTTTGACCCGAAAACGGCGGCGGAAACGGTTGATGGTTTGCGGCGTCAGGCCAATTTCCGGCACCAGGATCAGCGCCTGTCGGCCCTGTTTGAGGTGATGCTCGAGTGTTGCCAGATAAACCTCAGTTTTGCCCGATCCGGTAATCCCCTCCAGCAGGGTGCAGCTGAAATTGTCGGCCTGGGTCATGGCGGCGACTGCCACAGCCTGCTCTTTGTTGAGTTTGTGGGGCTCCTCATCCATTTGCAGCTGCTGACGCCAGCTTAGATCCGGATTCTGCTGCAGTTGATGTTTCACTACCCATCCTTTATCGACCAATGCCTTGAGCCCGGCTTTACTCAGCTCCAGCGCATTGAACTCTTCATCTGTCAGGTGGGATTTGGCCAGTTCAAGCAGGATTTTTTGCTGCGCCGGGGCTCGTTTCAGCGACGCCGGCTCTGCAGCTTTACCCGCCTCTGTCAGCTGCAGTTGGGTGATGGATTCTCGCCGGGCATCCGCACCTTTGCGCAACGCCGCCGGGATAGCCTGACTGAGCATCTGTCCGTGGCTGCAGAAGTAGTAACGGGCGGCCCACTGGGTCAGTTTATACAGCGGCTCAGGTAACAGGGCTTCGTTGTCGAGTAACTCGCTGATAGACTTGATTTGTTTTGGGGCGAGGTCGCATTGCTCAGTGATGCCGCTGACCAGCCCGATAAGCTGTTGTCTGCCAAAGGGAACCCTGACTCTTGCGCCGATGGCCGGGGTGGGGAAATGTTCCGGCAGACGGTAACTGAAATCGCGTCTTAACGGGACCGGCAGGGCGACTTCTACAAACAGGGGCATATGGGCGTAAATTCATGACAGGATGGCAGCTTAGTTTACCCTAAGGGAATGATTTGTGAAGGATGAAGACTCATGCTCAAGAGTATCGCTGTAGGTATGGCTGTATTGCTGCTGGGATGCTTCCCCGCGGCATTTGTGCAGGCTGAAATAAAACATATCAGTTTGAATAAATTGCAATTTACCAGAGGTGAAGCGGTTGACATGCGTATCAACCTGGTCGCTGAGCCACGGGATATCAACAGGCTGGAGTTTGTGCTGTTCCAGGCGTCCGGTCCTGAAAAATTGATGGTAAAGCAGGAAAGCAGTTATCTGCTGCGGCTGCTTGGTTTTGAACCTGTGAACGATCCCAATGCTTACATAGGTGTCAGAGTCTACATTATTGACCGGTGGCAGCCATTGACTCAGCTGTCGTTGTTTCCCGGCGGGCAGCTTCCGGAGATGGCCGACAATATGTTGCCGCTATCGCCGGATGAAGTGACCCTGATCAGTGACAGCCCCAGTGGGAGAGACAATGGGATCGTCGGCGATCCTGTGAGATCTGAAAATGATCCGGGCGCTCAAAATTGCACCATAGATTACACGCCGGGAGAGACTCTCTGGCGCATCGGCAATCGTTACGCCAGGCAGTGGAATACTCATGTTTATGGCGCGATACTGGCGCTCTATGAAACCAATAAAAAAGCTTTTTACCGCAATAATATCAATTGGTTGAAAGATGGTGCCTCACTTGGTTGTCCGCCACCTGGGCTGTGGGACAGCTTTGGTGATAAGGCGCAGGCAAGGCGGACTTTTGAGCAATTGAGCGGTGCGAATTGACCGGCTTGCAGGGCTGAAAATCTGCTTGTTTCCCTTGGCGAGATACTGTACTATTCTGCGCCCTGAACATATGTCATTAACTGCATGTGGTGTCCGACTTCGGGTTGGAAGAGCGACATGGCCTTAAATTGAGGTAATCCCAATGAAACCAGGTATCCATCCTGAATACGCAGAAATCACTGCGACCTGTACTTGTGGTAACGTTATCAAGGTGAACTCTACCGTTGGTAAAGATCTGCACCTGGACGTGTGTGGTGCTTGTCACCCATTCTACACTGGTACCCAGAAAGTTGTTGATACCGGTGGTCGTATCGACAAGTTCAACAAGCGCTTCGGCATGCTGGGTGGTAAGAAGTAATTGCGATTGCAATGATTTCTTTAAAAGGCGCCTTTACGGCGCCTTTTTTGTGCCTGTAACAGGCGAATTTGGCACTTGTCAGACCAATTTCCCGCATATCTCGTAAATTTACCAATAAATTTGGTCAAATCCGCTCTAAGCCCCTAAATAATCGCTATCTGTTGGTAGCTTTCCTACAATTAACTCTGCTGTAAATGGATAACTTATTACGATATTTATCCTGTAAATTCGCCGTTAACTTTATTTTTTTGTGCAACACTCATATTTCACAATATTTTGTTTAAATGGGGTGGCGTTTGGCGTATTGTTGTGCGCCTGAATCTCCGGTTGACTGTCGGCGCCGCTGCCGGGCGAGTCGGCTCAGGCGACCGGGGCGGAACTCTTCGCTAAAACAAGTTGTTTTTCAGGAAATAAAAATGACAGACCTTCGTCAACAAGCCCTCGATTATCATGAATTCCCTGTACCGGGCAAAACTGCTGTTTGCCTGACCAAACCTGCCCGCACCAGTAAGGATCTGGCGCTGGCATACAGCCCGGGTGTGGCCGAGCCGGTACGTGAAATTGCGTCCAACCCCGCTGATGCCTACCGTTACACCAACAAAGGCAACACAGTCGCGGTGATCTCCAACGGGACTGCTATTCTGGGTCTGGGAAATCTGGGGCCGCTGGCGTCCAAGCCTGTGATGGAAGGTAAAGCGCTGCTGTTCAAGCACTTCGCCAATATCGATGCGACCGATATCGAAGTGAAGCACCGTACCACTGAAGAGTTCATCAATACTGTTGAAGCGATCGCCGATACCTTCGGCGGTATCAACCTGGAAGATATCAAAGCACCTGAATGTTTCGAGATTGAGCGCGAATTGATTGAGCGCTGCGCGATCCCGGTATTCCACGATGATCAGCATGGCACCGCGATTGTGACCGCTGCCGGTATGATCAATGCGCTGGAAATTCAGGGCAAAGAACTGAGCAAGGCCGTGTTTGTTTGTCTGGGGGCTGGCGCCGCTGCTATCGCCTGTATGACCATGCTGGTGAAGTGTGGTGCCCAGCGTGAAAACATCTATATGCTGGATCGCAAGGGGGTACTGCATACCCGTCGTGATGACATGAACGAATACAAGCAGCTGTTTGCCAACAACACGGACAAGCGCACTCTGCAGGATGTGATTGCCGGTGCTGACGTATTCCTGGGGCTGTCCGGTCCGGATCTGCTGACTGCCGAAGACATCAAACTGATGGCCGATAAACCAGTGATCTTCGCCTGCTCCAATCCGGATCCCGAGATCAAACCTGAGCTGGCTCATGCTGTACGCCAGGATCTGATCATGGGAACAGGTCGCAGCGACTATCCCAACCAGGTGAACAACGTACTGTGCTTCCCGTTCATTTTCCGCGGTGCGCTGGATGTTCGTGCTACCCGTATCAACGACGAAATGAAGATTGCCGCAGTGCGCGCCATTGCCGAGCTGGCGAAAGAGCCTGTGCCTGAGTCGGTACTGGCTGCCTATGAAGGCGTCACTGAAATGAGCTTTGGTGCTCAGTACGTGCTGCCCAAGCCAATGGACCCACGTTTGCTGTCCCGCATTGCCAAAGCGGTTGCTGAAGCAGCCATTGCATCCGGTGTGGCGCAGTTGACTGAGTTGCCACAGGGCTACATGGATTAATCCTGCCATCATGATGGTGCGATTTAAAACAGGGACTTAAGGTCCCTGTTTTTATTTTTGCGAAACATTAAGGAAACGGCGGCAGTCAGTCGTTTTTACGGGTGCCTGAGTGCTGCTGCATCGTTTTGGGTGTTGCACCTCAGAGGATGCATGCAGATCTGCCGAGATTCTGTATTGCTGATTGTATGTCTTGGGTAAGCGCCTGCTCGGGAGATTCGCATCTTCTTTGGTTTACGGCGCTGACAAATAAACAATCCATACCGCAGACTGTCTTTTTTGGGTGTCTGGTTGCCTTTTGACGGGTACTTCGAAATAATCAGATTTCTTCAATCCGGCTGCAGGGATATCGCCAATCACAGCGCCGTTTGCAGCAGAGATTGAATTGATACCGCATAAGGTATTTGATTTGTCGGGTGCATGTTTGTCGACGTTTTTTGGCGCTGACCGGAGTAATGAACCGTCAGACGCATTTATATTGACTGTAATCACTATTCAAGTGACAGGGATAGACGCTGAGCATGAAGTTGACACGCATACTGACAAAAAAACTGGTGAGCTTCTGGATAGTGTCGCTGGTGGCTGTCGCCTTCCTGTTTATGCTGTTTTCCTTCTTCAGCTATGTTCACCTTACCTCGCGCTTTCAGCAGCATCAGGTTGCTGAGCTGCAGTCTTTGTTGTTGGTAGAATATCAACAACAGCGCCTTGAGCACCTCAATAAGTGGTTGCCTTCTATTCTTCAGGCTTATGACGCCCAATCATTTGATTTAGTTGAAAATGGTAAGGCGCTTTATAACTATCAGGCGGAGCAGCAGTCAGACTCTCCTGTACTGTACCGGCAGCAATTGTCTCAGTCTCCGGATTTGCAGATGTGCCTGGAGTTACCCCGCCCCTATATCCTGATCGCTCCTGACTGGCAGGAAATGGCGATCATCCTGGTAACCCTGTTGTTCCTGATGCTGCTGGTCAGCTGGGGGCGTTTGTGGCTGCGCCGGCAGATGCAGGGCATTGAAGAGCTGTCTACCCGTAGCCAGCTGATCCTGTCGGGGGATTATCAGACGGCGTTGCAAAGCGAGGGCAATGGTCAGCCCCGGCTGATTAACAAGGCGCTGACTGAATTGCTTAATGCGCTGGAAGATGCCAGCGCCGAGCGAACCCGTTTTGATCAGTTCATTCGAACCAATACTTTTTTGGATCCCCAGACCCGGGTGGGCAACCGGCTGTTTCTCAATAACCGTCTGGAGGCACTAAGTTATCAGCAGCGCATGATCGTACCGGGGACTTTATATCTGATCGTGCTGGAGGGATTGGAACACGTTAAGGCGCTGCATGGCACCGAAGAGCTCAACGAATTGTTGGATACCCTGATCGACGGTATCAACAAGGTGCTCAGCGTGCAGCCCAACAGCCTGCTGGCACGCCGGGCCAGTAACCAGTTTGCCGTGGTGGTACCGCAATTATCACTGGCGGAGGCCGATCAACTGGCCGAGCGGTTGCTCAGGTTATGCGTATCCCAACTGGATGTGGTGACCGCGAAGAAGGGCCGCTGTTACATTGGCGCCGCTTATTTTCGCGAAGGTGATCCCAGGTTTCAGCTGATGGACGAAGCGGAAATGGCACTGAAAGCTGCTCAGCTTCAGGATGCTTCCAATTGGTTTATGTATGACAAGGGCGCGGTGGATGAAGAGTTCGCCAAAGGCTCAGTGCGCTGGCGTTCATTGCTGGAGAGCGCACTGGCCCACAAGCGGGTTTACGCCTACGGTCAGTCGGTTATGGATATCGACAATAATGTGCTGCATACCGAGCTGTTCAGCCGCATCAAGGATCAGCAGGGTAATGTGATCCGCGCCAATCTGTTTATTCCTATGGCCAATAAGGTCGGCTTGATGCCCAGAATCGAACGCCAGCTGCTGGAACATGTACTGGGTGAGCTGGCCGTAAAATATCCCGAGGCTCAGTTCAGCGTTAACCTGAGTCTGGATTCTCTTCAGAGTAAAGCCTTTGTGCATTGGCTGACCAGTTACCTGCTGGAGCACAGAAGTCGTACCCAGCGTCTTATCGTCGAAATCTCGGAAGAAGTAATGGTCCGGCACGCAGATACGTTCGCCTCTGTGTTGCAGATGATGAAGTCAATGGGAGCGCGATTGTGCGCTGATCATGTCGGTCAGGATGTGGTCGGTATCCACTATATGAGCGAGTATCAGGTAGATCTGATTAAGTTACACAGGTCAATCGTACGGCAAATTCATCTCAGGCCAGAAAATCAATTGTTTGTGCGCAGTTTAATTGGTGGTTTGTACCGAACAAATGTTACAGTAATGGCCGAAGGTGTCGAGCTGTTCGAAGAATGGCAAACGCTGCAGATTTTGGGGGTCAGCGGTGGTCAGGGACGATTCTTTGGTCCCCCCGTCGCAGTATGAGCTTTCCGGGGCAAGCCAAATTAGTAATTTGACTGGCGATGGTTGTAAAATCCGCTTAACTTACAGTTAGATCGTTTCATTAGTAGTCAATTCATAAAACCCAAAGCTCACTTCTCCTGTCAGTCATCTATCACGGTATCCGTTATCGGTTTGGAAAGTGGTATTCGGGAGAATTGTGAAGCAGGGACAGGAGACGTCCAAGTCTCTGGTTATCACTACTGGACAGTAGAATAAGTATATGAATATCAATATTTTCAATCGTTTTGCGTGGTGGAATAAACGCAGCGAGGGGAAGGTTCTGGGAGTTTATCTGGCGCCGGATCTTGTCTGGGTGCACCAGCCTGCTACGGCACAGCAGCCAGCGGTTGAAATGGAATTCGCTCTTGAAGGTGACTGGGAAGATATCTTCGGCAAAATTGCCAGAGAGTTTGGTCACGCCACTCTGCGTTTGGTTCTGAGTGCCCACTGGTACCAATTGTTACCCGTGGACCGTCCTGAAGGTGATGAGAAAGAGATTGCCAACAGCCTGCTGTGGGCGGTTAAGGACATGGTCAGTCTGCCGGTGCAGAACCTGCATCTGGATTACTTCGAATCTGCATTGCCCAATCAACCCAAGTTATCCGTGGTGGTACTCGACAAATCCGCGCTGCAACAATTGGTGCATGGCGTTATGGAAGCCGGTATGACGCTGGAAGGCATCAGTATTGAAGAGCTGGCCGTGTGTCATGCGATCCCCAAAGAACCTCAGGCCAGGTTGATCATCAGCCATTATCGGGATCAGGATTTGCTGTTCACCGTAGTGCGTGACGGCGAGCTGTGTATGCACCGCCGGGTACGGGGATTTTCCGATATTCATCATATCTCCGCGCAGGATCTGGGTTACGGTGCTGCTGATAACCTCAGCCTGGAACTGCAGCGTTCCATGGACTATTTCGAAAGCCAATTGCGTCAGCCGCCGGTGGCCGCTGTTGATATTCTGATTGATGGTGCCAATGAGGCATTGGCAGAGCAGGTTGGCGCCAACTTTAACCAGCCGGTGACGGCCCTGCCCCGCACTACGGTGGGTATCTCGATGGCGCAATATGCCTTTGATGAATGGTCTCGGGAGGGTGGGCAATGAAAACGCGCATCAACCTGCTGACAGCGGATTTGTTGCCGCCAAAGCTGCTGATTTCGTTTGAGCGGGTCGTTCAGTTGTCGCTGCTGATTATCCTGTTGGGTGGTCTTGGCAACCTCTGGTACTTCTGGCAAAACAGCGAGCTGCAACAGCAGCTGACGGCGCATCAGCACAGCCGCGATCAGTTGCAGGATCAGAAAAAACAGCTGGAGCAACGTATTGCCGAGCACAAACCGGATCCCCGTCTGGTCGATCAGGTCAATGGTGTGGATGAGCGCCTGCTGCTGAAGCAACAACTGCTGGCAGAGCTGGATCGCCGCAGCGATATCACCAGCCAGGGCTTTTCCGGCCTGCTGACCGATCTGGCCAGTGTGCAGGCTCCCAAACTCTGGTTGACCCGCATTCAGGCGGCCAATCAGCGATTTAGCTTTGAGGGATACAGTGTGCAGGCGCAAACCGTGCCTTTCTGGATTGAGCAGCTGAAAACCACACACGCGCTCAGAGGGTATGCATTTTCCGCCATGAATATGGAGCGGGGTGAGGGGCAGCCCATCGGCTTTGTGCTGAGCAGTAAGCCCCAAGCCAAGCCTGCAGCCAAGAGCGAGGGGGCCGAATGAAACACAGATGGCACCAGTTAAGGGATAAATTTGATGGCCTGACGGCCCGTGAACGCGGGCTGATTGGCGCCGCCACGCTGGCGATCCTGGCAATGATTTTTCTGATGCCGCTGGAAAGCATGCTTGCTGAACACACCAAACTGTCGCGGGAAATTGATTCGGTCTCCAGAGAGAACCAGGTTTCAGATCAACAGATCGCTATGTATCAGTCCCGTCTGGCGGAAGATCCCAACGCGCCTTTCCGGCAGCGGCTGGATAACCTGCAGCAGCAGTTGACGGATGTGGAGCTGCGTCTGGAAAGCCACAATGTTGTGCCTTCCAATGTCATGCCTGCCTTGCTCAATACCATGATGGCCAGTGCCAAAGGCGTGACGGTAACCGGATTTGAATCCATGCCGCCCAAGCCTTTGCTCAGTGGCGATGCGGAAAGCAAGATCAATCTCTACAGCCACGGTGCGAAGCTCAATATACAGGGCAAGTATTTTGATGTTTTGCGTTTCCTGCAGACGGTGGAAAAACTGCCGCAAAAGGTTTACTGGAAACAGCTGGATTATCAGGTGAAAGAGTACCCATTGGCTCAGGTCTCACTGGAGTTTTATACCCTGAGTGTTAACGAGGAGTATATCAGTGTTGCCTACTAAAGCTGTTTCACTCTTGGGAGTAACGCTGGTGCTGGGAACTGTGATGTCCACACCGGCTGTGTCACAGACGCTCAGGGATCCGACCCGGCCTGCGGTGGTGTTTGGTGCTGACGGTAAGGCTCCGGCTGCGAATGCCGGTGATGCCAGATTGGTACTCAACTCCATCACCTGGAATGGTCAGCAGGCATTTGCCGTTATCAATAACAGAATTTATCACAGGGGAGACAGTGTACAGGGCGTCAGGATCAGTCAGATCCGCCGTGATCAGGTGATTCTCGACGATGGACGTAAATTGGTATTGTTCACCTCTGTCACTGAAAAATAGGGTTAACCGCATGATTTCAAGTAAGTATTCATTTTTAATCATCCCCCTGTTGCTGGCGGGGTGTCAGACAGTTGATCGTCCGCAGCCGGTGGCGGCCAAAGAGGCGGTCAAAGAGATGATGACCGCTCAGCAAACTCAGCGCACGGCGCAGGTTCCTCCTCCTGTGATGCCTGATGCCGTCAAGCGCGAGCTGGCAACTTCAGGATTGCTGCAAAATCAGGTGGCCAGAGTGCCATCGGAAAGACGATTTGATGTGTCTGCCAACAATGTTGATGCGCGGGTGTTTTTTGCCAGTCTGGTGCAGGGCTCACCATTGAGTGTAGTGGTTCACCCGGATGTCACCGGTGATATTACCCTGTCGCTCAAGAAGGTGACACTGAGTGAAGCGCTGCAGGTGGTGGAAGATATGTATGGCTTTGATGTCAAAGTCGAAGGCAATATTTTGCGGGTTTATCCTGCGGGCATGCGTACCGAGACTTTCCCGCTGAACTATCTGTACATGCAGCGTCAGGGGCTGAGTATTACTTCTGTCAGTGCCGGTCGGATTTCCGATAACAACAATAATGGCAATTCCAGCAACACCAACTCCTCCAGCAATAATCTGAGCAACAATGTCGGTGGCAGTGACAATGGTTCCAACAGTCAGGACACCAATGGCACCTTCATTCGCTCCAAGACAGACACTGATTTCTGGGGCGAGCTGCAGTCGACCCTGGTTGCTATTATCGGCAGCACGGGCGGTGGTCGTCAGGTGGTGCTGTCACCTCAGGCGGGGTTGGTTACTGTCAGGGCTTATCCCAATGAGATCCGCGAAGTTCGCAGTTTCCTGCAGAAAGCAGAAAGTCATCTGCAGCGTCAGGTCATTCTGGAAGCCAAAGTGCTGGAAGTCACGTTGTCTGATGGTTATCAGCAGGGTATTCAATGGCAGGATGTGATCGGTCACATCGGCAGTACCAATATTGAGTTTGGCAATACTCCGGCAACGCTGGGAGACATGATCACCAATACGCTGGGGGGCATTACCTCGCTCAAGGTATCCGGCAAGGATTTCACCACCATGATCAGCTTGCTTGATACTCAGGGCGATGTGGATGTGCTGTCCAGTCCAAGGGTGACGGCAACCAACAACCAGAAGGCGGTGATTAAGGTTGGTAAAGACGAGTACTTCGTCACCAATGTGTCATCGACCACTGTGGCATCGGCGACACCGGTCACGACTCCGGATGTGGAGTTGACGCCATTCTTCTCCGGGATTGCTTTGGATGTGACACCGCAAATTGATGAGCAGGGCAGTGTGTTGCTGCATATCCATCCATCGGTAATCAATGTCAGCGAGCAGGTAAAGCAGATCAAGATCAGTGGCAGCACTCTTGAGTTGCCGCTGGCTGAAAGCGAAATCCGTGAATCTGATACCGTGATTAAAGCGGGCTCAGGTGATGTGGTGGTGATAGGTGGTCTGATGAAGTCTGACAACACCGAAGTCGTGTCGCAGATCCCGCTGCTGGGTGATATTCCTTTGCTGGGTGAAGCCTTCAAAAACAAGGCGATGCAGAAGAAGAAAACGGAACTGGTGATCTTGCTCAAGCCAACAGTGGTGGGCAAGGATACCTGGCAGAAAGAGCTGCAGCGTACCCGGGATCTGCTGGATCGCTGGTATCCGGCGGCAGAGCAGCAGGTACCGCCAGAGCAGCAGACTCAGGAGCAGTAAGCCGTGTATTTGCAGCACTTCCGACTCACTGAAAGCCCATTTTCATTGACGCCCAATACCGGTTTTTTCTTTGGGCTGGCACCTCACATAGAGGCGTTGCAGGTTCTGCAGGCTGCACTGCAAACCGGTGAGGGGTTTATCAAGGTGACCGGTGAAGTGGGCACAGGTAAAACCCTGATTTGCAGAAAGCTGATTAATGAGTTGCCCGAGCGGTTCCGTTGCGCTTATGTGCCTAATCCGTACCTGACTCCGGCTGAGCTGAGATGGGCCGTGGCCATGGAGCTGGGAGTTGAATACAGCAAAGAGGTGGATCAGCAGCAGCTGACCCAGCTTATTCAGCACAAGCTGGTGGAAAATGCCGCCGCCGGACTGACCACGGTATTGGTGCTGGATGAAGCGCAGGCCTTGCCGGATGACAGTCTGGAAGCGCTGCGGCTGTTCACCAATCTGGAAACCGAGAGCCGCAAACTGTTACAGGTCGTGCTGTTTGGCCAACCCGAGCTGGATGAGCGGCTGGCGCAGGATAAGTTCCGCCAGCTCAGGCAACGGATCACCTTCAGCTACAAGCTGCGCCCGCTGACGGCGCAGGAAGCCAAAGGGTATATCAATCATCGGCTGAATGTGGCGGGTTATCAGGGGCGACCGCTGTTTTCCGGACGCGAGAGTCAGCTGATCGCCCGCGCCTCCAGAGGGATCCCGAGATTGATCAATATCCTCAGTCACAAAGCCCTGATGCTGAGTTACGGCGAAGGCGATGACAGGGTGCGGGTGCGTCATGTCAAAGGGGCGATTAACGATACTGAAGATGCCAGTTTGCATATTCATCCGGCCGTACTGGCAGGCTTTGCGGCCCTGTTGGGTGTGCTGACCATTGCCATTGTGTGGAGCGTGACAGGCATATGAGTGTAATCAACCAGATGCTGAAAGATCTGGAATCCAGACAGCAACAACATCAGGTCACCAATCTGGATAACCTGAGTCCGGCCAGTTTGCCCAAACCACCTCAACGGCGCCTGTTATGGGTATTGCTGCTGGTGCTGATACTTGTGGCAATCGGGACCGGCCTGTATCTGTGGCAGGAAATGGCCCGCAGTTTGCCGCAGGCGGACAAGTCGCAAGCTGAGCCGCTGCAGACAGCTGTCGGAGCAGAAGCTCCGGTTTCACAGGATCTGCCGGCGCAGTCAGCCCCTCAGCCACAATTGCAGCGTCAGTCTGAGGCCCAGCCTGATTCACCATTACCGATTGAACAAACCGATGTACAGCAACAGGTTGCACGTCAGGTCGATGACATCAAGCCGGTGCCGGGCGCATCAGAGGGACATCCCACTGTGACAGAGTCGCTGCAGGCCGAGCCACCGGTTTCATCTTCCTCCGTTGCAGCTTCTGGCGTTGCCCGTGACGCTCACCCCCCTCAGGTACATGCCAATACCGGCGGGGCAGGCAGGCAACCTGCGGTGACTTCAGCTTCCCGCACTGATGTGCGCGACAGCAAAAAAGCCGACACTCCCAGAGCTGGCAGCATGGCAGTGACGCCAGTGGCTATGTCAGGCACTGAGCTCGCGCAAAAGCGTTTTGAATTGGGGGACAAGGCCGAGCAGAGTGGCAACTTCGACCAGGCTGCACGGGAGTATTTAAAAGCGCTGGAGTTTAACCCGGCGCTGCACACTGCGCGGGAACATCTGGCCGCAGTCTATTATGGACAGGGGCTGATGGAAAATGCTGCACAAACTCTGTTGCAGGGGATTGATGTGTATCCCGATTATCAGCATTACCGACTGTTGTTGGCGCGGGTTTATCAGGCCGCCGGTCAGTTACAGGCTGCTTATGACAATGCTGCCGTGATGCAGGCCTCAGGTGTTGAAGCCATTGAGAAATGGGCGCTGCTCGGGGATCTGGCTCAGGCGCTGAACCGCTATGATCTGGCGCAGCAGGCCTACAGCCAGTTGCTTAAACTGCAGCCCGGCAGTGGTCGCTGGTTGATGGCCAGAGCCTATGCCATTGACTCGCAGGGGAACTATCAGGAAGCGGCGCAGGAGTATCAGCAGGCGCTGGCCAGCGCCGGTTTGTCTGACAGTGCGGTGGCATTTATACAGCAAAGATTAGTGCAGTTGGGAGCAGTGCAATGAAGCCTAAATTGAAAATGCGTCTGGGGGATCTGCTGGTTCAGGAGCAGATCATCACAGAGGATCAATTGCTGCAGGCGCTGGCTGAACAGAAGAAATCCGGACAGAAGCTCGGACGGGCCTTGGTGACCCTTGGTTGTCTGACGGAAGAGCAGCTGCTGAAATTCCTGTCGCAACAGTTGAGCATTCCCTTTTTGGATGTCAGCCGTCGTACCATTCCCAGCTCAGTGGTGAATCTGCTGCCGGAAGTGCAGGCCCGTCGATACCGGGCGCTGGTGGTGGAAGACCGGGGTGACAGCGTGCTGGTTGCCATGAGCGATCCGGCCGATCTGCAGGCCATCGACAATCTGGAAGTGCTGCTGGCACCCAAAACATTGTCGCTGGCGGTGGCGACCGAAGCCCAGCTGATGAATGCCTTCGACACTCTGTATCGCCGTACCGGTGATATCGCTGCGATGGCTGGTAAGCTGGAACAGGAATACGCCGCCGATGATATGTTTGATCTTGGCTCGCTGACCCAGACCGACAGTGATAACGAAACCACAGTCGTTAAACTGCTGAATTCGATTTTTGAGGATGCCGTACAGATGCGGGCCTCGGATATTCACATCGAACCCGGTGAGCGAGTGCTGCGTATCCGGCAACGTATCGACGGTGAGCTGCACGAAAACGTGCTGAATGAATCCAATATTGCAGCCGCACTGGTATTGCGCCTTAAGTTGATGGCTGGACTGGATATTTCTGAAAAGCGTCTGCCTCAGGATGGGCGTTTTCACGTGGATATCAAGGGCCACTCCATCGATGTGCGTATTTCCACCATGCCGATTTATCACGGTGAATCCGTAGTAATGCGTATGCTGGATCAGTCGGCGGGGTTGCTGACTCTGAATGAAACCGGGATGCCCCAGGATATTCTGCGCCGGGTGCGCAGGCAGATCCGTCGTCCCCACGGGATGTTGCTGGTGACCGGGCCAACCGGTAGCGGTAAAACCACAACCCTTTACGGCATTTTGAGTGAACTCAATACCCCGGATCGCAAAATCATCACGGTTGAAGATCCGGTGGAATATCAGTTGCCCAGGATCAACCAGGTGCAGGTTAACCACAAGATTGGCCTGGACTTCTCCAACGTCCTCAGAACCACGCTGCGTCAGGACCCTGACATCATCATGGTGGGTGAGATGCGGGATCAGGAAACCGTGGAAATTGGTCTGCGGGGCGCACTGACCGGTCACTTCGTGTTGTCGACACTGCACACCAATGATGCGGTTACCAGTGCCTTGCGGTTGCTGGATATGGGCGCAGCGCCCTACCTGGTGGCCAGCGCCTTGCGGGTGATCATTGCCCAGCGACTGGTGCGCCGGGTATGCCAGAATTGTGCGGTGCCCTATGAGTTGACGCCCCAGGACAAAGCCTGGCTGTCGAGCATCACCAACGAAGATTTTTCATCGGCACCGCTCCGTCAGGGCGTGGGTTGTCAGAGCTGCAATGGCAGTGGTTATCGTGGACGGATCGGTATTTTTGAGATTCTGGAGCTGGATGAAGCCATGGTAGATGCCATGCGTACGGGCAATCCGCAGGATTTTGCCCGGGCAGCCAAGGACAGCTCCAACTTTACCCCGCTGTCAGAGTCGGCATTGCAATATCTCCGACAGGGAATGACCACTGTCAGTGAGGTCGCCAAGCTGGTGGAAGACTCAGGTACAGAAGTGCTGGAAGAGACTGAGGTTGAAAGCTGATTATGGCCAGGTTCAGTTATCGCGGCAGGGACAGACAGGGAGCGACCATCAAGGGCCAGCTGGAAGCGGCCAATGAAGCGGCTGCCGCTGATGTGCTGCTGCAGCGCGCCATTATTCCGCTGGAGTTGAGGGAGATCAAAGGAGGTCAGGGAATCGATCTGAAAGCCTTGATCGGCGCGCGTCGGGTGAGTCTGGATGAACTGCAAATCTTTACCCGCCAGATGTATTCACTGACCCGCTCCGGTATTCCTATGCTGCGGGCGATTGCGGGTCTTGCTGAAACGGCTCATTCACAACGGATGAAAGACGCGCTGCATGATATTACCGAGCAGCTGACCTCTGGTCGGCCGCTGTCAGCGTCCATGAACCAGCACCGAGACGTTTTTGACACACTGTTTATCTCCATGGTTCATGTGGGGGAAAACACAGGTAAGCTGGAAGAAGCGTTCAAGCAGCTGTCCGGTTATATCGAGCGGGAGCAAGAAACCCGCAAGCGGATTAAAGCCGCGATGCGATATCCGATATTTGTGCTGTTTGCCATCACCATTGCCATGGTGATTTTGAATATTTTCGTGATCCCCAAATTCGCCACCATGTTCGCCCGTTTTGGT
The DNA here is from genome assembly GCF_050865035.1 of Shewanella sp. GXUN23E. Taxonomy (NCBI): domain Bacteria; kingdom Pseudomonadati; phylum Pseudomonadota; class Gammaproteobacteria; order Alteromonadales; family Shewanellaceae; genus Shewanella; species Shewanella sp. GXUN23E. Next base: position 32,390 of record NZ_JBOZWP010000014.1, on the reverse strand, counting down.
GCTGAGTTGCCATTGCCGACCCGGATCCTGATAGGAACTTCGGAAGTATTTGTTAACTATTGGCCGCTGATGCTGATTGTGGCTGTTGGCACGGTATTTGGCATTCGCTACTGGATGCACTCGCCGGAAGGTGAAAAGAAGTGGGATCGCTGGAAGCTGCATATGCCCGCGGTAGGCTCGATCATCGAGCGCTCAACCCTCGCCCGTTATTGCCGCAGTTTTGCCATGATGATCAGCGCCGGTGTGCCCATGACCCAGGCGCTCAGTCTGGTGGCCGATGCGGTGGACAACGCCTATATGCACGACCGTATCGTCAATATGCGTAAGGGTATTGAATCCGGTGACTCTATGCTGCGGGTGTCCAATCAGAGCAAGTTATTTACCCCGCTGGTGCTGCAGATGGTGGCCGTTGGTGAAGAAACCGGGCAGATAGATCAGTTGTTGAATGATGCCGCCGACTTCTATGAAGGTGAAGTGGATTACGATTTGAAAAACCTGACGGCCAAGCTTGAGCCCATTCTTATCGGCATTGTGGCCGGTATTGTGCTGGTGCTGGCGCTGGGTATTTACCTGCCGATGTGGGATATGCTCAATGTCGTCAAGGGCGGTGGGTGAGCCATGGATTCCTCGGAAAACTCCGGCGGCCGACTGCAAACAGTATATCGGCAGCTGGTGGCTGTGATTTTGCTGTTATTGGTATTGGCTGTGCTGGGATATCGCTATTTTGAGGCCGTGCCCGGGATTGTGGCTCAGGGGCTGCAAGTGGAACAGACCAGGCTGCTCAATGTGCTGGCGATGACCAGATCAAAATGGCTTGGCGAGGGACAACCGCCCAGAATGTTGCTCTCCTGGGTCAAACAGGTGGATATACCTTCGGCGCAGGCGAGTGCGGCGCTGACACTGGAGAATACCCAGTCTTCTGAAGTATTGATGGCGTCTGGCGGATGGCCGCTGCCCCATGAGCGTTCCGCTGCCGGTTGTGCGCGACTCTGGTATCAATTGCTGGGGGTGCTGCCTGATGGTCAGGAGCTGCAGGTGCAGTTTGATGGTGAATCTTTCGCCTGCTGGTTTATCGCTGGTGATGGCAGTCGATTAAGCTATCGACTGGACAGCGGAGAGGTCAATTTTTTGACGAGTGACCGATAATGGTCACAATTTGCTTTTTAATGTGAGATTTATTGGTAAAATGTGCGGGATTATCGCTATTGGGGGAAGGATGAAGAGACAACAACAGGGTTTCTCTCTGATCGAATTGGTTATCGTGATCGTGATTCTCGGGTTGTTGGCTGCAACAGCCATCCCCAGATTTCTGAATGTCACAGACGATGCAGAGAACGCCAGCGTCGACGGGGTAGCCGGTGGTCTTGCCACTGCAGTTGGCTTTGTGCGAGCGCAATGGGAAGTCGAAGGTCGCAACAATGACAACGTGGTACTGGATGGCAGCCGGGTCACTCTGGACGGTCGATTTGGTTTTCCCACAGGCGCTGTAACCGGTGGCACTCAGGTGACCAACGCGACCCAGATGACCAATACCTCATGTCAGCAGGTATTTAATAATGTTTTGCAAAATGCGCCAAGGAATGTGCTATACAATCAAGATGCTAGGGATCAAAGATACGTTGTCAAAGTGATTGACGGTGCCGGTGGCAGCGGTATCACCATTGATGGCGAAACAGTCAATAATCTGGATCTGTGTGTATACCACCAGGTGGCGTCTTTGAAGCTGGATCCTGCTACAGGTATCCCTCAGGGCACCCTGGATCTCACACTTGGCAAAGGTGTGGTGTATAACCCGGGTACAGGTCAGGTGCTGAGTTTTACCAACTAACAGTGCCTGCAGTCAGTTTTTTAGTATTTGGCAATGAGTCACAGCGGTGGCTGTTAAATAAAGAGAAGGTTTTAATATGGAAAGACAACAAGGTTTTACGTTGATCGAACTGGTTGTTGTGATCATCATTCTGGGGATTCTGGCCGTAACCGCTGCACCCAAGTTTATCAACCTGCAGTCTGATGCCCGTGCTTCGGCACTGGATGGTCTGAAAGGTGCGATTCAGGGCGCCAACAGTCTGGTGTACTCCAAGGCTGCGCTGCAGGGTAAGCAGAATGAGGCAACTGGTACTGTAGACATTAAAGGCACCCCCAGTGATGCAACAGACGATATCGCAACACGTTATGGCTATATGAATTCATCATTGGCGTCATTGACTGGCGGTACCGACGTCTCTATGCAGGTTCCTCCAACCGGTAATGCTGCCGCTACTGCAGATTGGATTATTAATGCAGGCGCAACTCCTGATGCTGCTTCAACTATTTATCAGGTTGGAGCTCCTAATAGCAGCAATACTTGTCAGCTGACTTACACTCCTGCTACTGCAGCAGGTGCTGCTCCAGTCATCACGATCCAAGACTCTGGTTGCTAATCAGAGTATTGAACAAAAGGCCTGCCCAGCAGGCCTTTTTTGTCTGTGACGCTTGAGTTTGTCATACTCTACTGAGATGTTTTTACATATCTGTCAGTTGCTTGTGAAAGCAATCATGGAAATGGAACGATAAGGAGGGCGGCGGTGTCCCCACTGGGCAAATATCGGTCAGGTTTCACACTGATTGAACTGGTTGTCACGATATTGTTGATCGCCATTCTATCGGTCACTGTATTGCCGCGTTTGATATCCTCCAGCAGTGTCAGTGGTTACACAGTGCGGGATGAAGTCATTGGCGAGCTGCGCCGGGCGCAATTAATGGCCATGAATAATGCCGACCGCTGCTATCGCTTCAATGCCACTTCCGCCGGTTATCAACTCATTCACTATGCCGGTCGCAGCGGTAATCTTTGCAGCGGCACGGTGGAGCGCCGCGATGAATTGCAGGCGTTACCCACCGGAGCAGCCCTGAGTTTGCTGCCCGGCGGCAATTCGCCCTTCTTTCTGGATTTTAATCGTCAGGGCCAGGCTTTTTGGGGCGCCGGTAATCTGTGTGCCGGTAACTGCATCCAGATCACTGCCGATGATGACACCAAAGTCGCCATTGAGTCTCAGGGGTATATCCATGCGGGCAGTTAGAATTTGTGGCTCCCGGAGTGGAGGCTTTACCCTGATTGAGCTGGTGATCGGCATGATGGTGCTGGCCGTGGCGCTGATGATGCTGGCCACCATGTTGTTTCCCCAGGCCGATCGCGCTGCCGATACCCTGTACCGGGTGCGCAGCGCCGAGCTTGGGCATTCTGTGATGAATGAAATCTGGGGCAAGCGTTATGACGACAATACCGATGCCAACGGCGGTACGCCCTGTGGCACCGGCAGGTTACCTGCCTGTACCACGACGCCTGGCCCCGAGGCGGGTGAAAATCGTAACGACTGGGATGATATTGATGATTACAACGGTATGAACCAGCACTCGTTGATGCTGGATTCGACCCAGACCTATGCCGATATCTATCCGGGTTACGGCCTGCAGGTCACCGTGACCAGTGGCGATGTGACCCGGCTTATCAGTGTAACAGTCACCACTCCCGCCGGGGAGGCGATCAGTTTCAACGGTGTCAGGAGCAACTATTGATGACGCGCAAACTGCGGCAGCGGCTCAGACAAAGCGGTTTCACCCTGGTCGAAATGGTCACAGTGATCATCATTCTGGGGATACTGGCCGTCGGGGTAACCAGCTTTATTATCTTCGGAACCCGCATCTTTCTGGATTCGACTTCAGTGGATCAGGTGCTCAGCCAGAGCCGGTTTGCGCTGGAGCGTATGACCCGTGATATTCGCAACGCCGCCCCCAATAGCCTGCGGGTGAAAAAAGATGACACAGGCGGCAGCTGGCAGTGCCTTGAGTTTGTTCCCATCCAGGCGGCCAGCAACTATCTGTCCATGCCAGTGTATCCGGATGTGCCAGCCAACACCGGTGAGGCGATTGTGGCGCCTATGGCGGTTAACAACAGCATGATGGCATTGATTTATCCGCTGGTACCTGCCGATGTCTATACCAACCCGGATGCGTCAACCGGCAAGTTGTTTGGCCTGAGTGCCGTGTCCGCTCCGGTGGGCAATATCACTACCTATACTTTCAGGCGTAACGTGCAGTTCAGTGAAGGCTCTCCCAGACAACGGCTGTTTTTGGTCTCAGAGCCCATCAGTTACTGTTTTGTGCTGGCGGGCAGCAGCGTCAATCTGTTCTACTATTCCGGTTATGGCATCAATCATCCCGGTCAGCTGCCGCCATCTTCCATGGGCAGCGGGGTGCTGATGGCACAGGGCATCACCAATGATTTGGTATCAGATGCACCGATAAGGCTGGAGCCCGCTACCCTGGTCAATAACGCTATAGTGATGCTGACACCCGAGTTTGAGGCAGCGGGGCAGACTTTCAGATATCAACAACAGGTGCAGGTGGTCAATGTTCCCTGAGCGCAGAATGCAACGAACCCGGCAAACCGGCAGTGCGCTGGTCATAGGTATCTTTATCATCACAGTGATGTTTGTGCTGACTGCCGCCCTTATCCGGGTGCTGGGTGATGCCGATGACAATGTGAATCTCGAGGTGTGGGGCACCCGGGCGCTGCTGGCAGCCAACAGTGGTGCCGATGCCGCGCTGGCACAACTGTTTCCGCCGGGAGGAACCAGTGCCACTGATTGCGCTGCGGTTTCCGGCCGTTGGACGCCTCCGGATTTGCCTGGCTTCAGTGGCTGTCAGGTCACGCTGGGATGCAGCAAGGTCACTGTCAATTTCAACGGCGAGACGCTGCACCAGTTTACCCTGTCCAGCAATGCCGTGTGTCAGGCCGGACAATGCAGTGGCGGCACTGACGGTGACAGCAATTGTTTGAGGGTCAATCGTATGGTGGAGGTGCAGGCACGTGTGGATCAGCCTTAGGGCGATAGGGATATTAATCGGGAGTTTGTTGTGTGTGCCGTGTGTCTCTGCATTGCCGCAATGTCATGATGTGTTTAAGGATCCATCTCTTGGGGAGGCGGCCACTGAAACTATTGTGCCGCCGCCGGGAGTGATGGACCCGCCATTGGTCAACTTCACCTGTCCCAGAAAATCCACCTGCCAATTTACGGTTGGCGACCATGACTATAACCAGGGTTATTTTTCCAACGGCTCCTCGCTGACCGCTTCCGGCACTACTGCCCGACTGTTTTTCAACTCTCTCAATTTGACCAATGCCCGCCTGAATGTTGGGGGGGCAGCGGAAAATCTGTTTATTTACGTCAGTGGTGATTTGAGTGTATCAGGACAGAATCAGATTAATGGCATTATCTATGTGGCCGGGAATGTTCATTACAGCGGACAGGCCAGCCTGGATGGGGTAGTGGCCGCTGGTGGTGGCCTGAAATATTCGGGGCAGGCTAATCTGGTTTATTCACAGGATACGATTGATAAGGCTGATCTGTCCGGCATCTGCGGCGCAACAACAACGACGCCTGAGCTGCAATTCGGGACGACTGCCGGTCGCAGCGTGACCTTTGAGCGTCCATTTTCCAATGGCGTGACCCCGCTGGTGTTTCTGATGCCCACCATAACCCCGACGGCTCCGGCCAATGATGGACCGGCATCACTGTTTCTGACCAGTGTCAGCGCCAGCGGATTCAGTTTCAGTCAATTGCAGCCACCCGGCTCCTACAGTGTCGGTGCAAGCATGGGCGATGTGTCCTGGATTGCGGCGACGCCGGGAACTCATACGTTGTCCGACGGCAGGGTATTGCAGGCGGGCAGTGTATCGACCAATAAATCAGTGTCTGAATATCAGGCCAGTTACGAAACCGTGTCGTTGAATGCCGGCATGAACCTGGCGTTACATCAGCTGCAGAGCGGTAATAACGATCGCTGCTGGTTAACCTCCACCGGGTTGCTGGGCAGCGGCAGTTTGCGGTTGTCGCTGGATCTGTCGGATGTGTGGAATGGCAATGGTTACTGCCTGCCGGGTTATGTATATCCCGGCAATTTTGCCAATGAAACCATAGCGTATCTGGCAAGCTCCAGCGGCAGTGGCAGCGCCAGCCTGTCCGGCAGGGACACTCAATACCACTTTGCCAACTTCAATACCGGCAGTGGTACCCAGTCATCATCACAATGCAGTACGCTGTCGTCCCTCAACGGTTTCTCCGCAGCGCCGGTGGCCGTGGGCAAGAAAACCAGCCGCAATGGTACGGATGGAGGCTGGCTCAGGCGCTGTAATCTCACGGCATCCAGCATTTCCATGGTGGTGGATGAAGATCAGTATTGGGATTCAGAACGCAATCATCCCCAGGAAAATTACAGTGTGATGGCGTTTGGCGACAGCGAAGATCCCTCTGTACTGACCTGTTTTTCAGATACTTTCAGCGATGGCGTTATAGACGACAGCTGGGATGTGATCGTTACTCCCGGGGGAGCTCCACCCAATCTGGTCGCAGGCCGGTTGCGGGTGACTGAAGATATCAACAATCAGGCCAACGCCCTGACACTGCAAAAGCAGTTTCCGGCAGCGGATAACCTGGTGGTGGTGGAGTTTGATTACTACGCCTGGTCGCGCTATTCAGGTAATGGTGCCGATGGCGTGGCGGTGATTTTTTCCGATGCGCTGGTGGCACCCAGCCCCGGCAGTTTCGGTGGTTCTCTGGGGTATGCCCAGCGGGATAATGGCGATGCCGGCTTTGCCGGAGGCTGGCTGGGGATCGGGCTGGATGAGTGGGGCAATTTCGCCAATCCCACCGAAGGCCGGGTTGGTGGGCCGGGGTTCCGGCCTCAGGCCGTGACAATCCGCGGCTCTCAGGCGTCGTCCTACAATTATCTGGCCGGGACCAGCGCCAATTTATCTCCCCATCTGGATGTTCGTTCCACCTCCACGCCCGGCCCTGCCCACAGGTACCGGGTAACGCTGGATTCCCGTATTGCCGGTAACACCCGGGTATCGGTTGAGCGCGATACCCACAACGGCAGTGGTTTTGTTAATCTTGTGCCAGAATTTAATGCCCAGAGCCGCACTGGACAGGGGCTGCCTCCGGCAGACTTTCTGTTGTCGCTCACCGGTTCAACCGGTGGCTCGACCAACAATCATGAGCTGGACAATCTGCAGGTCTGTGCAATTCGGATGAATGATTTCGGTGTCGATCTGGATCATTTTGAGTTTCACTATTCAGCGTCGCCGCTGACCTGTGCGCCGGAAATTATCACCCTTAAAGCCTGCGCCGACGAGTCCTGCTCACAGCTGGTGACAGAGCCGGTCAGTGCGCTGCTGTCGGTGGATGATCCCGGTGCGGCCCGCTGGCAAAGCAGTGCCGTAACCCTTAACAACGGCACGGCTGAAGTCAGCCTGCAGGGACTGAGTGCCTCTCCGCTGACCATTGGGGTCAGCAGCTCAACGCCTTTGGCTGCCCACGCCACCCTGTGCAGCCGCAATGGCGCTGCGCCATCGGCTTTGCAGTGCAGCTTCAGCTTTGCTGACAGTGGACTGCTTATTGAGGTGCCGGACAAACTGGCCGGAAAAGCCGTGACCGCAACCGTGAGTGCGGTGCGGACATCGGATCAGTCGCTGGCGTGTGCGCCGGCATTTGTCAGCACGTCCAAGCCGCTGACCTTCTGGAGTCAGTACGATTCGCCGGCCTCTCCCGTTCCGGCAGGCGCGCCGCCCGGAGTCACGCTGCAGGGCAGCGTGATAGGACGCTTAGCCGCAGCAGCGACACCACTGACCGTCAGTTTTGATGCTCGGGGACAGGCTGAGCTGACTCTGGATTATGCCGATGCCGGACGGCTTATCCTTAATGCCAGATATGCAGGTTCGGTTGGTGAAGAGGATGAAGGACTGGTACTGACGGGGTCAGACAGTTTCGTGAGCGCGCCCGCAGGCCTGTGTGTGTCACCTGAGTCCAGCTGCAGCGCCGCCGATGGCAGCTGTCCTGCATTCAGGCGCGCCGGGGAAAACTTTACCCTCAGTGTGTCCGGGCGCTCCTGGGTAGCCAACGATGATGGCGAGCTGTGCAATAACCCGGTCACACCCAACTATGCCCAGAATGATATTCAGCTCAGCGCGCAGCTGGTTGCGCCACTGGGCGGTGTCAACGGGCTCACCGGTCTGACAGGTTATTCCCATACGGTTTCGGCGAGTGGCATCAGTCAGCTGCAGCAATCGGTCAGCGAAGTCGGGGTCTTCAGATTTATTGCTACGCCTCCTGCAGATTACTTGGGCAGCACAGCTGCGGTGGCCGATATCGCTGCCGCGCAGAGTGCGCCGGTCGGGCGTTTTGTGGCGGCAGATTTTCTGCTGTCCTCGCAAAGTCTGGCGGCGGCCTGTGGCAGTGGCACCTCCGCCTTCAGTTATCTGGGGCAACCCTTTGCCACCGGTTTTGTCGCTACCGCCAGAAATCTGCAGCAGCAGCCTACCCGAAACTTCGTCAGCGGCACTTCGGCGGCGACCAACTTTGCCAACACCAGCGTCCGCTTCACGGCTGAAAATAATGACAACGGCCTCGATCTGGGAACCCGTCTCAGTGGCGTACCTTCGCTGAACTGGGTCTTGGGGGCTGCGACAGTGGTGAATCATCAGGTCAGTCTGCAGCGGTTGTCGCCACCTCTGGTAGACGGGCCTTATTTCGCCACAGATATCGGTGTCATCATTGATGACGCTGATGGTCTGGCGGTTATGGCCAATGCGGATATGGATGCCGGCAGTGCCGGCGGTTGCCTTGGCAGCAGCTGCACTGCCGTGCAGCTGGGCTCACAGCAACTGCTGTTTGGCCGGCTGGCGATGGACAATGTTTATGGCCCTGAGTCCGATACTTTGCGTATGCCGCTGAGGGCTGAGTATTGGCTGGGAAGTGGCTGGGCGGTGAATCAGCTGGACTCCTGCACCGCCGCAGGGGCGGGCAGTGGCAGTTTCAATCCGGCACTGCTGTCAGCGGTGGACGATGTCACCGGGCACAGTTACACGCCGGATCTGCAGACCGGACAGGCGGTCAGCCGGCAGGGCAGTGGCACACTGGCCCAGGGGCGATTCAATCTGCTGTGGCAATCCGGTGGCAGTGTGCCTTATCGCGGCGCAGTGCAGGCTCCGCTGACAACACCCGAGTGGCTCAGATATTATTGGAACTGGGATGGCAGTGGCCCGCAGGTCAATGATCATCCCCGGGCCAGCGCTTATTTCGGGACCTACAGAGGGCATGACAAACGCCTGCACTGGCGGGAGCAATAGTTGCCAAATGAACCGCTGCAGGAGTAGCTTGTGTAACATTGTGATACACTCATCTGCAGTTTTGGATAATCATCCTGATATTCAGTAGCATTCCTGCATAAAGGCGTGACCCTATGGGCAGTTTGTGGCCATTTCCTGCGGTATTCTTCATTCGATTCTTTGGGCTGTGCAGCCTGCTGGCAACACTGGTGCCGGCGGTGGCTGCGCCTTTGCCCGCCTGCAAACAGATCTTTACCGATCCCGTCACCGGGTTACATCAGGGCGCATTAAAGCTGCCCGGTGGGCTGCGTAATCTGGGCAATATCAGTTGCAGTACCCTGACATCCTGCCCGGATACCTTTCCTGACGAGCTGTCTCCCGGCGATTACCGTTTCGGCAGCGGCCATTTCAGTGGCATTTCTGCAGTCGAACCCAAGGGACCGACTGTGCGCCTGTATTTCGACAATCTGTATCTGGATGCGACCTGGTTCAATGTGGATTACGGCTATGGCGATGCGGCCAATCTGGTGATCTATGTGGCCGGTAACCTGACCATGCGCCGTGGCAGCAAGATCCATGGCATAGTGTATGTGGCCGGCGCGGCAGATATTGATGTGACGTCGGAAATTACCGGTGGTCTGGCAACCGGTGGCGCCATGGCTCCCTGGTGGGTTGATAGAGTCGATGTGGATTTGGGGGCGGTAGAGCAGGCTGATTTTGGTCCGCTGTGCCCGTCTGCGGTGGGGAATGCCCTGCCGCTGCAGTTTGGTCATGCCACAGCGTCCGCCGTGACATTTGAAACGCCTTTCCCGGCGGGCACCCGGCCGCTGGTATTTCTGATGCCGACCGTGCCGCAAAACAATACCAATCGCAGTGCACCGGCGGCGGCCTTCCTGACCAGTGTCGATCGCTATGGCTTCAGTTATCAGGCACAAACAGCGCCGGGTGGTGGCGGCAGTCCGCTGGTGACCCCGGTAGACTGGATCGCGGTATTACCCGGGCGTCACTGGATAGAGACTCCAACCGGTAAACAATTGCTGGTGGCCGGCACCGAAGAGCTGGATGAGGCCAATCGCGCCGGCAGCCGTGGCAGTTACGAAAGTGTCTGGCTCGATCCCGGGCTGACCTCGGTGCTGACCCAGCTGCAAACCAGCAATAACCCCTGCTGGCTGACCAGCATTGGGGCCCGTCCCTCAGCCTATTCCAATGAGCTTTGGCTGACCATGGAAACGTCCGGGGCGAACCGGGGCAATATCTGTTATCCGGGCGGGGTGAATCTCAATCACCTGCGCGACGAACAGGTTGCTTATCTGGCGATGGCGCCGGGCAAGGGCACTTTCCTCACCCCTCAGGGAGAGATTCGTTTTCAGGCCGGTTCCGGCCAGACAGCAACCGGTAATCGTCGTCAATCACTGGCGCAGCAGTGCGGTCATATCACAGATTTGGCCCGCGACTGGTTTGATAAAGCGCCGGTGCTGGTCGGGGGGCTGGGCAGCCGCCATGACAACGATGGTGGCTGGCTGCGGCGTTGTCAGCTCAATGATCAGCAGGTCAGTATGGTGGTCGATGAAAGCGCCTATCTGAACCGTGAGCACCGCGCCGAGACATTCAGCTTTGTGGCGCTGGAAAAGCCGTCCGAGGCCAGGATGGAGTGTCTGCCGATAGATAACTTTTCCCGGGATGATTTGGGGGAATCCTGGGTATCTGCCAATCTGCCGGGCTCAGCCATGCCACAAATCCGCAACGGCCGGCTGGTGATTACCCAGAACCGGGCTGATCAGGCGGCATCACTGACGTATCGTTACCTGTTCCCAGCTAATGCCAACGCCATTCGGGTGTCCTTCGACTATTACGCCTGGCACCGTGGGGGCGGACGCGGTGGTGATGGTATGGCCGTGGTATTTTCCGATGCCCGTCAGTCACCTTCTCCCGGTGGCTTCGGCGGAGCACTGGGCTACGCCCAGCGAAACCGCGACGGTCGCCAGTATCCTGGTTTCCATGGCGGCTGGCTGGGGATTGCCCTCGATTCCTGGGGTAATTTTTCCAGCGCAGAAGGCGGCAAGGTGGGAGGGCCGGGAACCCGGCCCAACTCAGTAGCGCTGCGGGGCGCATACAACACCGGCTATGCCTATCTGGGCGGTGCACCGGGTAATGACAGCAGCACGGCGCAACTGTCGCCGCCGCTGGAGCTGGCCGACAGCAGCTATCCAGGTCCTGGCGATCATTACACCTTTTTACTTGATACCCGTCAGGCGGATGCCAGTTTTGTGTCCGTTGATCGGGCGCTGGCCAGCGGCGGCCGACAGCAGCGTATTCTGAGTAATTTTGACATCAGCAACCGGGTTGCCGGTCAGCGACAAAGGCCCGAGGAGTTTTATATCTCCCTGACCGGCTCTACCGGGCAGGCCTATAACGAACATGCGATCGATAACTTCCAGGTATGTGCGATTCAATCGTCGCAGGTGCAGGAGGAGATCCACCATTTTGAGTTTGAATATGCCGGATCACCGCTGGCCTGTGCGCCACTGACGGTGACGTTGAAAGCCTGTCTCAACGCCAGCTGCAGCGAGCTGTTCATGCCAGAGGTCAGCGCCGATTTAACTCCCCGCAATGGCGGCTCGGTCACCTGGCTGGGAGCCAATCAGCAGCCGCTGGGCACCAACACGGTGCGGTTCGTCGGCGGTCAGGTGCGTTTGTATCTGAGGCAGACCAGTGCCGATCCGCGGGATCGGGTCACCCTGGGCGTCAGTGACTCCAATCCTTCCACCATGCCTTACAGTCAGACGCTGTGTTTCGGTGGCAACGGTCAGTCCAGTTGTCAGCTCAGTTTCGCTGAGGCCGGTTTTCTGCTCGATGATGTGGTGACCTATGCCGGCAGGCCGGTGTCCATGCGTCTGCAGGCGGTAAAAAAATCCGACAACAGTCTTCAGTGTCAGCCGGCTTTTGGTAATCAAACCAAATTACTGACCCTGTCTGCCGACTATCATCAGCCCAGACATCCACCGCTGCTGAGCAGTGATGATGCGTTCACTGTTCGGCAGCAGGGAAGTACTCTGGCACGTTTGCCCAAAGGGTCCTCAGCGCCAGTGTCGGCCTATGTCAGCTTTGATCGTTATGGCGTGGCACATCTCGATTTGACCTACCCGGATGCCGGTTGGCTCAGTCTTAATGCCACCTATCGGGGCAGCGGACAGGACAGTGGTCTGGTGATGAGCAGTACCAATGGCAGCGTACGCAGTGTACCGGCCGGTTTGTGCCTCACACCACCGGCCGGGGCGGTATGCCGTGTGGGCGATCCCGCTAAATGTGGAGCGTTTATGCGTGCCGGGGAAGGGTTTCCGCTAAGTCTTTCTGCTCATGGCTGGCAAAGCGACCGGGATGATAATTACTGTGACAATCCACTGACCCCGGCCTTTGAAATGGCTGACATTGCCCTTGGCAGTGAGCTGGTGGCACCAGCGGGGGGCCATTCCGGAAACCTGAATGTGACTGCCAGGGATATGAGCATGGGAATGGCGACTCAGGTTGAGCAGGCGATTGATGAAGTGGGGGTATTTCGTTTTACCGCGGGCAATCCGACGACTTCGGATGGCCGTCCTGTCTATTATCTGGATGCCGGGTTACCGATAGGTACGGGGGCAACGCCGCCACTGGGACGCTTTATTCCCGCAGGATTCCGGCTTTCCGAAGGCATTCTGAGCCCGGGCTGCAATACCGGCTTCAGTTATATGGAGCAACCTTTTGGCGTTGGCTTTAAAGCCACTGCCCTGAATATGGGCTATCAGCAGACATTCAATTACACCGGTGCTTTCGCCCGGGCGACGGCGGGTCTGGTGGCGGAGAATGCCGACGACGGCAAGCCGCTGGACGCCAGACTGACAGGTTTGCCTGCGCTGACCTGGCAACAGGGACAGGCGGTGCTGCCGGCATCCTCATCCGCGGAATTTTACCGGCCACAGGCCCCGGCAGTGGACGGGCCTTTCGATGAGCTGGCGGTGGGGGTTCGCATACAGGATAACGATGGTGGTCTGGCCGTAATGACCGGGGCTGATATGAATAGCTCGGTGCAGGGTGACTGTCGCAGTCTGGGATGTGATGCGGTAAGTCTTGGCAGTCAGAAAATGCGCTTTGGCCGGGTGCGGATGGATAACGTCTACGGCCCGCAAAATGCCAATTTATCCATGCCGGTTACGGCCGAATACTGGAACGGGCAGCATTGGTTGCCCAACCCGCTGGATCAGTGCACCAGCCTGCAAAGTCCGGGGTTGCCTCAAAAGGCGACTGAGTATCGTCCGCCGCTGCAGAAAGGGCAGCATATCAGTCGTGGTTTGCCTGCCGGTCAGAGTCATTTCCGCGATGGCCGCTTCTCGCTTGTCTGGCATAACCGTTTTAACCCGGGAGGCAATGCCGATAGCCGTTACTATCAGGGCGAGATCAGTGCGCCGCTGGCGGTTCCCCACTGGCTCAAGTACTACTGGCAGTGGCGCAATGGCGTGACGCAGGAGAACAGCGATCCCAGAGCCAGTGCGTTTTTCGGTCGTTACCGTGGCGATGACAAAGTGATCTACTGGCACGAGATCAACTAGCGTCCGCAGACGCTCCGACAACCTCGTTACAGCGGGATGTCGGGGCGGGGCCTCTGGGGCGACTTTTTAATCTGTTTTTGATCTTGTGCACCATAAATTGCTGGACAATCCACAGTGGGCAGAGACAATTGCTCGCGAAGTTTATCCAATTGATTTGAAGCAGTTTATGGAAGGTCTGGCCGCTGGTTGTCAGTCACCTTTCTGTTGCCAGAGAGGTGATGGTGTCTCCCCGGTTTTGCATAACAATAATAACAGTGCTCTTGGGGCTGCTCCCTGTTACCGCAATGGCAGTGGTGCAGTGCAGCGATATTTTTACCAATCCGCCGACGGGTAACCACGGCGATGCCCTCAAGCCGCCGGCCCATGTCTGGCCACCTCAATCCGGCAGTTATCTTGAATGTGTTGATGACAAACATCTGGGGGGGAATGTTTGTACCACCGACAGGCCCTCGGCCAGCAAGCGTCAGTGGTTCGCGGCCCGCTTTAATGCCGGGGATTATGCTTATGAGGAGGGGGTATTCAAGCACTGGGTGTCAGTAACCACACCACAGAAAACAACCCGCTTCTATTTCAAGCGACTGGAGCTGGCCAATTCAACTCTGAATGCCAGCCATGACGAATCTCACCTGATTATCTATGTTGAGCGCAATCTGACGATCACCGGCACTCCGGAGATTGACGGGATCCTGTACGTCAGGGGAGATGCGGAGATCAGCGGTAACGTTGATCTGGAAGGGGGATTGGCCGCAGGTGGTAGTCTGGATTTCGGCGAAAAGAATTTTGATTTTGAAGACGAGGCCATCAAAGACGCCGATTTTGGCGGTATGTGTGAAAACGGTGACGTACAGCCTCCGGTTCATGTTGAATATGGGCGCAGCCTGACACAGACCGGCAGTGGCAATGTGGTGTTCGATATCCCTTTCCCTGAGGGCATTAAGCCGTTGGTGTTTTTGATGCCAACCATCAGCGAGACCGAGCCAGAACGCGATCTGCCTGCAACCCTCAAACTGACTCACATCGACAGATTCGGTTTTTCCTACGAGCAATATGCTGCGCCCAGACGTCACGGAAATGGCACTGTCAGGCCCATGACCCAGGTAGACTGGCTGGCGGTCTCCCGCGGCGAATATAACCTGCCGCAGGGGCCACAGTTCAAAGCCGGGGTGCTGTCGGCGCAGCGGGCTCTGGGACTGGGAGGCGATGCCTGGATGCCGGTAACGTCATCGGGGCGATACAATGTATTTCTCACCCAGCGTCAGGATGATACCCAGAACTGCTGGCTGACCTCGCTGGCGCAGGTGTCGCCAACCGGGCTGGATGTGGCGCTGGATACTTCCGAGGTGCGTGACGTCACCAGCTCCAATACGCTGGTGTGCAGGCCAGGTGGGGCTGCCAGCCTCAACAACGTACCGGTAGCCTATATGGCGCTTGCTGCGGGTAAGGGGACGCTGATGCTGAACGGCAAGTCACTCCGTTACGAATTTGGCCGGGGACGGACAACCCCCAGTAACCAGATCACTTCGCTGACGGAACAATGCCGTTTTCTCAATGATTTTCAGCAGACATTTCAGTCAAGTCCGGTAGTGATTGCCGGTAAACAGAGTCGTCACGGTGGTGATGGCGGCTGGCTGCGTCGTTGTCGCCTGAGCCGCGACAGCCTGTCGATGGTGAATGACGAAGATCTCTATAACGACGTCGATCGGCAGCATGTTGGTGAAGGGTTTGGGTATGTGGCGTTTGAGTGGACCGATGCTCCTTTGGCACCGGTGCATCATTTTGAACTGTCATACAGCGGCAGCCCGCTGGCCTGTGCGCCGCTGACGGTCACGGTAAAAGCCTGTGACAACGCCGATTGCAGCAGTCTCTACCCGGCACCGGTGCGGGTGGCGCTCAGTGCCAGTTCGCCGCAGGCAAAGTGGACTCCCGCCAATCTTGAGCTCAATGGTGAAGCACAGGTACTGCTCAGCCATCTCCCGTCCACACCTCTGACCATCGACGCGACGACAGCGACCAGCCCGGTGCTGGCACGAACCCTGTGCCGGGCCAATGGCGGTGCGGCATCAACGTCGGCCTGTACCCTGAGTTTTGCCGAAGCCGGTTTTTTGATTGATGATCAATCAGCTTATGCCGGTCAGACATTGACGACCCGTATTCAGGCGGTACGTCGCAGTGACAGCGCCCTTGAGTGCCAGCCAACCTTCGGCGGGCAAACCAAGCCATTGACGCTCAGTCGTGAAGATTTGACGCCTGTCGTGTCCAGAGCTGAGCTGACTGCGGGTCGCCAGATAGTTGCACCGGCCGGCAGCGTTCACCACCTCAGTTTTGATGCCGAGGGTATTGCCACTCTGGATTTGCAGTTTGCCGATGCCGGCCATTTGTCGCTCAATGCCAGCTATGCCGGAACCGGCGAGGATGAAGGGCTGGTGATGAGCAGCGTCAATGGCAACCTCAAATTTGTGCCCTACGCGCTTTGTGTCAGTGCCCCGGCAGAGGCTGAATACCGGGCGCTGGCAGATCCTGCCTACATCACAGCGGGCAGCGAGTTTCCGCTGGCGGTGTCGGCGCATGCCTGGGGAGGCGTTAATGCGCCCCTTTGCCAGGCGGCAGTCACGCCCTCGTTTGCCTATGACGGTATTGAGCTGCACAGCGAGTTTGCCCGGGCCTATATTCCTGAATCGGAACGTAACGCCAGCTGGCTGGACGGCGTGGTCAGTCCCGGCTCCTATGACCATGGCAGCGGCAGTGCAACAGAGCTGCAGATCAGTCAAACCGAAGTTGGGGTGTATCACCTCAGTGCTGGGCTGCCGGATGGCGTCACCTATCTGGACTCAGGATTGCTTGTCCAGGCGGCCAAGTCATTGCCGCTGGGACGTTTTGTGCCTGCCTGGTATCAGGTGTCGGGAGTGGAGCTGATGCCCACCTGTGGTGCCTTCAGCGGCGGTACGGCATTCAGCTATATGGATCAGCCGATGCCACTGTCGATGACACTCACTGCCCAGAACACGGCCGGACAGCAGACTTATAACTATCAGGGCTGGCTGGCCCGGGCTCAGGGGATGCTGGTTGCCGAGAACGCTGACAACGGCGTCGATCTCAGTGCCAGAGTCAGCGCCTTGCCCGGTTTGCTCTGGCAGGTCGGCAAGGCCGGGGTGAGCGGCTCTGCGGTCAGTTTCAGCCGCACCTTACCTCCCCATGCTGATGGGCCTTTCAGTCAACTTGGCATTGGCCTGACCGTGCTGGATGGTGATGGGGGACTGGGAAGTATCCGCGATGCCGACATGAATCCCGAGCTGGCCGGCGCTGCTGGCGGCATGACGGCCAAACAGCTCAATACCCTGGATCTGCGCCATGGCCGGGTAACACTGCACAATACCTATGGTCATGAAGCCGCGACCCTTGGCATGCCTCTGGCCGCCGAATACTGGCACAATGGCTGGCGGGTGAATACCGATGACCAGTGCTCCCGGGTGCAGCCAGGCAGTGGCGGCCAGATAAACAGTGCGCTGGCGCTTCAGCATACTGACGACACCCTGGGCTACCGGTATCAACCGGCGCTGATACCCGGGCAAGCCATCAGCCGTGACGGCCGTGGCGCGCTGATTCGCGGACGCTTTGAGTTGCAGTGGCTGGCATTGAGTAGCGGCAGCAGCACGCCATATCGCGGTAAAGTTACTGCGCCGGTGGCGGTTGCGCCCTGGCTCAAGTGGTACTGGAACTGGCAGGGGGATGCGCCGACACGCTTGCAGGACCCGCGGGCCAGCGCCGTTTTTGGCCGACATCGTGGTCACGACAAGGTGATATTCCACCGCGAAGTACTGTGAGTTTCGATACCGTGGCAAAGGAGTATGTCGGGCATCGCTTCTATGGGATTTCTTACGCTTTTGAGGTATTCATGCCAAAGATCCGGATAATGGCCAAACTGCCTGACTTTGTTACTTGAGTGACCATGGTTTTTTGTGTCATTCCATTGGCATTTGTGCCGGGTTTTGACGCCCTGTCCAGCCGCCCTGAACAGTGAAAAGTGTCGAAAAATTCGAGCTTGCCGGAATTACGGCGTGCAAGCGCAAAAAAATTTAACTCATTATGGATTGTTAACCTCTGCGCTATTGTGGAAACAGGGGCGCATTGATAAAGTTAGCGGGTTTGAATTCTCAAGAATCCACCGATTACAGGCTAGATACATGTTCAAGAAGCTGCGAGGCGTTTTTTCCAACGATCTGTCGATCGATTTGGGTACCGCGAATACCCTGATTTATGTGCGTGAAGAAGGCATTGTCCTGAATGAACCTTCCGTGGTGGCAATTCGTGGTGAGCGTACCGCCAATGGACAGAAATCCGTTGCTGCCGTAGGTACCGAAGCCAAGCAGATGCTGGGTCGTACACCCGGTAACATTCAGGCCATCCGTCCGATGAAAGACGGTGTAATTGCCGATTTCTATGTGACTGAAAAAATGCTGCAGCACTTCATCAAGCAAGTGCACAACAACAGCTTTTTCCGTCCAAGCCCACGCGTGCTGGTGTGTGTGCCTGTAGGGGCCACTCAGGTTGAGCGCCGTGCAATCAAAGAATCTGCCATGGGTGCCGGCGCCCGTGAAGTCTATCTGATTGAAGAGCCAATGGCGGCGGCTATCGGTGCGGGTTTGCCAGTTTCTGAAGCGACCGGTTCCATGGTGGTGGATATCGGTGGTGGTACCACTGAAGTGGCCATCATCTCGCTGAACGGTGTGGTGTATTCATCTTCTGTCCGTATCGGTGGTGACAAGTTTGATGAAGCCATTATCAATTATGTGCGCCGTAACTACGGCAGTCTGATCGGTGAAGCCACCGCAGAACGTATCAAGCACACCATCGGTACTGCCTACCCAGGCGACGAAGTACTGGAAATCGAAGTGCGCGGCCGTAACCTGGCAGAAGGGGTACCGCGCAGCTTTACCCTCAACAGCAACGAAATCCTTGAAGCACTGCAGGAGCCGCTGTCCGGCATCGTCAGTGCTGTGATGGTGGCGCTGGAGCAGTCTCCTCCGGAACTGGCGGCCGACATTTCCGAGCGTGGCATGGTGCTGACCGGTGGTGGCGCATTGCTGCGGGATCTGGACCGTCTGCTGATGCAGGAAACCGGTATTCCGGTGATGGTGGCGGAAGATCCGCTGACCTGTGTTGCCCGTGGTGGCGGTCGTGCGCTCGAGATGATCGACATGCACGGCGGTGACCTCTTCTCCGAAGAGATCTGAGAATCCAGGGCGGTGAAAACCGCCCTTGTCGTTCTATGAAGCCTATTTTTGTCCGCGGTATCTCTATTCAATTGAGACTGACACTGGCCATTGTACTGTCGGTGGTGCTGATGTTGGCCAACGACAGGCTCGAGCCTGTGCGTCAGTCTCTGTCTTCCGTTCTCAGTCCGCTGCAGTACCTGGCCAATGTGCCGGGCATTTTGCTGGACTGGTCTGCCGAAAGTCTGGCAACCCGCAACATGCTGGAAAAGCAGAACAAAGAGCTGATGCGTCAGCAATTGCTGATGAGTGAGCGGTTGCAGCGTTTCGAGCAACTGCGTCAGGAAAACGATCGCCTGCGTGCCCTGCTGGGCTCCCCGGTTCACATGGACGCCCGCAAGATGGTGGCCGAAGTGATGGAAGTCGCCAGCGACCCTTATCGTCACTATGTGGTGCTCAACAAGGGCAGCGACAGTGGCGTGTTTGTCGGCCAGCCTGTGGTGGATGCCTTTGGTGTGGTAGGGCAGGTGACTCAGGTATCCAAGCTGACCAGCCGGGTCCTGCTGGTGTCCGATGCCAGCCACGGCTTGCCGGTCAGACTGGCGCGCAACGATGTGCGCCTGGTGGCCAATGGCACAGGGGTGCTGGATGAAATTGAACTCAAGCATGTGGCCAAGAGTACCGACATCAAGGTCGGCGACCTGCTGGTGACCTCTGGGCTGGGGCAGCGTTTTCCGGAGGGTTATCCGGTCGCGCGGGTCACTCAGGTGATTAAAGACGATGGGCAGACCTATGCCAGCGTGATTGCCCGGCCATTGGCGGCGCTTGATCGCATTCGTTATGTGCTGCTCATCTGGCCTGAGCTGGAAGACAGTAGCACTCCTGTATTTGCTGAACCCGAAACCCTTGCCGATGCTGAGGTGAAATCATGAGTTATCAGGCTGCACACGGCCGCTGGCTCGTGTGGCTCACCATGCTGCTGGGACTGATGTTCCAGATTATGCCACTGCCCAATCTGGTGGAGAGCTGGCGCCCTGACTGGCTGCTGCTGGTGCTGATTTACTGGGCCATGGCGCTGCCTCACCGGGTCAATATCCTGACCGCCTTTATGATGGGGATTGCGCTGGACGTGCTGCTGGGCTCAGTGCTGGGCATTCGCGCGCTGGCGTTTTCACTGGTGATCTATGTGGTGGTGCTGCATTTCCAGAGGCTGCGAAATTTCCCCCTGTGGCAACAGGCCTTTGTGGTCGCCCTGCTGGTGAGTTTTTATCATCTGGTGGTGTTCTGGGCCGAGTTTGTCATTGATGCCGCGCATTTCAATGTGGGGCTGTTTCTGCCGGCGGTTTCCAGCCTGTTGCTGTGGCCCTGGGTTTTTATGATGTTGCGTCGTCTGCGACGCCACTACAAGGTGAGATAAATGACGCTGGTACTGGCTTCTACATCGCCCCGCCGTCGCGAGTTGCTCGCACAGGCCTTATTCAGCCGGACAGACTGTTGTGCCGCGAAGCAGGGATTTGAGCTGGTTGCCCCGGATATTGATGAATCTCATTTGGCCGGAGAACGGCCTGAGGATTTTGTGGTGCGTCTGGCGCGGGAAAAGGCCCATGCCGGGTTGGCACTGTGCGCTCAGATGACTGCGCCGGTGGTGCTGGGATCAGACACCATAGTGGTGTGCGATGGGCAGATCCTCGGCAAGCCGGTGGATGAAGCAGATGCCGCAACTATGCTGCGCCAGCTGTCAGGTCGTCAGCATACTGTGATGACGGCGGTAGCAGTGACTGATGGCAGTCAGACGCTGTCTGAGCTGGTGTGCACCCTGGTGCGCTTTTGTGAACTGTCGGATACTGACATTCAGGCCTATATCGCTACCGGCGAGCCGATGGACAAGGCTGGAGCCTATGGCATTCAGGCGATTGGCGGCAGCTTTGTCGATGCTATCGATGGCAGCTACTCGGCCGTAGTGGGTTTGCCTCTGGTGCAAACCCGAAACCTGTTGAAACGCTTTTCTACGCTGTGACGGTGGGATTTTTCGACCAATCACGGCACAATTATACGAATAAATACCGGCGCAATCTGTCGCCGGTCAGATAATGAATTTGACAGCCCAAGTGGGCACCCGCCGGGGTGAGTCGTGGATCGCAGCCGCAATAATAATCAAATACCAGCCCGTAAACTGGGCTCAGAACTGCTTATCAATGTAACGCCGTTTGAAGCCAGGGTTGCCCTGATCGAACACGGCGTCCTCCAGGAAGTCCATGTCGAGCGCCATATGAAACAGGGGCTGGTGGGCAACATTTATAAAGGTAAAGTCACCCGGGTATTGCCGGGCATGCAAGCCGCCTTCGTGGATATCGGTCTGGACAAGGCCGCCTTTCTGCACGCTTCTGACATAGTGCCTCATACCGAGTGTGTGGCCGACGTCGAAAAGGGCAACTTTGTGGTGCGCGACATTGCCCAGCTGGTGCGCCAGGGGCAGGACATCATGGTGCAGGTGGTGAAAGATCCCCTGGGTACCAAAGGCGCGCGCCTGACCACTGATATCACTTTGCCTTCCCGTTATCTGGTGTTCATGCCTGGATCCAGCCATGTGGGCGTATCCCAGCGCATTGAATCTGAAGAGGAACGTTCCCGCCTCAAGCGTATTACTCTGCCTTATGTGGATGACGACGGCGGATTTATTATCCGTACCGCGGCCGAGGGTGTGGGCGAAGAAGAGCTGTCCCAGGATGCCGCCTTTTTGCGCCGGGTATGGGCCAAGGTCAGCGAGCGGCGCAAGCGCCGGGGCATCAGCCTGCTGTATCAGGATTTGCCGCTGCAGGTGCGGGTGGTGCGGGATTTTGTCGGCGCCGATCTGGATCGGGTGCAGGTGGACTCGAAAACCACTCACTATGAGCTGACTGAGTTTGCCAGTGAATTTATGCCGCAAATGGCCGGTCGTATTGAACTGTATTCAGGCAAATCCCCCATTTTTGAACTCTATGATGTCGAGAACGAGATCAAACGGGCACTGAATCGCAAGGTGGAGCTCAAATCCGGTGGCTACCTGATAATCGATCAGACCGAAGCCATGACGACTGTGGATATCAATACCGGTGCCTTTGTGGGCCATCGCAATCTGGAAGACACCATCTTCAACACCAATCTGGAGGCCACCCAGGCGATTGCCCGGCAGCTGCGACTGCGCAATCTGGGCGGCATTATCATTATCGACTTTATCGATATGGTGAACGAAGAACACAAGCAGCGGGTGCTGGACAGCCTGCAGTCTGCACTGGCCCAGGACAGGGTGAAAACCAATATCAGTGGGTTCTCGGGTCTGGGGTTGGTGGAGATGACCCGCAAGCGCACCCGCGAAAGCCTGGAGCATGTACTGTGTGAAGAGTGTCCGGCCTGTCGCGGTACCGGCAGCCTGAAAACGGTGGAAACCGTTTCTTATGAGATCCTGCGGGAACTTATTCGCCTGGATCGCGCCTATGTAGTAGATGAGTTTATGTTGTACTGCTCGCCAGCCGTCCATGATCAGCTGTGCAGCGACAATGGCCAGCAAATTGCTGAGCTGGAGGTGTATATCGGCAAGCGCATCCGGGTGAAGAGTGAGCCTATGTACGCGCAGGACAAATATGATGTGGTAATGGTTTAGTGAGCCAATCTTCCGCTTTTGCCCGTTTTTCCCGACTCTGCGGCCAGTTGTTGGCGGTAGCGCTGATCCTTTTTGCGCTGACGGTCAGCCTTATTCGGGGATTGCTGCCGCAGCTGGATAATGTGCGTCAGGATCTGGTGCAGATGCTGGAGGCAGACTACGGCATTCGGGTGGAAGTCGGTCAGCTGGAGGCGCAGTGGCAGGCCTTTGGTCCGGCGCTGACGGTGCGGGATCTGGTGTTGCCGGTGCAGGACAAATTACCGCTGACCCTGGATGTTGAACAGGTGCAGGTGAAGCTGGATTTCTGGGAAAGTCTGGTCACCTTAAGCCCACAAATTGAAGATGTGTTGTTTGATGGTGTGCGGGTGCAGCTGGATCTTGAGCGCCTCAAGCAATTGTCCGCCGCCCAGCAGGGCAGTGCCAATCTCGACTGGCTGTACCGGCTGCTGCTGGAGCAGCTGCAGCAGTTTTCTATCTCCCGGTTGTCGCTGGAACTGCGCAGTCCCACTGAGGATCTAAGTCCTATCTTTCTGCAGGATCTGCATTGGCTGAACACCAATGGCAGGCATCAGGGACAGGGCGCCTTATATCTGGACAAGGACGCCTCTGATAAAGAACGGCTGACCCTGATGTTCGATCTCAAAGGTGATGGCAACCGTCCTGATTCCATTCGCGGCCAGGCGTACCTGGCTGCCCAGGCGCTGGATCTGGGTGAGTGGGCTTCCCGTAGACCCAATCCATACGATCCCAAAGCCAGTCTGCCACTTGAAGGTGTGGTCAATCTGCAGGCCTGGCTGGAGCTGGGGCAGCGCCGTATCACCTCGGGCATAGTGGCATTTGCCCCCAGCTATCTGGAGTGGCAGCTCAATCAGCAAAAGCAGCAATTCAGTATTCAGGGCGGGGAGCTGAGCTGGGTGCCGTCTGAGCAGGGCTGGCAAATTTTCAGTAAAGATCTGCAGCTGGAAACCAACGGGCAGGCCTGGCCGGATCCCCAGCTTAGCCTTATCCGTCAGGGCGACGCCCTGTCGCTGCATACCGCGCCTTTGTTGGCGCAGCGGTTGCTGCCTTTGCTGCCGCTGATCCCCGGGATCTCGCTGGATGAATTGCATCAATATCAACAGATGGCTCCCCATGGTGAAATAGGCCCGCTGTCGCTGTACTGGCCGCTGGCGCAATCTCCCCGGGTGCAACTGGCACTGGAGCAGCTGCAATGGTCTGCCACAGAATCTGTGCCCGGATTGTCTGGCTTAACGGCCACGCTGGGCTGGCAGGACGGAAAGCTCTATTTTGCACTGCCAGCACAGCCGCTGACCGTCGATTTTAACGGCGGTTTCAGCCAGCCACTGACTTTTGATCTGCAGCCGCTCAAGGGCCAATTTGACAGTGCCAGTCAAACATTGCTGTTGCCAAATCTGGTACTGGACAATGCTGATTTGCATCTGGTCGCCAACACCCGGCTGGAGCTGGCGGATCAGCCGCTGCTGGCATTGGCTGCCGATGTCAACATCAAGAATGCCGCTCACGCAGACCGTTATTACCCGATAGATGCCATGGGGCAGGATCTGGTGGACTACTTGTCAGAGGCGTTGATAAAAGGCGAAAGCAAAGACGCCAAAGTAGTGTGGAATGGCGAGTTGTCCCGTTTCCCTTATGATGACCACAGTGGGGTGTTTCAGGCGGGCTTCCATCTCAATAAGGCGGAATTTGAATTCCAGCCAGACTGGCCGGCGGTAACCGAGCTGGATCTGTATGCCCTGTTTGAAAATGCCCGTATGGATATTTGGGTGCAAAACGGCAAATTGCTGAATGTTAGCGCCAAAGGCGCCCATGTGTTTATTCCGGATATGGGTGAACATACCGAATTGGGGGTTAAGGCCGATCTGCGCACTGCGGCCAGACATGGCGTGGCGGTGATTAACGCCTCGCCACTGAAAGACACTGTCGGCTCCACGCTGGATGTGGTGCAGCTTGCAGGTGATATCGGCGTTAAACTGGATTTGACCATTCCCTTCTATGATGGCGCAAGTGAACAAATCCTGGGTTCGGTGCAGTTAAAGGACAATCCGCTGTATGTATCTTCGCCCGGCATCGCGCTGACTAATGTCAGCGGTGAGGTGGCATTTCACAACGACAGGGTGACGGCTCAGGGGCTGCAGGCCAAACTCTATCGTCAGCCGCTGCAACTGAGTTTTACCAGCGAATCCCGCGGCAAGGATTATGCGCTCGATCTGGATCTGTCCGGTTATTGGAGACTGAACAAGCTGCCCGAGGAGCTGGATAACCCGCTGAGTGATTACTACCATGGCCGCGCCGATTGGGCAGGTAAGCTGACCATGATTTTTGACGATGGCGGTTATCGCCTGCAGGCGCGTGTCGGCTCCAATTTAACCGGTGTCACCCTGGATCTGCCTGCCCCCTTCAACAAGGCGGCTGACACTAAATTGCCGCTGAATATTGAACTGGTCGGCGATAACCGCGAGACCAACCTGGGGATCCGTATTGGCAAGAAGGCGGAGTTCTGGGGTGGTTTCAACAGCAAATCCGGTTCTGGCCTTGCTCACTATGATCTGTTGTTGGGACGACTGTTTCAGCCGGGTGATGCGTTGAGTAAGCAGCAGGGGCATATCCAGCTGGCACTGGCTCAGGCGGACATGGATGAGTGGATGCCCATCATCGAAGGCTTTCTGCCCGCTGCTGATACAGTAATAAACCTGGAAGGTGAGGATATTGCCGCGACGCCCCGGGGAGATGGGGCCGCTCCGACTCAGCATTCGGCTGACACATCATCTTCACTGTTTCCGCCATTGCAGAGTATTGCCGGTGACATCGGCGAGCTTCAACTGCTAGGACAAACGCTGACGCACCTGAAGCTGTTGGCTGCGCCAACCGATAATGCCTGGCGGATACAGGGAGAATCGCCCCAGTTCGCCGGACATGTCGAT
This sequence comes from Shewanella sp. GXUN23E, assembly GCF_050865035.1. Lineage (NCBI taxonomy): Bacteria > Pseudomonadati > Pseudomonadota > Gammaproteobacteria > Alteromonadales > Shewanellaceae > Shewanella > Shewanella sp. GXUN23E. Next base: position 6,867 of record NZ_JBOZWP010000014.1, on the reverse strand, counting down.
TTCTATCCTGACTGGAGCACTCAAGGCATCAAACTGGTGGCTTCGCGTCTGTATCTGTCGTCTCAGACAGGACAGCAACAGCAGACTGACGGGGAGACGCTCGGCGGTACTCATCTGCCGCCGCTGGCGGCGGATGTGGATGATTTCAGGTTTGACGACAAGCCGCTGGGGCATCTGGTGCTGCAGGGCACACCCGCGCCTGAAGGCTATGAGATCCAGACGCTGTCGCTCAGCTCACCGGCGGCCACCCTCAATGGCAAGGGCAAGTGGCTGCATGGCGATGGCCGCAACCTGACCGATATTTCGCTCACGCTCAAGGCCGACAACTTCGATGCGCTGACTGAGCGGCTGGGCATAGATCCCGGCGTCAAGGAGTCATCCCTGATGCTGACGGCCAATCTCAACTGGCAGGGCGCGCCCTATGATTTCACTGTGGCCAGCCTCAACGGCGATGTCAGGTTTGATCTGGGCAAGGGCCATATGTCGCAGATCAGCGACAAAGGCGCCCGCATCTTCTCCCTGTTCAGCATGGACTCACTGCTGCGCAAGCTGTCGCTGGATTTCTCTGACGTCTTTGGTAAGGGACTGTATTTCAATTCTTTTGGTGGTACGCTGCAGATAGATAACGGGGTGGTGAAAACCACAGATACCGAGATGGATGCGGTGGCCGGCAACATGAAGGTGCGCGGCTATACGGATCTGCGCACAGAAAGCCTGAACTATGACATCAGCTTTGTGCCGCAGCTGGCCTCCAGTGTGCCGACTGTGGTGCTGCTCAGCACCAGTGCCTGGACGCTGGGTGTCGGTGCCTTTGCCCTGACCAAAGTGCTGGAGCCGGTGATCGAGGTGATTTCCGAAATTCGCTTTCGCTTGACCGGCACCATGTCAGATCCCAAATTGGAAGAGCTGGAGCGCAAGAGTAAGGAAATTGAAATTCCTGAATCTGTACTGCCCCGGCGGCAGGCCACTGAGCCGGCCGGGACCGAGTCGTCGGTATCGCCCCAATCCAGTAGCGGGCAGTCCAGTACCCAGTCCATTACCGGCCAGCCCGCTGGGACAGATGATGTGAAGCCCGTTGGACGTAGAGAAAATAATGGCGGCAATGCGCAGGCCAGGGTGATCCCCATCCACCGCGGTGTTGCTGCACAGGGAGTGCAAGATGCAGGTCAGTTTGCTGCAGTGTCAAAGCAGTCGGGACGTCAGCGCCAATCTTCAGCAGCTCGAATCGCAGCTTAACCAGTTACCCCGGCAGGCCGACGAGCCACAACTGGTGGTATTGCCTGAGTGTGTGTGCCTGTTTGGCGGTCATGAAGGTGAGCAACTGGCCCACGCCGGAGAGCTGACTGCCAGCGGTCACGACAGCCTGCTCAGGCGCACACTGGCAGACTATGCCCGCCGCTTTCAAATTTGGCTGGTGGCCGGCACCATTCCCGCGCTGGCCGCTGATGGCCGGGTATACAGTCGCTGCTATCTGTTTGATGACAAAGGCCAGGTGCAGGGTCAATATGACAAAATGCATCTGTTCGATGTGGATGTGGAAGACGGCACCCGCAGTTACCGGGAAAGCGATACCTTCTGTCCCGGTGAGCAGATTAGCGTGATTGATACCCCCTTTGGCAAGCTGGGACTGGCGATCTGTTACGATGTGCGCTTCCCGGATCTGTTCCGCGCCCTGCGGCTGGCCGGTGCCGAAATTATTGCGCTGCCGGCGGCCTTTACTGCCGTCACAGGCGAAGCCCACTGGCAAACCCTGGTACAGGCCCGGGCGCTCGACAGTCAGTGCTTTATGCTGGCCGCCGGGCAGTGGGGACGGCACAATCAGGGCAACCGTGAAACCTGGGGGCAGAGCATGATAGTCGATCCCTGGGGACGCATTCTGGCACAGCTGCCACAGGGCATAGGCTGGGTGCAGGCCAAACTGGATTTTGCTGAATTGGCACGGGTGCGTAAAGCCATGCCGATTGTCAGCCATAATAGATTTAAGGCGCCCAAACTGAATACGGGCGTAAATGAATAACCTATCCCACGTGGATTAAAGAGAGAGTCGATGCCATTTCTAACGCAAGTAGGACAAAGTCTGTTACAGCAAGGATTGCAGCTGGACGATCTGCAGTCGTATCTGGATCTTATCCATCAGCACCAGATTGATTTTTCTGATCTTTACTTTCAGGGCAGTCGCCATGAGTCCTGGGTGCTGGAAGATGGCATCATCAAAGAAGGCAGCTTCCACATTGAGCGTGGCGTTGGCGTGCGTGCCATTACCGGCGAGAAAACCGGTTTTGCCTATGCCGATGAAATTACCCCGGATGCCCTGAAAGCGGCCGCTATTGCGGCCCGCGGTATCGCCCAAAGTGGTCAGAGCGGCAAAGTGCAGGCGTGGAAGCGCCGTGGTGTGAATGCCCTGTACGACAGTGCCGATCCCATTGCCGCCATGGTGCAGGATAAAAAAATCGACCTGCTGCGTCAGGCCGATGCCTACATCCGCAGTCTCGACAGTCGCATCATTCAGGTGGTGGTGAGCCTGTCCGGCGTGCATGAAGAAGTGCTGGTGGCTGCCAGCGATGGCACTCTGGCCGCCGATGTGCGCCCGCTGGTGCGTTTCAACTGCTCCATCATCATGGAAGATCAGGGCAAGCGTGAGCGCGGCGCAGCCGGTGGCGGTGGCCGTCATGGCTATGAAGTGTTTATGCAAACCGGCGATGACGGTCTGCCAGAGTGTTTTGCCCATGCCCGCGAGGCGGTGCGTCAGGCTCAGGTCGCCTTGATTGCGGTGGATGCTCCGGCCGGTGAAATGCCCGTGGTACTGGGTGCCGGTTGGCCCGGCGTGCTGCTGCACGAAGCTGTGGGACATGGTCTGGAAGGCGACTTTAACCGTAAAGGTTCCAGCGCCTTCTCCGGCATGGTGGGTCAGCAGGTGGCTTCCGAGCTGGTGACTGTGGTGGATGATGGCACTATTGTGAACCGTCGCGGCTCACTGAGCATAGATGATGAAGGCACGCCAACCCAGAAAACTGTGCTGATTGAAAACGGCATCCTCAAAGGCTATATGCAGGACAAGCTCAACGCCGGATTGATGGGCGCAGCGCTGACCGGCAACGGCCGTCGTGAGTCCTATGCCCACCTGCCCATGCCGCGCATGACCAACACTTACATGCTGGCTGGCGAGTCTGATCCCAAAGAGATTATCGGTTCGGTGAAAAAGGGCATCTACGCCCCCAACTTCGGTGGCGGCCAGGTGGATATCACCTCAGGCAAGTTTGTGTTCTCCGCATCAGAAGCCTATCTGATTGAAAACGGTGAGATCACCCAGCCAATCAAGGGCGCAACCCTGATCGGCAACGGCCCAGAGTCCATGAAGCAGATCTCCATGGTGGGTAACGATCTGGAACTGGACAAAGGCGTCGGGGTCTGCGGTAAAGACGGGCAAAGTGTGCCAGTCGGCGTCGGCCAGCCTACTTTGAAGTTAGACTTGTTAACTGTTGGGGGTACGGCGTAAGCCTTTGCTTTTAAGTGGCGTATGTCTGCACAGCCGGGGCTATTTTTCCCCCTGGCTGTGTTGGTGGCCCCTCGTGTAGCCCACTACACGTCGAGGCCATCTTCCTTGCCAGAAGAAAAAATCCCTCCCGGCCATTGGCTGATAGTTATTATTCTTTTAGCCGTTTTGCAAAATGAGCATGTGCTGAATCTGAAGTATCTGCACCGATAAAGTTTCTTCCCAAGTTTTTTGCAGCAATTAGTGTTGCACCAGAACCAAAAAACGGGTCGGCAATTACCTCTCCTTTTGAGCTGCTTTGAGAAATTAAAGTTTCTATTAGTTGTACCGGCTTTTCAGTGGGGTACCCTCTATAAACTCTTTTATAGGTAAGAATGTCAGGAATACTCAAATCATGGAGTTTTCTTTTACCCTTTTCAAAAAATAATATGTACTCGTGGCGTGCCCTGTAGTGATATCCCATACCTATACTGACTTTGTCCCAAATAATTGGCTTCCAGAATTTAAAGCCAACTTTTTCTGCTATAGGCTTTATGACGAACATCGTTTCCTGATCACAAAATAGGTAAAAGTGAGCATTCGTATTTAAGACGCGATAGATTTCAGCCAACAAACTCTCAAATCGAGCATTTGGAAATATTTCAAACCATTGATTATTAGATGATTTGCTTACTTTTAGTCTCGTGGTCGTCCCTATTTTTCGATGTTTTTCTAAGGATTCATATGGTGGATCAGTGATTATTAGGTCAACGCTCGCGGTAGCAAGCGTTGATAGCCAATTTACGGCATCATCTTTAAATACTTGCATCTAAGCCTTTAGATCAAACTGCTACAAGTGCGTCCTTGCGTGAAAACTTGAGAAGCTACACCTTTATCAAGTCTCCTGCAATCAACACAATAGCTTTGGAAGCCATCAGGGTTCCTGGCTGTAACTCTTGCGGGTGTTTTGCCGAAAGACAAAGGATAGGGATGAAATACATGCTCACCTCCATTGGCTGCAGAGCAATGAGGGCAAGACTTAAATTTTTGTCCCGTGCTTGGGTCAGTCTTGTGGATCATTCCAATATTAAGACGGTTGTTACAACAGCTACATGCCATATCTATCTCCATGAATGACGTATAAGAATTCATCTTAAACAGGTGGAGTGAGGCGGATTGAGATTAGTGTCTGATATTTGAACATATCAGGCGAAATTATGAAGCAAGCATAATTTTGACTCAGCACTAGTGGAGTACACCATTCCCCGTCGGTGCCGCCGAAGAATGTTGATGAAAATGGCGTGGCTTCGACATGGCCATTCTCAAGCATCCATGCCTTTCATGGCATTTGGACTTCCTGTCCGGCAGATTCCTCGCAGGCTCAGTCGATTCATGGGTGAGTATCGCGAAGCGATGTGCTTACGAGCGCGAGACAGGATAGTCGAGCTGGAGGGATTTACAGGGATGTAAATCGAGCGTCTGTCACGTTAGCCAATTTTCGACATAAGCCTGAGGAGTTGTCAGCGTTGGTTGGGGCGTCCTTGGGGTTGTTAGGGGCGTTGGACGAGCAACGCCCCTGACCCGGGTGTGGGCTGGAAGCCCACGATGTTCTGGCAAGCGAAGCTTGCCTTAGAACCAAAAGTTCCAGGCCACTGGAGCAGTAAAACCACAGCGAAGCGTATCTAGAGCCTCCCCTTGGCAAAGGGTATAATTCCCCCAATTTCGACAAAGACAGACAGGTTCCATCGTGGCAAAAACCGCAGCAGCATTACACATATTGGTTAAGCATCAGGAGCTTGCCGAAGACATCATCAAGCAGCTCAACAAAGGGGCGAAATTTGATGTGCTGGCCAAGCGTCACTCCACCTGCCCATCGGGCAAGAAGGGTGGCAGTCTGGGCGAGTTCAAAAAGGGCCAGATGGTGCCTGCGTTCGATAAAGTCTGCTTTACCGGTGAGTTGCTGACGCCACATCTGGTGAAAACCAAATTCGGCTGGCATGTGGTAAAAGTGCTTTACCGCTTTTAACAAACTTTCTGCCGTTGCATAATTCCGACCCTAGTCAAAGGCAGTTCAATGAATCACCGATGGTTACCGCATATAGTTACACAAGATTAAGTACAGAGAGACAGCTCAAAGGACACGGAAAAACCCGACAGGAAGATGCAATCAGGCACGCCTGTGAAGTACATGGATGGACGCTGAGTAGCAAAGGCTATGCTGATATGGGTGTCAGTGCTTGGAAGGGGGTAAATGCTTCTGAAGGCGCACTGAAAGCCTTCATTGACGCTGTGCAAGGTGGGGAGGTTGCCCGTGGCTCTGTACTTATCGTTGAAAACGTAGACCGCCTTTCACGACAGGAAGTCGATAAGAGCATACGCTTGATGCTAGACCTGCTGGATATGGGCATTCAAGTGTTTACCCTCAGCGACAACCGCCTTTATACCAGTGACAGCAGTAACAAGTTTGTGGACTTGATGGTCTGGGGTATCTCTGCTCAGCGAGCGCATGAAGAGTCAGAGACCAAGAGTAAGCGCATTCGGGCAGCCAAAGCCAAGAACAAAGAGTTGATGCGTCAGGGGAAGATTGTCACTCGCAAGTGTCCTGCTTGGCTCAAGGTCTCAGAGGATAAGACTGAGTTTCTTCTAGTGCCTGAGATTGTCCAGATAGTCCGGCGCATCTTTACCATGTACTCCAACGGCTATAGCACTAAGCCTATTGCCATTAAGCTCAATGAGGAGGGAGTACCCTACTGGGGGAAAACTCAGGGCTGGACACATTCCAAAGTCAATAACATTCTCAAGAGTAAATCTCCATTGGGTTACTGCCAGCCGTTGAAACGAGTGGATGGCAAGGATGTACCTGATGGTGAGCCGATTGCCAACTTCTATCCTCCCATCATTGACCAAGAGCTGTGGAGCAAGTGCCAGAGCCTCAAGGCCGCTAAAGCAACCAAGCAAGGTGTCATGCCTAATGAGCCTATGGCGAACCTGTTCAGGGGGCTTTGTAGGTGTGAATGTGGTTCAGGTATGGGTTTGAACTCTTCAGTCATCAAGGGGAAGCGGTACTCGCATTTGCGCTGCTCAGACCTCCATACCAGAGGATGTACTAACCCTACTTGGTCGTACCGACAAACCGAGACAATTATTCTGTACGGACTTAAAACAATGGATTGGTCATCAGTGATAGGTGCTGACACCTCTGTCATTGAACTGAAGCGGCAGGAACTGGAGAGTTGCAGGGTTAACCTGGAGACAGCCATAGCTGAGGCTGAGACCGCCTACACCGCATTAACCCTGATGGTCAGTAGTAAGATAGCCCAGCGCAAGCTGCAAGAGGCTGAGGAGCGGGTAGCGAAGGTGGAAGCAGAGCTGCAAGACCTTGAACTTGAGGTGCG
>NZ_JBOZWP010000013.1:0-117514 GCF_050865035.1 Shewanella sp. GXUN23E | reverse complement strand
CCGCTAACCTTCAACTTGAAACCGGGGTAATTGATAGTGCAATTGCTGAAGTGAAAAACTGGAATCGTAGTCATACAAACAAGTTGGGTATTAAATTAAGGGTATTTGCCGGTATCTATACGCCGCAATGGGTAAAAGACGATGTCGGTTCAACGACGCTGGATTTTGAAGACAGTGACTTTGACGGTTCTTATCCACATTATTGGACTCAGGAATACAGAACCAGATATGCTCAGTTACACCATGCTCTGGCTACTAAATATGACAGCGTTGGGGTAATTAAGGAGGTCGCCATATCTGGGTGTATGATAAAAAATGCTGATATGAATCGTTCTCCCAATGAGTGGCAGAATATTAATCGACTCATCGATGATGGGCTGACCTGGCAAAAAGATAAAGGTTGTCAACAGTGGCAAATTGATACAGTCGCCAGTAAATGGGACAGGACAAAAGTCGCAGTTGCAAGACCGCACTTTCGGAAATTTGTTAAGGTAACCAGTCAACCGTCAGATACAGAATGGCCCATCAGTAAAACTATCATGCAGGAAATGGTGGATACCTGCCGTGCTCATGGTAACTGTATCATAGGAGAAAACAGTTTGGAGCGTTGGGATATGGAACATAATGCCTTTACTGATCCCTTCCATCCCATTTATTACGTCTGTGGTAAATATCTAGAGAATTATGAGCCCAAGGCGCCTGTCTATTTTCAAACAGGTGCATTCGTGGATGATAATGGTACGCTTACACATCAGGTATTATATTGGGCGATTCAAAATTGCGGTGACAGTATTTTAAAGATGATTGAGTTACCTCAGCTGAAGAAATTCAACCAGTACGACGTCAAATATGCCAATGATAATAATGTCGCGAAAACGTCTTACCTTGGCAGCGACAAAATGCAAAGTAAGCGAGATAAGCTGAAGCAATAACCGAAAATTCACGCGAGTTTATATTTGAATTCGTACAGCGCTGGAATGTGATCGCATGTATGCTTGTTGTATCAACAAAAAGACCACCTGAGGGGGGGGTTTTATTGTCAATCTTAAGGGAGGGTTCGAATAAGTCCCATGCGTGCTCTGCGACAGCTGTCAGCCTCGCCGAAAGGGATTTCAAGTCATCGACATTTCTTTGGTATTCAGCTTTGAAAGGCAATCAGCTTTCCTTTATCTGAATACTCAGAACTGGCTTCTGCTCCAAGCCAAAATGCCGTGAGAACTTGTTCGCACTTTCCCTAATCAACAACTCTGTTGATGTTAATTTTTTAGCGTCAGAATACACTGACAGCCAATTATAGATATTTAAGTATACCTATCCATTGGTGGTGATAATTTGTGGGAGTATCTGTGCACTCGAATAATGTTATTTCAGCAGGTCTTTTATATTGGCCCCCCCCCGGTCTATACCGACATGATGACAACAAGGGCTGCAATGAGCAGCCCTGAACCACTACACCTGAACATAATTGCCGGCATTTAATCCTGAGTGTTGGTGGTTTTCAAATATTCATTGGGCTTGCCATTGCCACTGGTGTTTCCCGACACGGTCAGCCCCTTGGCGTAGTTGGACAGCACCACAGTTTGATTTCGCTGCTGTGAAGATATACCTGACGTGCGCAATCTGTCATACAGCACATCTTTGATAACACTGTCGGAGCCAAACTCTGAGATAAAGTTATTGTTTTGTATGGTTGAATTACTGGTGTTGTCGATGAAAATAGCGGGAGTTGTCCGGGCTTGCTCTTCGATTGTATTGCCTGTGATTGTCAGCGCTTTGTTGCATTTTAAGGTGCTGTCATTATTTTTGATGGCGTTATAAACCAGAATAGCCGGTCCATGGAGTTGCTGCTTAGCAATATTGTTGGTGACGGAAACCGACTCGTTGCACTGTGAGTTGTGTTCAGCATCACCACCCAACCATATTCCACCATTGCCGTTACGGCTCACCGTATTATTTTTGATTTCTCCGAAGGATGCATTGCTGCGAATAGCACGACCTTTGTTATTTGCCAGGGTGTTATTTTCAACAAGGAACGGATTACCCGACACCCCAATGGTTGCGCTGCGGCTGCCAATATAGTCGCCAACGACTGAGTTGATGATGTTTTTACTCAGGGTGAGGCGGATATTGCCATCGTTCAGATGCTCAATGGCATTGATTTGTAAATTCTTGTCTTTTTTGCTTGAGTCACCCGCATCATAGATATCCACTATGTCAGACACGCTCAGGAACTGGGCTTTTTTTTCATCAACATCAACCGTATTTCCCGATACCCTGAGCAGATCCGTTCCCCGGGCGAATAATCCCAGAGTGTCATCGGCGTTGTGGTCAATCTCGCAGTTTTTGATGGTTAACCCGCCGCGAATGGACTGGAAAATGTAGCCACCGGCTGTACCGGCCATTAACGGATCAGCGGAGCCTTCGATTTTCCGGCGTTTATAATTGACGTTGTCCAGAGTAATATTGCTGCCGCCATTTTGTCCGCGTACAGCCACGGCCGGTGCGTTGGAGATATTGATATTTTTTGCCTTGATATTGGAGCTGTTAAAGAAATACAGGGTTTCTCCGCCAATTTTGGGGGACAGGGCAACCTTCAGGTTAGGGTTGACTCGATGATAATCATAAAGATAATCCCGGGTGATTTGATCCAGTCCGGAGAGTTCATAGTCGCTGCCGTTTAAATGACGTGCGGCGGTAAATTTCAGATCCGATGGTACTTTTTCATAGGTTTGATCTCCGTTGAACGTCACAATATAGCTCTTGTCTTTGTCTTCGTTGATAAACTGTTGCGGTGCGTCATAGCCTGAATCCAGAGTAATGGTGACTGTATCGTCCGATTTTGAGCTGATGGATGATGAAACCAATACTCCCTGGGAAAAAGGATATTTGTCGTAGGTAAAAGACAAGTCTTTGATATCTACATTATTACTACTGTAAACACTGAGACCATTCAGGCCGGTGGGAGTGCCTCCAATATCCTGATTGAAGCCCACAAATTCAACTATGGTTGAATCAATGCCGTTGCCCTGAATGGTCAGCGGATTGGCCGATGTCTTTCCGGCAATAGCGATGCGGGAACTATTGAAGTTGTAATTGGTGTCGGAGTGTTTGCTTTTTACACTGGCCGTTACCGGTGATTCAAATTGATAAGTACCGGTACCAAACTGTAAATTCACGGCTTTAGAGGCTGATTGAGCAATGCCAAAGTCGACCGCGTTTTGCATACAGCTGCTGTTGTCGGTGTTGCCCGGAGAGACTCCCCAGTCGGAAAGCGCAATGGTGCAAGCGGTGCCTGTGTCGGAGGAGCAGCGATTGGGAGTGATACACCCCTGCGCCTGAGCCATTAAGGGGGTTGCCAGCAAAGCCAGCATGAGTGTTGTTTTCCTCATATTATCCTCATTTTAGTCTTCTGTTTTTACTGGGTTACTGCAAATAATATTTATACGATAAATATGTCTACCACAAATGTTTTGATGATGTAAATAGTTGTTGCGGGTTGTATGTTTGTCGGGTCTGCAGCGCCTGTTAAACAATGATGAATAACTTTCAAAAAATACACGGGCTTAGTGCTGGTTAATCAGAACATACCAAGCGTAAGGCATATTTTATGGTGTCTGATTTCCGGTATTTGACCGGCGCAATGGACATGCTGAATTAAAGGCTTATCAGGGGGATAGTCGTTGGCAACAGGTAAGCCGCTGCTTGCTGATTAAATCTTTGCGGGAATGGTGGTGATGGCAAGCGGTCTTATTTTTGAGACGTATTTATCGTCAGTCAATTCAAATTGTTAGCCAAAATTCAGAGCCGCAGATAATAAATATGTCTTAAAAATAAGACGGTATTTATCGGGTAATATGAAAAATCAATCAGTTAATAACGGCATCTAAATTGCTTCTTCAGGTTGGTCATTATTCTCGGATATAAAAACGGGGTAATAAAATGAAGTCAGTTATTGGATTGATGATGCTGTTTGCCAGCTTACTGGCTGGCGGGGCCGAAGCCTCGACCCGTCCATTGTTTGCCGGGCAACACCAACAGATTGGCGAGGTAGACACCTACTTTCAGGGCTCGCAGTTGGTGGTCAGTGTTCAGGTCACCGAAGTTGGCTGGTGTCTGGCGCGTTCTCATCTGTATGTGGGTGACAGTCAACCGCCATCATCGGCACCGGGACAATTCCCCTATAGCCATGAGCTGGGCTGCGCGCTGAGCGATAACTATATGGTAGAGGTTGAGTCGGTTGATCAGTTTGTTGCTTATCATGCAGAAAGTAAGCAGTCCAGCTATCCCATTGGCGGGACAGTGTCTTATTCGGTCAGCTTCCCTGGTGATGATTCATATTTTAACGCAACCATCAATGGCGTGGGGCCTTATAACGCGTGGTGTATGGATCTGGGCCGAACTATCCGTCCGGGAACCACTTATACCAACTGTGAACTGCGGTCATTAAACGATCCGGATTTGGGTATCGTCGATCAGGAGCAGAATCTGGGTTATGTGTCCTGGATTCTGAATCAGGACTGGAGTCTTTATCCCCAGTACTCCTGGCAGGATATTCAGGGGGCAATCTGGAAGCTGACTGATGATACCAACCCTGTCGGCTCTGCCGGCGGTATCAACTGGAATGAGGCGAATGCACTGGCCATAGTAGCGCTTGCCATTGCCAATGGTGGCGACTATCAGGCTGACAATTTTGAAGGACTGGTGCTGCTGTGCCGCAACGAGTCTGGCTCGGTTGCCCAGCAGATTACCGTGGTCGCGGTGCCGGCCTACAATTTCTTTATCGGTGAAGACACCGCCTGGGCTGCCGGTGACAGCAACTGGTATAACCGCAAAGGTAACCGGATTGGTTGGGGCAGTTACTGGATTGAACCTTATTTGACATCCTACTGAATATCTTTATATGCCATGAAGCCGGCGCTATGCCGGCTTTTGCTGTTTCAATGCTGTGGTTGTGTGCGCCTCGCTGGTTTGCCTGAGAGCTGATTGAGCGTATGCAGTGTTTTCAGGCAAAAAGCAGTTGCTTGGCTGATAACATGGCCATAAGTACGCGGGCGTTTGCGATGCCGGCTGACATCACCACAAAGCGCTTTGTTCCTGTTTCCGACTGCCATAAACTACGCCAAACATTACAGGGAGTTAAGTGAATGGCGAAGCACATCAGTTTTGGTACCCCGGTGAATGATGCCGAGCGCTGGGCGTTTGGCTTGCTCAGTGAGGAGTTGCCAAAACATTATCTGCTGCTGACCAATGTTGAGATCCCCACCAAGAGCGGTCAGGCCATGGAAGTGGATGCGCTGGTTGTCGGCGAGTGGGGCGTGTATGTGGTCGATGTCAAAGGCTATATCGGGCGGCTGAATGCCGGATTGCACGCCTGGTCACTGGATGGGCGGGGAGTCGATAACAGCCTGTCCAAAGCCAACTACGTGGCACGGGTACTGGCGGGCAAACTCAAACATCGCATTCCTGTGGGGGTGTATGCCCCCTGGTGTCAGGGCATGGTGTTTGTGACCGGTCGCAAAGGCGAAGAAATTGAGCTGGAAAAAGATGACGGCGCGCTGAGTATCTACACACCCAGGCAGATTGTCGCCGCACTGACCAGTGAATGGGGGCTGACGGCGCCCAGACCACATCCTGTGACCGCTGAGCAGCGGGAAATGGTGCTGGACACCATAGGTCAGGTGGCGGTGATGGAAAGCCGTAATAATCGTATTCAGGACTTTATCAAACTCAGGTGTTTGTTTTTGCATGCGGGTCTGGAGATCTGGCAAGCGGAATACAGTCCCGGCGGCTGGACCGCTCCCTGGCTGTTGAAAATTCTGCTGCCGGTGCAGTTTGACGATGATATTGTTGCCCAGCGTCATGAGCAGCAGCTCAGAGACGAGTTCAAACGGTTGCAGGCGTTGTCGGGCTGTACCTGCGTACCGGCCTGTGCACCACTTATTCAGGATGGTGAGCAGGTGATCCTGCCCATTCGCATGCCCAGAGGCGTGCCCATGAATGTGTTCGAGGCTGAGCGTAAAACCACCTATCAGTTGCTGGAGATCCTGCGCCGCTCGGTGACCGGTCTGCAGCAAATTCACCGGCGGGGATTCTGTGTCGGCGGCTGGGCCGAAAACTGCGTATTTATCTCTGATAGTGGTGATGTGGAGTATATCGATATCACCGACAATCTCAGCCCCGCTGATGATACCCAGGCCTATGCCCGGCGCTTTGCCGCGCTGGCTGAGCTGACCAATCAGCCGAGGATTTACCAGTGGTATCGCCAGGCGGTGAAAGGGGCAACCACTGATTTGGACGCGCTGCGCTGCGATCTCAGTGCGCTGATTGATCTTGGCGTTTGTGACACCTTGCCCGAGTCGGTCACCATCGCGCCTGGCGCCGTGCTGGAACATCACTATCGACTGGAGCGCTTTATTACCGCCAGCGCGCAAAGTCAGCTGTGGCAGGGGACACATATTCAGGGGCGCTATCCGGTTGCCATCAGTCTTTATGAGCAGTGGGATGGAGCGTGGGCCTCACTGAGCTCCCTGTACCGTTCGCTTTCCCGTATCTATCATCCCAATATCGAGCGGGTGCTGGCGTTTGGCCAGTTGCCTCAAAGTCAGACGTTGTTTATCGTGCGGGCCTGGGAAGATGGCTGTTCACTCGATGAGCTGGCCGGTTTTGAGCCGGGTGATGCCAGACGCTGGTTTGGTGAGCTGCTCAGTGCGCTGCAGTACCTGCACCAACTGGATATTCACCACGGCGCTATCTGTCCGAAGAACATCATCATCAGCCGGGGGCGGGCTTATCTGATGAATTTTGGCGTTGGACTGGATATTGCCGCCAGTCACTATGCCAGCCAGTATGCCGATCCGTTGATTTGGGCTGAAGAGAGCCCGGAAGGACAGGATCTGTATGGTCTGGTGGCCAGTTTTGTTGATGCCTTCACCCCGGCCAGTTTGACCGGTAACAAAGATCCGCAGGCCATGCTCAAGGCGCTGTCTGCCTTTGAGCCAGGTTGGCTTGGGCAGGATCTGTACGCGGCCTGTGAGCGGGTATTGCGGCATGAGTTTATGGCAGAGCCGGGACAGTGTTATCTGCAGCAGTTTGGTCTGCCGTCTCATCGGTAATCCGGTAGGGGGCAAACAGCGCCAGTAACCATTGGGTAAAGGCCTGAATTTTGCCTTCTTTGTCCTTGTGTCTGGCTGGCGTCAGCAGGTAGTAACAGTAATCGCTGCGATAGGAGATATCGAAGGGGATCACCAGAGTACCATCAGCCAGTTGCGGCTCTATGAAGAAGCGCGGGATCAATGCGACGCCCATGCCGCTGGCCACCGCCTGTGCCAGCATGTAAAAGTGCTCAACCCCGAATTTTTCCTCTGTGGTCAGGGTGACGCCAGCCTGGTGCGCCCATTCGCGCCAGTTGCTGGGGCGGCTGGTATGTTTGAGCAGGGTCATCTGGTTCAGATCATCCAGTGTATTGAGTCTGGCTGCCAGCGCCGGTGCGGCGACCAGGCACATCTCCTCATCCATCAGCTTAATGTAGTGGCAATTGGCCGGGGGCTTTTTGCCCGAACGAATGGCAATGTCATAGTCCTGGCGCTGGAAATCCAGTTCAAAATCCCCAATGGACAAATCCACAAACAGCCTGGGGTACTGATTTCTGAATTCCTCCAATCTGGGGATAAGCCATTGAATACTGAGGCTGGGCAGTACGTTGATTTTCAGTGTACCGCTGCCCGCCTGTTGCTGTTTCAGTTCGCTGGTGGCATTTGCCAGAGTCTGCAGTGCCGATTGCACATGGGGCAGATAACGATGACCGGCGGCGGTCAGGGTGATTTTTCGGTGCTCGCGGATAAACAGCTCGCAACCGAGAAAGGCTTCCAGCGCCCGGATCTGTTTGCTGATAGCGCCATGGGTCACAAACAGCTCACTGGCCGCCAGGCTGATACTCAGATGGCGGGCAGCAGCCTCAAAGGCCACTACTGCATTCAGGGGAGGTAATGTGGACAAGGCAGAAATCTTTGGTGTGAGGTTTTCTCACAGTTTAACGAAAAATACTCCTTTGTCATCAAGGTTAAAAGCCAGTTTAATACTCACCACTACTATCCAATAACAAGTTTTTCTAAAGTACCCATGGAATTTGAACTGACTCTGCAAATCGCTGCGCTGCTGTTTGCCACCGCAGCGGTGGCCGGATTTATTGATGCCATAGCCGGTGGTGGTGGCCTGCTGACGATCCCTGCGCTGATGTGGGCCGGTTTGCCACCGGCCACAGCACTGGCTACCAATAAGCTGCAGGCCTGTGGCGGCAGCTTTTTCGCCAGTCTTTATTTTGTCCGCAAGGGCATGGTGAAGCTTACCGATCTCAAGTTGCCGCTGGCCTGTGCTTTTGCCGGGGCGGCGCTCGGTACCATTGCGGTGCAGCAGATTGATGCCAGTGTGCTGGAGGTGCTGCTGCCATTCCTGATCCTGGGTATTGCCGCGTATTTCCTGTTTTCCCCCAAGGTGACCGATGATGACAGGCACAGAGTGCTGACCCCCACTGCGTTTTCCTTTACTGCGGCGCTGGGGATTGGCCTGTATGACGGCTTTTTTGGGCCGGGCACCGGCAGCTTTTTTGCGCTGGCGTTTGTGATGCTTGCTGGCTTTGGTTTGGCTAAAGCGACCGCCCACGCCAAGTTATTGAATTTCTCTACCAATATCTCCTCTTTGTTGTTTTTTGCACTGGGTGGCAAGGTGATCTGGACTCTGGGATTACTGATGTTGCTTGGGCAGGCGCTGGGGGCCACGGCGGGTTCGCGCATGGTGGTGACCAAGGGCAGTAAAATCATCAAGCCGCTGGTGGTGACCATGTCACTGCTGATGAGCGCCAAACTTCTGTATCAACAATTCGCCTGATCTGCGTCGCTGATTTCAAGATTTTGTTTTCGCAGGATTTCACTTCATACTAGGGGCAATTTTTCCGGCCTGCCGCGCGGCAGGCTTTTGTGATGGAAAACCTGACCCATGCGCATTCTGCACACCTCCGACTGGCACCTTGGCCAGTCGTTTTACGGCAAAAGCCGCCAGGCCGAACACCGCGCCTTTCTGGCCTGGTTATTGGCGCAAATCGAGCAATTCCAGATAGATGCTCTGATCGTTGCCGGCGATATTTTTGATACCAGCACACCACCGAGTTATGCCCGAACGCTCTACAACCAGTTTGTGGTGCAGATGCAGGGCAGTGGCTGTCAGCTGTTTGTACTGGGCGGCAACCATGATTCCGTGGCCATGCTGAGCGAATCCAGCGAGCTGCTGGCGTGTCTGGGGACTGTGGTGGTGCCCAATGCACAGTCGGATGTTGCCGCTCAGGTATTCACCCTCCATGACAGGCAAGGGCAGGCGGTGGGCGTGCTCGGTGCTGTCCCTTTTTTGCGGCCACGGGATCTGATCACCAGTCAGGCCGGTGAAGATGGCGCGCAAAAGCAGTTGCGGCTGGGGGAGGCGATCAAGGCTCATTATGACGCTGTCTATGCCAAGGCTCATGCCGATGCCAGGGCTCTGGCAAATGCCAAGAGCCAGACACAGAAAGAGGCCGGGGAGGCCTTGCCGGTTATTCTGACCGGTCATCTGACCACAGTCGGCGCCAGCAGCAGTGAATCGGTGCGCGATATCTACATAGGTACTTTGGACGCCTTCAATGCCAGCGGCTTTCCGCCGGCGGATTACATTGCCCTTGGTCATATTCACCGGCCACAGAAGGTCGCAGGCACTGAGCATATCCGCTACAGCGGCTCGCCTTTATGTCTGAGCTTTGATGAACTTGGCAAAGCCAAGCAGGTATTGATGGCCGAGTTTGACGCCCATGGACTCACTGCGGTGCAGGAATTGAAGGTGCCCATGTTCCAGCCGATGGCACAGATTAAAGGCGATCTGGAAGGCATCGCCAGGCAACTGGATGAACTGAGTCTGCCGGGGGCTGTTGCTGAAACTGCCAATGATACTGACAGTATTCATGCTGCGGACCGAAACAGTATTGGTAAAACGCTGTGGCTGGCGGTGGAAGTACAAAGCCAGGAATATTTGTCGGATCTGCAATCCCGGGTAGAGGCGCTGGTGGGCGAGCGGCCATTTGAGGTGCTGCAGCTTAAACGTCAGCGTCAGCAAACCACCGGTATGACGCAAGCCGAGCAGGAAACCCTGAGTGAACTGAGCATTGAAGAGGTGTTTGAGCGGCGTCTGACGCTCGAGCATTTTGATACTGAGGCTGAGCAGGCACGGGTTGAGCGGCTGAAACAGCTGTATCGGACTGTCGCTGCGCAGGTGCAGTCAGCTGACGCAAATGTTGTTACAGATGAGGAGGCCGCGTCATGAAAATCCTCAGTCTGCGATTCAAGAACATCAACTCCCTCAAAGGTGAGTGGAAGATTGATTTCACCAAACCGCCGTTTCTGGATAACGGCCTGTTTGCCATTACCGGCCCCACCGGCGCAGGTAAAACCACCATTCTGGATGCCATCTGTCTGGCGCTGTATCACCACACGCCACGTCTGGGCGGTATATCCAAAACCAGCAATGAACTGATGACCCGGGGCACGGCCGAATCGCTGGCCGAGGTCGAGTTTGAGGTCAAAGGTGTGGCCTATCGCGCCTTTTGGAGCCAGCGTCGCAGTCGGGGCAAGCTTGACGGCAATCTGCAGGATGCGCAGGTGGAACTGGCCCGGCTCAGCGCAGATGGTGATGAGATCCTCGCCAGTCAGGTGAAGGCCAAAAATGAACAGATAGACAGCATCACAGGGCTGAATTTCGCCCGTTTCACCAAATCCATGATGCTCTCTCAGGGGCAGTTTGCGGCATTTCTCAATGCCGATGCAGGCGATCGCGCAGACTTGCTGGAAGAGCTCACCGGCACTGAGATCTACGGGCAGATTTCCCAGCAGGTGTATGAATGTTTCAGCCAGAGCAAACAAGCCTTGGACACTCTGAAAGCCAAAGCCGAAGGGGTGGAGCTGAAAACCGATGAGGAGTTGGCCCTGCTCAGGGAGCAGCAGGGTGAGATTGAGCTGCAGCTGAAAAAGCAGGATGCCGATGTACAGGCGGCAGCCGAGGCGCATCAGTGGCAAAGCCAGTGGATTGCCCTGCAGGAGCGCAGCAATGCGCTGCAGATGGCTGTGCAAAGTGCGCAGGCGCAGCTGACCGCCCACGAGCCTCAGCTGGCACAGCTTAATAGGGCGCTGCCTGCCGATAAGCTCAGGCCCTTGTATCAGTCACTGTCGCAGCTCAGACAGCGACTGCAGGATGACACCAGTCAGCTGGCTCAGCTGGCTGAGCGAAAGCGGCAAACCCAGGCTGAGCTGAGTGACCAACAGGCGCAGCTTTCACTGTGCCAGTCTGAGGTCGCGACGGCGCAAGCCGCGATGTCCGAAACCCGTAAACTGGTGGATGAGCAGCTGCAGCCACTGGATAATCAGCATGCGGTATTGACCGAACGATTGGCTGAGCTGAAACAACAGCAGGTCCACCAGGATGATGAGCTGCACAGGCTGAGCGAGCAACTGAGCAGCAAACAGCAGCAACAGGCTGAGCTTGAGGCCAGCCAACGGGCGCTGGAAACAGCGCTGGTTGGCTATCAGCACGCTCAGGCAATAGACAGTGCGCTAAGTGGCTGGGAGCAGCAGTTGCGGCAGCGCTCGACGCTGATTGCCGACATTCATCGCCTGAGCCAGTTACAGGCCGAGCGGCATCAGACCCAGTCAGGTTTTGCCGCAAGGCACAGGCAACTTGAGCAGCAGGCAATCCAGCATCAGAGTCAGCTGACTGCGTGCCAGGTCGAGGTGACCAGGCTGGCTGAAGCCATGCAATTGGCATTGGGGCAGCAGGATGAGACTGGCCTTAATCAGGCCATCGGCGCCTTGCAAAGCTGCCAGCCGCTGCTGCTTAAGATGCAAAACCCGGTCAATCAGTATCAGCAATTGATGACCGAACGCCATAGGTTGCAGCAACAACTGCAGGCTTCGGCCGATGAGGTGGTGCAGTGGCAATCAGAGCGGCAGCAGCTCAGGCAGGCTTATACCGATAAGCAGCAGGCGGCGCAGGATGTGCAAAAAATGCTGCAGCAGGAGCAGCAAATTGCCGATCTGACGGCGCTGCGTGATGCGCTGGTGGCCAATGAACCCTGTCCTTTGTGCGGCTCGGTCGAGCACCCTCTGGTTACCCAATACAAGCCTCTGGATGTCAGCGAAACCCGCCGTCGTCACGATGAACTGACAACAGCGCTGGAGGAGATCAAGGCCCGGGGAATGATCCTCAAAACCCTGATCGAGCAGCGAGGCACCCAGGATACGGCCACTCAGAACCGATTGAATGAGATATCGGCGGCGCTGGATGCCGCGCAGCAGGAATTTGCACATTTTATGCCGCAGATCCCTGCAGCCGCGATGGACATACTGGGCGTGCAGATAGAAGCGCTGACAATCGCTGACGCTGCTTGCCTGCAGCAGGCTCTGGAGCAGCTGGATATCAGGCTTGCGCCGTTGCTGGCACGCAGGGACGCCTATCGTCTGTCGCAGCAGCAATGGCAACAGGCTCAGCAGCAATATCACGAGCTGCAAAGGTTGGCGCAGGATGCTGCCCATCAACTCAGCCAACTTGCCGCCGAGCAGCTGCACTGGCAGCAAAGCCTGGCGGAACTTGAGAGTCAAAAGCTGGCGCTGACAAGCAGTCTGGATGCGCTCAATACGACGCTTGACAGGGAGCTTGAAGCGGTGGGTCTGGTTTTGCCGGAGCCGGAATTAATTCATGATGCAGGCGTTGTGGCGGAAGCCTGGCTGGCGGAGCTTAAAGACGCGCAGACACGCTGGAAGCAGCTGACTGCCCAGTATCAGCACAATGACAGGGCATTGGCGGCGCTGCAGGAGTCGCTGCCTGTGCTTAAGCGTCAGCATCAGGAGCTGACCGCGGCCAGTGACGCGCTGCATACCAGACAGCAGGCGTTGGTTGAACAGCTTGCCAGCAACCGGCAAACACGCCGCGCGCTCGCCGGTGATACCTCAACTGATGATTTGCTGGCGACCTGCGGGCAAGCTCTGGAGCAAGTCAAAGAAAGACTGGATACCGCCCGGGCTCAGACAGAAGATCTGGCAAAGGCCCTGGCGGGGCTGCAAGGTCAGCAGGCCAACCTGCTGGCATCCACTGCCAAATTGCAGGCAGAGCTGGCTGCGCTGGATGAAAACTGGCAGGCAAAACTGGCGGCCAGTCCTTTTGAGCATGAAGCGGCCTTCCTGCAAGCGCTGCTTGATGAAGCGGCCCTGACGGCCCTTATTGAGCTGAAAAACCGGCTGGAGAAAGCCATTGTTCAGGCAAAACTGGAGCAGAAACTTCATGCCAAGCAGCTGACGCAACACCAGATCTGGGGCGAGGCCAAAGAACTGGTGGACACTGAGTCACGTCCGGCTTCAGAGTATCTTGCTTTGCTTTCAGACAGGCTTGAGGTCGCCAACACTGCGCGCGATGCCCTGCGCATGCGGCTGGGTGAAATGAGTGGCCTGTTGGCAGAGGATGCCAGACGCCGGCAGGGGCAGCAGCAACTGTTCGCTCAGATCGAGGCTGCACAGGAGGCCTATCAGGATTGGGATGCGTTAAGCGGCCTGATTGGTTCACGCGATGGCAAGAAGTTTCGGGTATTCGCTCAGGGACTGACATTGGATCATCTGGTGGCGCTGGCCAATCGTCAGCTGACAAGGCTGCACAGCCGTTATGAGCTGCGGCGTAAATCCGCCGGGGTGCTGGAGCTTGAGGTGCTGGATACCTGGCAGGGCGACACTGCCCGGGATACCAGAACCCTCTCCGGTGGCGAGAGTTTTCTGGTCAGTCTGGCGCTGGCACTGGCGCTGTCGGATCTGGTGAGTCACAAAACCAGTATCGATTCGCTGTTTCTGGATGAAGGCTTTGGCACGCTGGATGCCGAAACCCTGGATATGGCGCTGGATGCGCTGGACAACCTTAATGCGTCGGGCAAGATGATTGGCGTCATCAGCCATGTGGAAGCCATGAAAGAGCGGATCCCGGTACAGATTAAAGTGCGCAAAATGGCGGGGCTGGGTTACAGCCAGCTGGACGAAAGGTTCAAATTCAATGCTCTTGCAGGCGATGGTATGGTTGCAGATTTGTGACATTCGGCGCTGGAGAACGCGGAACTTAGCAGGAATGCTTTTGTCGAATCAGAAAATTTTGCTATAAAACGGGCTGTTGCCCGTTTTTGGCGGGGAGTTGATAAGCCCTTTGATGAGTGGTGAGAAGCAATTTGCAAAAGCGTAAACAACCAAGATGGTTTTTGTCACTGAACCGTTTGCCTCAGGTTCATAAAACGGTATTGCTGACGTCCGGTCTGCTGGTCGGCGCGGCGCTGCTGTGGCCCATTGGTCAGAAACCTTTGCCCAAAACCGTGCCCGTTCCTATAAACGTCGAGGCGTTGCCGTCTGACAGCAGCAGTTTGCTGGCGGCGATCGCGGGCAAACCAGATGCTGAGTTTATTGTTGCCAAAGGCGATACTTTAAGCAGTCTGTTTGAGCGCGCCGGGGTCGATCAGCAAACCATGTACCGGGTATTGGAAGCTGACTTAAATATTCTGGCGCTTGACACGTTGCAGCCGGGCAACCGTTTGCAGTTTTATCTGGATGAGCAAAATGCTCTGACTCGTCTTGAGCTGTATTTTAATCCCGCCCGTCAGGTGGAATTTATCCTCGAAAGTGATGGCAGTTATCGCCATCGTGAGATCATCCATGACGGTTACTGGCGCAACCGGGAGATCAGCGGCGATATCCAGGGGTCGTTTTATCTGTCTGCCCAGCGCAAAGGGCTGACGGCGGCAGAGATCCAGCGAGTGGAAGAACTGCTTAAAGACAAGTTGAATTTCACCAAAGACTTACGGGCCGGTGACACCTTCAATGTGCTGCTGAGCGATCAATTTGTGGATGCAGAAGCGACCGGCGATACCCGGGTGCTGGCGGTGCAAATCGGCAGTGGTAACCGCCAAATCAATGCATTTATGGCGGATGACGGCCAGTTTTATGATGAGCAGGGCCACAGTCTGGCTCGGGCGTTTCAACGGTATCCGCTGGAGAAAAAATTCCGGATCAGTTCCAGCTTCGATCCCAGACGCAAACATCCTGTTACCGGTAAAACCGCACCCCATAATGGCACTGATTTCGCGGTGCCTTCCGGTACCAGGGTGCTGGCCCCTGGCGATGGAGTAGTGAAACTGGTCACTGATCACAGGTTTGCGGGTAAATACATAGTGATAGACCACGGCGGCAAGTACAGCACCCGTTATCTGCACCTGTCCAAACCGCTGGTCAGACAGGGGCAGAAGGTCAGCCGTGGTCAGCTGATCGCGCTGTCGGGAAATACCGGCAGAACCACCGGGCCGCATCTGCACTATGAATTTATGATCAATGGTCGGCCGGTGAATGCCATGACAGCAAAAATCCCCATGGCGCAGAGTCTGGCCAAAGACGAGCTGGATACTTTCCTGGCGAAGGTTTACAGCTATAAAATGCAAATGGGACTGGTGTAATGACCAGCTCACATGAAAAAGCCGGCGTTTAGCCGGCTTTTTGTTGTCTCAGTTTCGCCGCTTCTGCCTTGAGAGCACATTTGCACAGTTTGCCCTTGAGCGCAGGGCAGCCGCCGCATGGCTTACTTTTGTAGGGGCGCATGGCAAAGTGGGCAGCCGGAGCGGCTGACATTGGCCGAAGTTGTGTCACCTGAGCCAAAAACTGTCTGTCGTTGGCGGCATATTGACCGATGAGCGTTTTGAGTCGGCGTCTGAGCTGCCTTTTTTTTGTCGGAAGGTTATAGGATGACAGTGTACTTTGCACTGACATCTGTAATGAGGTTGCCAGCTGTTTACGGGTGCGCCTGAGGGACTGCTTTACGGATTTTGAGGAGTGTCCTGACCGCTGTAATTGCTGCCTGTACCACCTCTTTGCCTGTTTTTTACAGGCCTTTTTCAGAGCCTTACAGACTGATTTTACTTCAGCTACCGTTTGTTGTCTGGCCATCATACTCCGCCTTAACCTTTGCTCTGAAAATCTGCCCGATGGGACAATCAAAACTGGCTAAATTCTAAATGAAAATTATTATCAGTCAAATGATTTATGGGCTGAATGTTTTTGTTGCCTGTGATGCCAGACGATGTGTCTTGTCATGCCAATCCGCGCAGGCGTTTCGCCACTTCGCGGGAATGAAAAGGCACCGAGACTAGGCCGATATTGGCTCCTGGGCAACCGCTCCTGCGTTGCGCTATCTCCTTTCTCTATAGCGTTGAGCAATACCGATATTCGCTACATCCATGTGGCTTGTGGCAAGTTGAAGGTCCATCGGGATAAATCCCTGTTGATTTCCAACATCATTAGCAGCGCAGTATATGTGCCTTTTCAACTTGCCCTCTGATGAGAGCAAGCTTCAGTGCTGATTGGTGTCAGGCCACCCTGGCGCGGAAGTGGCAAACTGCTGGAAAACAGTAATCAGTGAGAAATTTTGCAGCAAAACGAACCGCCCAGCTGAGTGTAAAGTGTCTCTATTGCCAAATCGTCACGTTGGGTATCTGTGATGATCTGGTGAACCCGGACACCAAAGCCGGACGATAAACGTCAGGCAATAATGCAAAGGCATCAGATCAGGGCGTCACGAATAAACCGGTCAAAAACGACGCAGGCTAACGCAAAGCACTGGTGGCTGGACTGATGCTGGCGCCGTTAGTGATAAGCGGGTCAAGCCAATCATTGAGCCGGAAGGGTGGGGGAGCTAAAACCGGTTTTACTCGCCTTGCTGCTGATGTTCCAGCAGAGTGAGATAGAGTCTCAGGTCAAATTCCAGCTGGAAGTAATCCGGCTCCATGTGCTGACACAGTTGATAGAAGGCTTTGTTGTGATCTTTTTCTTTCAGGTGAGCCAGTTCGTGCACCAACACCATGCGGATGAGCGGATCCGGCAACTGTTTGAGTTTGGAGGCAATGCGAATTTCATTCCTGGTTTTAACCTTATTGCCCTGAACTCGACTGGCATAAGTGTGCAAACCAAGTGCCTGATGTTTAAGACTGATCTTGTCATCAAATACCACTTTGGCTAATGGCGGCGACTTTTTCAGATAACGTTGTTTCAACCCCATGGCGTATTGATACAGGGTGTTATCCCGGTTCAGTTCACTGTGGGATTGAGGATAGCGTTGCTTCAGCCAGGGTTCCAGCCGACCCGATTTGAGCAAAGCGGCGACTTTATCCTGAATGTCTGGGGCATAGCCTGCGAGATATTGCATGGTAAAACCTGAAGGGGCATCGCCGCCGGCACAGCTGCACCGGCGGACGTTGAAGATCAGTCTTTGCCGAAAATCTTTTTCATTTGCAGGGCATAAGCGACTTCAAAAGCTGGCTGCTGGAATTTTTTCAGTTCCAGACCGACGAAATCCACCTGAGGTGGATTGCGCTTCAGCAGTGCCTTCACATCATGCGGGGCGATCAGCGTCACCGGCAGATCGCACAATTGAATGGCGGCTTCCAGCTTGAAGCTTGCTGCGCTGCCGGCAAATTTGCCTTTTTGCTCACGGGCAATCAGGGCAACTTCATCAATCCGGTAGTCTTCCAGCAGTTTTTTGAACGCGAAGTGAAAATCCACCATGGATTCAGTGGTTTCGGCATGGGATACCTGGAAAGATTGCTTACGGCAATCCGGGATATTAAAGGTATCGCTTTCCTGACTCAGCAAACAAATAACAGCTTCTGAGCCTTTTAATTCAACACCGCAAATTCGCATGTAACACCTGTCTCTCAATTTCAAGGCCGCTATTGTAACGGGAATCTTGGTTTATACCAATCCGAAGCACAGTGAAATCATGCGCAGAGCGGGAAAGTTTATCCCCTGATGGGCAGACCTTACCGGGCTTGCAGTTTGCACGCTGTCAGGAAGCCGGATTATACATTGATTACACCAAGATGAAGGGCGATTGGACATGCGGTGTTTGGGCGGGGCAGCCTTCGGCGTTGATGAAAAAAATCCGCCACAGGGGCGGATTTTTTGGGGCAGCACACCTGTCTTGCATGCAGGTGTCTTTGTGTTCTTTTACTGGGCGCTGAACTGACCGCCGTTTTCGTTGGCAGAGGCATCACTCATCAGGTACAGATAGACGGGCATGATCTCCTGAGGCGTCTTCAAATCCTGTGGATTTTCTGCCGGATAGGCATTGGCACGCATGCCTGTGCGGGTTGCGCCCGGATTGATGCTGTTTACCCGGACACCGGAGCCGTCACATTCATCGGCCAGCACCTGCATCATACCTTCGGTGGCGAACTTGGAGATGGCATAGGCATTCCAGTAGGCGCGACCTTTGCGTCCCACGCCGGATGACGTGAAGATGATGGAAGCTGTGGGCGCTTTTCGCAGTACCGGCAGCAGTGCCTTGGTCATCATCGCCTGTGCGGTGACGTTCACCTGCATAACATCATTGAAGCTGCCAAAGTCGGTGTGCTCAAAGGGGCCCAATACACCCAGCAGACTGGCATTGTGCAGCAGGCCATCAAGGTGCCCGAATTGCTCAGCGATGGTCTCCGCCATGTCCTGATAGTTCTGCTCGGTGGCACCTTTCATATCCAGCGGTACGATGGCAGGTTGCGGATATCCTGCTTCCACAATGGCATCGTACACGGCTTCCAGTTTTTTGACTGTTCTGCCCAGCAGAATCACCGTAGCGCCATGGGCTGCGTAGGTCATGGCCGCCGCTTTGCCAATGCCATCCCCGGCACCTGTTACCAGGATGGTTTTTCCCTTCAATGCGTCTGCAGCGACTTGATATTCAGACATAGATACGACTTCCTTTTAATCGGGATTACGCCCGAAATGGCGCTCTCCTGAGGGGCTTAACACATGTTTTAAACAAATGACTGATCACAGGGTTGAGTGTAACAAAAATGTGGCTAACTCTATATTTTTACGTTAACTTTGTCGTTAGCTTGGGGCTGAAAAACAGCTCTGTAGATCGAATTGGCTGCCTATTGTGACCAATTTCTCGGGGAAAACAAAATTATTACAACAAGACTTGGGGTAAAACGATGAAAAGACTCTTTCTGGGTGTAGCAATCGCATCTGCACTGGGGCTCACAGGATGTGGCGGAGATACTTACAACGACATCAAAGCAGAAACCACGCCGCTGATCCCCGAGTCGCAAATGGTATTCGATCCTGCCAAAGGTAAAGTGCCTGTCCCGAACGACTTACTCTTCAATGGTACTTTGGATGGCACCCTGAATATGCCGGGTGAGGCTTCCGGAGATTACACCAATCCACAGCTGGCGCTGGGCGCACTCGATGGCTGGTCAACCACATCGCCTATCTCAATTGCACTGGCTCCTGCCAAGGCGCAGGATGGTACGCAGCTGACAGTGGATGCGGCTTCTGCAGCACTGCCGGGTGCGGTGCGGGTATTCGAAGCCACCGTGGGTGGTGCGCTTTCCGGTGACAGTGAATGTAAGGACGCGTTGTCGGTCTCTGCCTGTAAAGTGGGCGCAGAGCTGCAATTCGGGGTGGATTTTGTGACTCAGGCTGCCGGTGACTCGGTGGTGGTGGTGCCGCTGAAACCGCTCAAACAAAATCAATCTTATATTTATGCCCTGACCACGGTTTTGAAAGATTCGGAAGGCCGCAGTTTTACCGCTTCACCAACCTATCGTTCGCTGGAAAACGACATCAATACTCTGCCGCTGGAAACCCCGGAACAACTGTTTTTGCAGGGAGTCATCAACAGCTATGAAAAGGGCATCGCCGCAGCCCATGGTGTTGACCCGCAGTCAGTGATTTACTCAGGTTTGTTCACCACTCAGGCGATCTCTGATGTTTATGAAACCCTGAAGCTGCTGATGGCCAATCCCGCTGCCGGAAATCCATACAAGCCTGCGCTGGTGACGCCACCCACTCCGATTGGCAAAACCGCAGCACAATTGTTGCCACAGCTGGTACCCGGCACTGTGCCTTATATGATGGCGGATATTGCTGATATGTACGCCGCGCAAATCAAACTGCCGGTATACAGTGATTGCAGCAGTGCTGAATGTTTCCAGCGTGATGGCGATGGCAATCTGGTGATTGTCGATGGTAAGCCGGTTGCGCTGATTGATGGCCGTTGGCTGGCAGAAGGTGACAGTCCCGTGAGCGTATTGCTGGCGTTGCAGGCCGGTACGCTGAGTCAGGCCAACTTTATTGAGCAGGCTGTGGCGCAGGGAGTCAATCCTCAGGAGGCTCTGGCTAACCCAAGTTTATTGGCCGGTAAGCACTTTGTACTCGATGAGCTCGATGAAAATGGTGACTCTGTTGCAGTGGACGCCACCAAACATCTGACCAAATTCAACCCTATTCCCGAAATTAAAGGGTATGAAACCGTCAATGTGATGATTGCCATTCCCAATGCACAGAAGCTGGCGGGATTCCTGCAGGCACAAAACCTGCCGTTTGTACCGCCTGTTCAGGGCTGGCCAGCAGTGATGGCGATGCATGGTCTGGGTGGCGGCAAAGAGATGGCGCTGGCTTATACCGGTGCTTATGCGGCTCAGGGGATTGCGGTGATTGCCATCGATATGCCACTGCACGGCAGTCGTGGATTTGATGCCAACAAAGATGGCATCTACGAGGTGTCGGCCTCAGATCCGAAATTCGGTCAGGTGATTGGTCAGCCTGATGCTTTCAAAAACGGCAGCCCGCTGGTATTTGTGAATATTGGTTCAACTCTGACGGTGCGTGACAACTTCCGGCAGGCCGTTGCCGACCATCTGGGTGTACGTCTGGTATTGACCGGTCTTGCCCAGCAGTTGGCGGCTATGCAGCAACCTCAGGTATTTGATATCGGTAAGATCAGTATGCAGGGGCTGAGTCTGGGGGGCATTGTAGGGACTAATTTTGCCACCTATGCCAATTCAGGCCTGGTTAATCCTGCTGACGGCGAAGCCATTACCCCAAATCCTTACGCTATCAACGCCGCTTCTCTGGTGGCACCAAGCGGTGGTCTGGCTGGCTCTTTTGCCGGCAGTGCGACTTTTGGTCCGGTACTGTTTGATACCATCGTTGCGACTCCTGAGTTCCAGGCGCTGGTGGATGCCGCCAACAAGGAAGGCTATCAGCCGAATACGCCTGAATATGCGGCACTGGTGCAGGCGGTATACGCAGGCTTTATTCCATCCTTTGCGCTGGCGGTACAAACCGCGGTGGACGGTGCTGATCCGGTAAATCATGGTGCCATGCTGGCCGCGACAGGGACTCCTGTGCATTTGATTGAAGTGGTCGGCGATGGTGAGGGTAATCTGCCGGATCAGGTGTTGCCCAATGCGGTGGCAGGCTTCCCGATTTCCGGTACTGAGCCACTGATCCGCGCTATTGGACTGGATTGCGTGGACACCACGACTCAGGGCTCAGGTGCGGTGCGCTTTACCAAAGGTCATCACAGCTCTGTGATTGACCCCAGTGAAGTCCCCGGCGTTACTGATGGCATGGCGATGGCAGCGACCGCCGAGATGCAGTATCAGGTCAGTGGGTTTGCCAGAACTGCCGGCCTGGGTGAACCGACCATAGCGGTTGATAATGCCGATGTGTTGAAGGCTTGCGGAAACTAAGCCTTTGGATGATGACAAAGCCCGGCAAATGCCGGGTTTTTTGTGGGCGCGGGTTTCTGCTAGAATGTCGCACCTTATACCTGCCGGTTCCCTGATGCTGTCCGAAGCGGCAGAGGCAAAACCCTGAATGGAGTTGATGTTGGAATTTCTAAGTGAGTATGGCCTGTTTCTGGCCAAGGCGGTAACTGTGGTTGCTGCAGTATTGGCTGTGGTGCTGGTGGTGCTGGCCAGCGCGGTCAGACAGAAAAGTGACAAGGGTGAACTCATCATTACTGACTTGAGTGAGGAGCTGCGGGATCTGACGCACTACCTGAAGCAGGAGTTGATGAGTAAGAAAGCCTTTAAAGCCTATGAAAAGGCGCAGAAGGCCAAGGCCAAGGAAGCAGAGAAAGCCGGCGACGATGAGCAGGGTAAAGTGTTCGTTATTGATTTCAAAGGCAGTATTGATGCCGCTGAAGTTGCCAGTCTGCGTGAAGAGATTACGGCAGTGCTGACCATTGCCGACAATTCCCGGGATCAGGTGCTGGTCAATGTTGAAAGCGGTGGTGGCATGGTACACGGCTATGGTCTGGCGGCCAGTCAGTTGGCGCGGTTGCGTGAAGCGCAGATCCCGCTGACCGTCTGTGTCGATAAAATCGCTGCCAGTGGCGGTTACATGATGGCCTGTGTCGCCAATAAAATTTATGCGGCGCCGTTTGCCATTGTGGGGTCGATCGGTGTGATTGCCCAGATCCCTAACTTTAATAAGTTGCTGAAAAAGCACGATATTGACTACGAACAGCATACAGCCGGTGATTTCAAGCGCACCCTGACCGTATTTGGTGAAAATACCGAAGCAGGCCGGGAGAAGTTCCGTGAGGAGCTGGAAGAAACCCATAAACTGTTCAAGGCATTTGTGGGTAATTATCGTCCTGAGCTGGACTTGGCCAAAGTGGCCACCGGTGAGCACTGGTATGGTCAGCAGGCGATTGAGCTGGGGCTGATTGATGCGATCTCCACCAGTGATGATCTGCTGCTGGCTCATTGTCAGGACAGTCAGGTAATCAAGCTGAGTTATCGTCAAAAACGCAAGCTGTCAGACAAACTGGCGCACGGTGCCAGCGCGTTGACCGGTGCCCTGATGAACAAGCTTGCCGAGAAGAATCAGACAATCGGCTGAGCCTGAAGTGACAGTTTGCTTCAGTGTACGCTGTAATTGGATATAACAGCCTGCTTTTGCAGGCTTTTTTTTGATTTTTTCAAATCCAGGGTGACTTTCATTCCTGCCATTGATAGGGTGAAACTGTTAATCTTGTCACAAAATTATGCGTTGCGTCCTGTCAGGGATAATCAGGGAAATAATGATGGAGTTGTCAAGTTATCAAGCCAACCGAATGTTAGGGGATCAGGGATATCCGGCGTTTGAACTGCGCCATATTCTGGCGTTTACGGCGAGGCACTTTGGGGAATATCAGGCGCAGGCGCTGCTGCGTGCCATTGGGCTGGATAGTAATACGGTGCAGCACAGTCAGTTTGTGGCAGTCTGGCAGGTTGACTATGCACTGCGCATGCTGCATGAGTTATCCCATGATCCGGAAATTGGCGTCAGAATTGGCGCAACCTATCAACTGGCTGGTCTGGATATTTTATTGCCGCACTTTGCCACTTGCCGAACTCTGAGAGATTGCCTGGCGGTGGTCAATCGTATGCCCAGATTGGTGGGCAGCCTTTCTGATACCCTGGTGCTTGAAGAACAAGGTGAACTGGCCATGCGCTGGCTTAATACCGGCAGGCTTGAAATACAGCACTACCATACCATTTTCAGCCACAGCATAGGCGTGTTGCTGACACTGGCGCGGGAGTTGACCGGTGAGCGGGTTGAGTACAGCCGTCTGGCTTTTCAGGTGCCGGCGTTTGCCGGTCGTTATCTCAGCGCAATGACCGGGGCGACGCTTGCATTTGAACAAACCTATTGCGAATGGGCCGTCAGTGAGCAGATGCTGGCCTTGCCGGTGACTTATCCTTTCAGTCATGCAAAGACGCCGGCCGCCCTGCCATTATCCCCGTCGTTGATTGACCTGGTACTTGCACAGCTGCACCGGCATTTTCCGCAGATCCCCAGGCTGGAAGAACTGGCTGCCAGCCTTAACATGAGCGATCGCAGTTTACGTCGCAAACTGGCGGCGCTGGGCACCGGCTATCAGCCGCTGGTGGATATGGTCAGAGCACAACGTGCCATCGCCGCGTTGCTCGCCGGACAACAGAGCATTGCCGATATCGCCGGGCAGCTGGGTTATGTGGATGTCAGTCATTTCCGCCAGAGTTTCAAACATTGGACCGGACAGGCACCCGGTCACTTTGTCCGGCTTAATAGCAGTTCCCCAGAGTGGGAGACAAGCCGTTAATCCACTGGCTGACTAGTTCGACGCCTTCTGTGTGAGTTAATGCCCGCCCAAGAGGTGGCATTCTGTCTTTGGGCTCGCTCAGTTGCTGGCGGTATACCAGGATAGAGTGTTCGGCACTGCCGGGAACTATGTCGTAGTCCAGCCCTCTGGGGCCACCATCCCACCCGGGTGGTTGCTTGCAAATGCCATAGCTGAAACCTGTGTGATCGACAAAATAACCCAGTCTCAACCCGGATACGCTGGCATAGCCACTGTCGCTGTGACAATGACCGCAGTTAATCGCCAGATAGCCTTTGGCGCGCGCCTGCAGCGATACCTGCTGATTGTCCGGCGAACCGCTGAGCGCGATGGTATTGATGGCGGGCAGATTGGTCAGCAGGCCCTGTGCCTGCCACGTGAGCAGTTGATTATCCCCATTGAGCGACGTATTGAGCAGCCAGGGTTTGAGGCCGATTGGCACAATGGTGCTTTGACCTGTACTGTCGGTTTGCTGGTGACAGACCTTACATTCGGCACGGCTGGGGATTGGATAGTCAAAGGTCAGGCTATCTCCCTGATGATTCATGGTATGAGACTGACGACCACCGGCTATCGCCAGAGTGGCTTTGCCCGCTTGCCAGCGGTAGGGCAGAGTGGTCCAGCCTGCGTCACGTTTTATCAGCAGGCGGGTTTCTATCAGGGTTTCGTTTTGCGGTTCTTTGACCTGAGTATCGGCGGGCAGGGCAAAGGTTTTTACCAGCACTGTGCCGGTGGGAAAGGTCAGCGTTTGCTGATCGATATAGCTTATCGTTTGACCGGCAGGGATAAAGATAAAGCGATACTTGCTGGCGTAGTTGCTGAACAGCTCAGTAGACAGGGTATAAAAGATGCCCGGGCTGTTGGGATTGTTGGTGGGGTCCAACTCGTTGACAAACAAGCCATACTGCGCCAAGTCGTCACAATCTGCCTTGGCCAATGCTTGCCAGTTGACGTCACCATTACCGGCGTCGCACACCGAACTGGTTGGCGGAGGCGTTGGCGTTGGTGTAACCGGTGTTGGCGTGGCGGCTGTGCTCTCACCACCGCCGCCACAGGCCGCCAGGAACACTGTCAGCAGCAATGGGCACAGTTTGTTGAAGGTCATATCCGGTTTCCTTATCAAAAGGGTCGGCAATCGCCGACCCTTTGAACATCATGTCTCATAAAGATGACTTAGTTGGAGCAGCTGGCTGCCGGCAGGCGCTTAATCCATTCGTGTATCAGCGCAACACCTTCGTCGTGGGACAGGCTGCGACCAATTTCCGGCATGCGATCCCCCGGCTCGGTGGAATCCATACGGAAATGAGTGATGGACTCGTCCGGCTTGCCCGGCACCACGTCATATCCCAGGCTGCCGCCACCGTAAGCGATGGGCGATTTACAGGTGCCGTGAGAATAACCGCCATCCTCATCGTAGGCGCGCCAGTATTCCAGCTTGAGGCCAGTGTTGGAGGCATTGCCCTGTGGACGGTGACAGTGAGCACAGTTGATATCCAGATAACCTTTGGCGGTCTTCATCAGTTGAGTATCTGTCATCGCGGTCACGTCGCTGACATTGGCATCTTCGTAAGCGGGCTGGGCATCGACTTCACTGAGCGCGGGCTGGCCAGTCAAAATACCGGCCTCAGTCCAGTGAGTCAGCTGATTGATGGCGCCACTGCCATAGTCATGGGTGCGGTTCAGGTGACGGGCTTTGGGACCAATGGGCACGAACACCGCATTGCTGTTTTCATCAGCTTTGTACTGGTGACATTGCTTACACTGGTTGATGCTGGGTACCACATAGTCAAAGTTCAGGGCTGTACCTTTGTGGGTGACGGTTTTGCCCTGGATGGCACCGGCTTTGGCCAGCACTGCGTCTGACTTGTCAGCGGTCCACACATAAGGCAGGGCAGTCCAGCCTGATGCGCGGCGAATGAGCAGGCGGGTCTCAATCAGATCTTCGTTGGCCAGACCGCGGGTGGCGGTATCGGCTGGCAGGGCGAAGGTTTTGCTGATCACGGTTCCAACCGGGAAGTCGAACGACTCGGTGGCATGGTATTGAGCCTGTTTGCCGTCGGGGATGAACACATAACGGTACTTGCTGGCGTAGTCGGTAAACAGCGGGGTGTTCAGCTCATAAGGCACACCGCCTGAGTTGGCGGCGCCTGCCGGATTGGTGGCATCGACAAACAGATTGTAATCCGACAATCTGGGACAGTTGGCTCCACTCAGCGCCGCCCAGTTCACCCCGGTGGAGGCGGCGTCACACAAGGCCACATCGCCATCGCCTACCAGACCTCCTTCGCCTTCACCTATACTGCCACCGCCGCCGACGATATTACCGCCATCGCAGCCTGCTGTGTCATCATCCACGCCGCAGCCGAAGATGTTATCGCCAAAGGTGACAGTATGTACCGGCAGACTGAGCTGCGCGCAGTTTTGCAGTGCCTGCTGGGGTGACTCATACAGGAAATCATAGGGACTGAGCGCCACATTGCCATTGGCTATCAATCGGCCGATGCTGACATCGCCGTTATTCTGGAAGCAGACATTGTCGCTGCCATCGGCAGCAAAGGGTAATTCCCGCAGCCCCAGTTGCTGGGCGGCGCCTGAGTTGGCCAGCATCTCCCCGATACCATCGTACAGAATACCGGGCATAGCGCCACGGGTCAGCACATAGCCCTGGATCAGGTCTTGAATCAGATATCCATTGGGCTTGGCACCGTAATTGGTGATGCTGTTGTCGTGTACATAGACATTGCGCGGGGTGGCGCGCCAGCCATCTTCGATAGCCTGTCCAGGCAACGCATAGTTGCTGACAAAGGCACCGACATCCGGCTCGGCAATATGGAAGCTGGATACGGTCAGGCCCAGCGTGTCGTGATTGTTGATGTCGTTATTGAAGATCTCTACATCCCGGGTGGCGAGAATAATCACCCCCGTGCCCGGGGGCACAATATGCACACCGGCCGGATTGGCAGAGGCATTGGCAAAGTTGTGAGTGTTGTTGTCATACACCCTGTTGTTGAATACCCGTACGCTGGAGCCGTACCTGTCGTTGTTGATTGGCAGGTCAAACACCAGAATGCCGCCGGTATTGCCAAAGGCTTCGTTGTCATATACATCGGCGTATTTGGAGTTTTCAATCTCAATACCGGCCACGTTTTCCTTGGCGATATTGCGGCGCACCACAATATATTCAGACTGACCCACATAGATACCGGCATCAGCGCTGCCGCGTACATAGGTGTCTTCAATCAGAATATTTTCACATTCCACCGGGTACAAACCGTAAGCGCCGTTGTCTTTGTCCAGCGCGCCATCCCAGATAGTGGCAACCCGGCGCAGAATAATGCCATTGGTGTTCTTCAGCTTGATGCCGTTGTTTTTGGCTTCGTTAACGGCCAGATCTTCAATGATGATGTTGATGGCGTTCTGCACGAAGATACCGTCGCCGGAATTGGCTTCGGAGAAGTCCAGCACGGTTTTATCCATGCCATAACCCTTGATGGTAATATTTTTGGCAAATACCCCATCGCCGTCGACATCGCCGTCAAACAGCAGGGTGGATTGGATTTTGAAGTTGCCTTCCGGCAACACAATCACATCACCGCTTTGGGCATTGATCAGCGCTTCCTGAATGCGGGTAGTCAGATTTTCCCCGGCTTCAATCAGAATGGCGCCTTGTGGGAAAGTGGGGCCGGGTGGCGGTGTGGGTGTTACCGGCGTGGTGGGTTCGGTAACTGTATCCTGATTATCTTCAGAGCCACAGCCGCTGATCCCCAAAGCAACGGCGGAAGCTACCAAAGTTGGTAACAACCAGTGAGGTTTCTTGTTGAACATAGCATCTCCTGCCTTTTGTTGTATTTTTGTAACGCTCAAATGTGCAACATCGAACAGCTGTTTAAATTAGGCAATGTGAAATCCGGCCAAATTTAAGCTTCAGTTAAGCCAATGCGTAGTTGGGCTGATGTCCAATGAGGCCTCAGGACAGCAGGCTTGTGCAGAATAAGGTGGGGACAGAGGTCATTCATTGCACCGCGAACCATTGCGCAGGAAACCGCTGTCTGTGGTTGAAGGCCTGTCATTCAATGTGAAGGACTGGCGGACTCAAGCCTTATATCCAGGCTTCACAGATAGGGGAAGCGCGGCATCCTGTGATCTCTGTCCAATCAGGGTGCGACACCTTGTCGCAGTTTGCCGGTTTGCTTTTGTCATCTGCAGGTCGCCCATCCAGAATCACCGTCAACAAGCCGGTTACAGGCTGAAGTCAAATATGTTCCCCAGGGACTGCAAGGTGAGAATGGATGAAACACAATAAATTACTGTTGGCATTGTTAATGACGGGTGGATTTGGCGTGCAGGCGTGGGCAGAAGATGCACCTGCCTGCGAAAAAGCCCAGGGATGTGATGAGCGTATTGTCGTCACCGGTGAACTGATGCGTAAACCGCTCAGTGTGGTGACCGATCCCAAGAAACCCAGATTACCGTTGCCGGCTTACGATGGCGCAGGTTTTCTGAAAACCATTCCGGGATTCAGCATCAGCCGCAAAGGGGGCGCAGGTGGCGATCCGTCTTTGCGTGGTCTGGGTGGATCGCGTATTAATATCGTCAACGATGGCCAGCATGTGTATGGCACCTGTGGTGGCCGTATGGATCCACCAACGGCTTATATTTATCCAGAGTCTTACGACAGCATCGAGGTGATCAAAGGCCCACAGACGGTGCGTCATGGCCCGGTGGGCAGCGCCGGTACTGTGTTGTTTGAAAAGGACCGTCAGCGGTTTGTTGGTCAGGGGGCAACCGGCCGCGCCAGCGTCACAGCCGGCAGCTATGAACGTCTGGACTATATCGTTGAGCTGGCCGCAGGCGATGACAATCATTATCTGGAGCTGGATGCCAATCAGTCCTCCAGCGATCACTATGAAGACGGTGATGGCAATCCGGTGCAATCCAGTTATGACAGACGCAATATGGATTTTGCACTGGGCTGGACTCCGGGCGATGATACCGTGCTGGAGCTGAGCTACGGCAAGTCTGACGGCGAGGCTGAGTATGCTGACCGTGCCAACAAAGCCCGCGTGATTGAAAATGAGAACTTCACCCTGATGGGCGAGCATGACTTCAACGGCGACTATCTGCAGTCGATTGAATTTCAGGCCTACCACAATGAAAACGATCATGTGATGGATCAATTCGATCAGGGTATCAATGCTGGCACCAACGTGCGGCGCAAAACTCAGGGCGGTCATGTGTGGGCACAGTGGCAGCTGGGCAAGTTGTCCATGACCACAGGCGTCGACATGCAGGACTCTACCCACAAGGGCCGCGGTATCAATCCTGCCACAGACAATGGGCTGGATGATCTGCTCAACAAGCCGTTTATGGACAACATGAGTTATACCCAGTTTGGCGTATTCGGTGAGTTTGAATATGACTTCGATCCAGTGGTGCTGATCACGGGTATCCGTTATGACTACTGGGATACCGAGCTGCACGTGGCCCAAAAGGGTGACCGCCAGGATGATCTGGTGTCCGGCTTTGCCCGCATTGAGCATCAGTTTGGTGGCAACCAGTATTATCTGGGCGTCGGTCATGCCCAGCGTATCCCTGACTATTGGGAGATCATGAAGGCCAGCGCTGACAACCCAAGCCAAAAGGCATTTGATCTGGAGCCGGAAAAGACCACTCAGCTGGATGCCGGCTGGATCTACGAAATGTCCTCCGTGACCCTGTCCAGTGCGCTGTATTACGGTGAGATAAACGACTACATCCTGATCGATAACCGTAATGGCTTCAGCAAATCCCGTAATATCGATGCCACTATCTGGGGGGGAGAACTGGGGATGGAGTGGCGTCCCATTGAGGCGTTGCAAACTCAGCTGAGTCTGGTGTACGCCCACGGTGAGAATGACACAGATAATGAAGCGCTGGGTCAGGTGTCACCGCTGGAAGGTCGTTTGACCGTGGATTATCGCATTGGTGACTGGAGCGTTGGCGTGCTGTGGCGGGTTGTGGATTCTCAGGACAGAGTGGCACTGGGCCAGGGGAATATTTCCGGTCAGGATCTGGGGGAAAGTGCCGGCTTTGGGACTGTTGCGCTTAATGGTGGCTGGAAGCACGGCGAGCATTTGCGTCTGAGCTTTGGTGTCGAAAACCTGTTTGACCGCACCTACGCGGAGCATATCAGCCGTACCGGCGCAGGCAATGATATTCCAGGCAGTGTGCCCACTTTCAAGGTTAATGAACCCGGCCGTAACGCTTGGGTGAAACTGGAATACCTGTTCTAACCCTGCCTGTTACGTATTGGTTTTGATTCACTCCAGCCTGCCTTGAGGACAAGGATGTCTTCAAGGCAGGTTTTTTATGGCTGAGCGCAACAATAAATGTACCTATATATCTGTGTTGACATATATCGCGACTCACAAAGCATATCAGCGAGCGGATGTCCCGGGTTTGTGGCAAAGCGCGGATATAGAGATTGTTGTCCCCCTTGACCCTGAAGCTTGCAGCAGGAGAATCTGCACTGCACTGCACTGCACCGCGACTGAGCTGGCTGCCAGCATGAAACTATCGGGCATGAAACTATCCAGCATGCGGGCATGAAACTATGTTGAGCTGATGCTGGTTGTCAGGCTGATAATTCGATGTCGGTCCTTTGCTGATGCTGCGTGAAGGTGCATAACTAACTGCACCCAAGCAAGATATCCCTATCTAAAAGCAGTGTGGTAACAGTTCCCTGTTCAGTGGAGTAATGCCGATGGCGTAGGAGAGGAAGAGACCGTTATCGTTTTGCCGCAATCAGGCTGGTGATGTTTATTTTTGGCGGCTGTTGAAAAAACGCTCGGCATTGGCAAACAAAATGTCACATTGTTTTTTCTGCTGATCGTATTCAGCCGTGCCTTCTGTCAATGTGTCCAGAACTTCTTTTGCTTGATGATACTCTCCAACCAATCTCTCGAATTTTTCATCAAAATTATCTTTACGTATTTTTTTACCGACTTTACGGGTTGGTTTACGCATAGTTTTCTCCTGTTATAGTTCCAGCTTCTTGTTTTGCTCACGCGCTATCAAAATATCTTCAATTCGCTGCCGGATGTGATGACTGTTGCCTGATCTTTTGGGTTTGGTGCTATCACTCTGAGTCTTGTTTGCCGGTACTTTATTACTCATGGATTTGTCCTTTACTGTTTGAAGATCAAACACGCCAAAGATTAAATCACCAGGGTTATTAATTTTGCCGGTATAGTCTGACTTACAAAATGAATGTGTTAAGTCGATACATAGAATGCTGATGTTGGCTGATGTGCCAATTTAACAAGCCCATTTTTAACTGGGAGTATAGATGTCGGCCAATTTGGGGTTGGCACAGGTATAACGACCAATGAACAGACAGCGTTCCTGATTGTTACACCTAAGATTGAAGACGTTGGCAGGTGATGCCTGAGGACCATCTCTGGTATGCAGATTTGCACCTGCCGTGTCATCAACAGCAGGATATTAAGGTGCCTGACTTGCCGGGCCGCAGACACCTTTGACACAATCCGTTACGCCAGTGTGACGTTAGCGGCTTGCAGGCCTTTGTTGCCTTTTTCGACGTTAAATTCAACTCGTTGACCTTCTGCCAGCGTCTTGAAACCGTCGATAGCAATGGCTCTGAAGTGTACAAATACATCTGCGCCACCATTATCCTGAGCGATAAAACCAAAGCCTTTTGTTTCATCAAACCATTTTACTGAACCAGTTGTTTTAATAGACATAAATATCTCGAATAAATAAAAATTGAAGCTACTGAATTGGAAATGAAGAAAAAGCTATCGCAGGATAATTATGACAAACTGATTCAGTTTGAAACTGAGAAAATCTTGAACTAAATATATCAATAGTAACTGTGCTCGTCGAGCAAGTGCACACTATACACTTTGTCAGCATAATAGATAGTTATTTCTCATTTTATTTTCTTAATGCGTCAGTTTGTGCTGTCTGATTTTACCTCTGTAAATATCTGTAAAACCCTTGGTATAAGGTATTTGCAGTCAACAAAACGGCAGCACAGTAGGCTATATCCATATCATCTGCTCCCGAATGAGCGGCATTTAATACTCTATGCCGCGGGGTATGGTCATACTTTCGCCAAAGCAGGAATGATGGAATCGCGATCGCCGAATATATGTGCATCGCTATGATTAACCGGTGAGTTTGGCGCTGAGAGGCCGCAATTTTCCGCTCTTGCTTGACTTCTTTTCAGTCAGGCTTGAGCAAAGTTCCATGATGGGTTACAACACAGGCTTGAATGGCAGTGTGTGGACTGCAGAGAATGATGATAACCGGGAACACAAAATGATTAAGGAAAACGCGTATTTTGACGGCAATGTAAAATCCCTGGGCTTTAGTCAGCATGATGGCGAGAGCACTGTCGGGGTAATGGCGCCGGGTCAGTATACATTTGGTACGGGCGCCCCGGAGCGGATGACTGTGGTCAAAGGGGCATTAACCATTAAACGTGCCGGCGAACAGGACTGGACGACTTTTGCTGCTGGTGACGCGTTTGAAGTCGCAGGAAATTCGTCGTTTGAACTGCAGGTTGAGATCGCCACCGCGTATCTGTGTGAGTTTTTGCCTGTTTAATTGAGGCGACTGTGTGTTGGTGATTCTGTCTTGGCTATCCGGAACGGTATCTGCGGTTGCTGAGCGACGGTTTTCCCGGCACGTCTGACAATGAGAAAAGAGGCGCACTATCACCCTGCAATGCGCCTCTGATTGGTTTCAGTGTTGCAGGTGTGTGTCAAGAAAGACTGAAGCCTTATCCATCGCCATGGCGACGGCCAGTGGGTGGTCATACAGGTCATAATGAGACCAGTTTTCCAGATTGACCGACAACGGTCATGACAGGCTGGGTCATTAGCGTTTCCGCAAACGCAAAGGCATCCCAGCTTAATATTTTTTGTGCATGTGAGAACAACATGCGTGTTGCGCCGCCGTCTGTCTGCCCGCGTGGGGTTTTGTAGTAATCGGTGGCTTCGAACACATCGCGTTCTGTTAACCCATTTTCTTTTGCAAATTCAATCGTTGGCGGAAGCAGCTCGTTTACTTGCAATTCGCCGCCACGCGCTTGTGCGGTGCGTTGCTTCGCCATTGCCTCCAGCGTCCCAACAGGGTTGTAGGTACTGAAGCCCTCACGGAACAGGCGCCCCAAGTTAACGGGCGTAATGGCGACAACGGCTTTCAAGCGCTTCTCGGTTAAGGCTGAATGGATGATGTAACCCCCGCCTGCACAGATACCAATTCCGCCAATCCTGTTCTCATCGACGTAAGGCAAAGTGACGGCATAGTCGATAACCCGACTGACATCCTCAGTACGTTGGCCAGGATCTTCAACATAACGGGGCATGCCGCCGGATCCACCCTGAAAGCTTGCGTCATAGGCGATGACCAGGTAGCCGAGTTCAGCCAGCGCTTTTCCATATACGCTACCTGAGGTTTGCTCCTTACAGCTGCCGAATGGGTGAACGCTGATGATTACCGGGTAACGTTTGGACTCATCAAATCCCGGTGGAAAGAGGATTAGCGCGGACATGTCCCAGGCCATATCCGGGTTTTGGAAGGTGACTTTTTGAATGTTCATATCATTATCCCTAAGTTCAACATTGGCTCATTGGCCATCAAACGGGCTAGATTCCCGGTAAGCCTGTTACAGCGTCCGTTGGAAAAACGGCGCCAGAACACCGATCGCTTCAGCAATTGGCGATTCACCATCATAAAGATCCATATGGTTTGCGCCCTCAACGATATGCATGTGTTTATCTGTGCTTGCAGCGCGGGCCATCAGGTCATCACTCATCCATTTGCTGCCGGCGTTGCGACCCACAACGGTGAGCAGGGGTTGTGTCAGGAAGGCTTCTGCTTTGAAAAACGCATCATAGGTAATGATTTGGTTCAGACTGCGGGCGGTTGCAAACCCCGGTGCGGTGCAATATGCCGCGCGGTCGGTATGGTAGTACTCCCAAGCCTGACGCAGTTCTTCATTGGGTGCGTCTTCTTCAGTCAATGGCGCCAGGGGGATGGTGACAAACCCGGTACCGTTTGCGTCAGAGGTTCTGGCCTGTGAGCCAGCTTCGATATATGGGATCGCGTCGCTATCTTTCACACTGTTGTCCCAGCCGTTGCGGAACATCTGCCCGATATTAACCATGCTGACTGTCGCAACGGCTTTGATTCGGCGGTCATTTATCGCTGCGTTGGCGGTGTAGCCAGCACCTGCGCAAATGCCCATCGCACCAATACGCTCGTTATCCACGTAATCCAGGGTCGTGAGGTAATCGATTACGGCGCTGACATCTTCGGTCCGAATATGAGGATTCTCCAGCTGGCGGGGTTCGCCGGTGCTTTCCCCCTGATAAGAGGCATCGAATGCAATCGTCACCAGACCGTGTTCAGACAGTTTCCTGGCGTAGGTTCCGGCAGTCTGCTCCTTAACGCCGCCACCGGGATGGGAGACAATAACGGCAGGATACGGTTTGGATTTATCAAAGTTGTCAGGGAAGTTAATTACCGCAGAAATGGAGATACCCTGACCATTTAGATTGTTGAACATCACTTTAGACATCACGAAATTCTCCTGTAGCATTTTGCTGTTCAGCCCTGAGTGGAGGGCGTGGGTTTATATTAGTGAGCTGACTGTTATGGATAAATATCGTTTTCCATACATGACTGTTCAGGTATGCTTAACAAATGCCAATAGATCCTTCTTTACTCTCATCACTGACGTGGTTTGCGCATGTCGCCCGCCATCGCAGTTTTACCAAGGCTGCCGCTGAAATGGGGGTCACCCGTGCTGCGCTGTCACAACATATCAAAGGGCTCGAGCAGCGCCTCCAGATCAGGTTGCTGAATCGCACAATCCGAAATATGTCGCTGACCGAAGAGGGCCAGCGTTTATTCGATACACTTCAACCATCGTTGACTGATATTGAGAAGGTGCTGAACGAACTGAATGATCTGCATATTGAGCCCGCCGGACTCATTCGGATCAGTGTGTCAAGGACGGCGGCCCGCCTGCTTATCGAGCCACATCTGGGGGAGTTTTTATCCCGTTATCCGAGAATTCGCCTTGAAATGGTGATGGATGATGGTCTGACAAATATCGTCGCCGAAGGTATGGATGCCGGGATACGTCTGGGGATCAGCCTGGATGAACACATGGCAGCGGTGCCTGTTACCCCAAATCTGACCAATGCGGTTGTGGGGTCGCCGGATTACTTCAGGCAACATGGTAAACCTCAAACACCGGATGATCTGGAGCGGCATAACTGCCTGGCCTACCGTTTTACCTCGAGCAGTACCCTTGATCATTGGTCGTTAACATCGCCACATGCCGACAAACACACTGTGGTCTTTGAACCCAGGGGAAATGCGGTATTCAATGATGACTCCAGTATGATCCAAGCCGCAATCCAGGGGGTTGGGCTTATCAAACACATTGATTTATGGGTATTAAAACACCTTGAAGAAGGCAGGTTGGAGCGGGTGCTTACCGATTGGTGCAAACCCTTCCCCGGATTTTACCTCTATATCCCGTCACGAAATAATATGCCCAGGAAAATCAGAGTATTAATGGATTTTTTAATAGAAAAGCGTGAATTTCTCAAACCGGAAGCGCTGCGCCGTTTGGATTAACCGCCGGGCCCCATCGACCACAGTGCTGACGATGCATCTTGTCAATTGGACTCCCGGGCGGCAGCGGACAACCATTGAAAAAGGCGACACCAGGTCGCCTTTTGTCATTTGAGTGATAAATCGACCAACTGCCTAGCAGCCAGAGGGCAGGTCTGAACCTAATTACAAATCTATGCCAAAGCCAATAATAAACTGGTAATCGTTCTTGTCCGGCATGATGCCATTGCTGCCTGCCTGAGGATTGCCTGTGTGATCCCAGACTACAGACAGGTCCAAATCGAATATGTCGGTCAGATCCACTGACAGTGAAGCGATGGCGTGATGGCTGTAGCCACCTGAATCTTCGCTGGAATACTGCAGTTGATACTTGGTGGTGAAGTCGACATCACCGGACAGCTCAGTATCAAACACGGTTTCCAGCACCACAGAAGCGCTGCCGTCGTGCGGCTTTGCGCCGGTTTCCACCTGATCAAAACGGGTGTAAGTGTAGGCTGGGCCACCACTGATACTCCACTCGGTTTTTTTGCTGTCGATGATGTTGTAACCCAGACCGGCACCCAGAGTAGCCTTGTAGTCAATGTTCAGAAACGGATCTTTGTAAAGCTCGGCAAATACCGGGCGCACATAAAATTGTTTGGAAATGAACCAGTCGAAGTTGGAGTTCACCCTGTGATTATTGACCGTGCTGGTACCGTCACTTTTGGTGTAATTGCCCAGATAGTCGGCATTAAAGCGCGACTCAGTGGTGCGGCGGGTGGTTTTGGCGCGGGCACTGTAGTCGATTTGGTCTGTGTTGCCTGAACGAATGTTGGCGCCCAGGGAGATTTTGGCCGACCAGTAGTTGGCCTCACTTTGCTCTCCGGCGATGATAGTCATGATCTGGCCCGGGTCAAACTCCACACCATCCAGATAGCTGCGTCCATCCTCGACCAGAAGTTTACCGCTGCGGGTCGACAGATCGGTAAAGCCAATACTCACTGTGCCGGCACTTTGCAGCAGTTTGACGTCTTCCCAGTCGATCATCACGGTATCGAGCTCGTCGCTGTCAAATTCCAGTTTGTCGTCGTACAGGGTTTTGATCTCACCACGCAGCAGCTCGTTGGATTTGAGCTTCAGCCAGTCTTTGTGGCTTTGCGCCGGTGGGCGAATAGAGGTTTCAGCCTGGGCACCAGGCAGTGACATCAGGGTACTGACACTGAGTGCCAGCGCGGTATACAGACGGCGGGAATGGATAACAACAGACATGGAAAAGCGGCATCTCCTGAGCGGCTGGATTTGAGCCAAAAATGGAAGCGCACATTGTAATGAAATAACGCCCGGCTTCAAGTCGGGCAGCAAATTCATAACATGTTGATTTCAGGAGAATG
The DNA here is from genome assembly GCF_050865035.1 of Shewanella sp. GXUN23E. Lineage (NCBI taxonomy): Bacteria > Pseudomonadati > Pseudomonadota > Gammaproteobacteria > Alteromonadales > Shewanellaceae > Shewanella > Shewanella sp. GXUN23E. The sequence goes on along the minus strand of NZ_JBOZWP010000013.1, from coordinate 80,474 downwards.
TTGTCAAACTCTAACGCGGTTGGCGAAATCTTGAGCGTTAATCCGGGGCGTTGACAGCCTGGCTGATCCAGGGCTGCATCCACTGCGTAATCTGCTGCTGAGCCTGTTCATTGGGATGAATACCGTCGCGTTGCATCAAATCGGGGTGGGGCGCGATATCTGTCATAAAGAAGGGGATCAGGGCAATATCATAATCGTCGGCCAGCTGATGGTAGACCTGATTGAACATCCTGCTGTATCTGGGGCCATAGTTGGGTGGCACCATAATTTCAGTGAGCAGGACAGTGGCACCAGCCTGCTGGCCAAGGTCAATGATTTTTGTAAGATTTGATTTCAACCCGGCAGGATTGAAACCTCTTAGTCCATCGTTGCCACCCAGTTCAATCAGCAATACATCAGGATGGCTGGAATCCAGTAACGACGGCAGTCTGCGCAGACCTCCGGCAGTGGTTTCGCCGCTGACAGAGCCATTGATAATCTCGTGCTCAGGCATGGCCTGCCTTAATAAATTGACCCAACCTTTGGATTCTTCCATGCCATAGGCCGCGCTTAAGCTGTCACCCAGTATAAGGACAGATGCAGCTTTGGCTAAATTGGGTACCATAAGAGCCAGTATCAGCAGCGCGAGCGATATGCTGCGAACGAGGAAATTTTTGCCAGTGAAGGAAGGTAGATCAGTGAACAGTGCCATTAATGTCAGTCGCCTCTGTAAATCCGTTACTACTCAGGAGGGAGAGCTTTCTATCCTCGATGGCATAGAGCTTGATGTCAAGCAGGGAGAAAGCGTCGCAATTACAGGGCCTTCCGGTTCTGGCAAGTCAACTTTACTGGGGCTGCTTGCGGCACTGGATACGCCGACACAGGGGGAAATCTGGCTTGATGGGGTGGCGCTGAGCGGCCTGGATGAAGAGGCCAAAGCGGCGCTGCGTAAAGCCAAACTCAGTTTTATTTTCCAGTCTTTTATGTTGGTCGATACCCTGACGGCCCTTGAGAACGTCATGCTGCCGGCTGAGCTGGCGGGGATAAAAAATGCCCGCCAGAAGGCGCAGGCTATGCTCACCCGGGTCGGACTGTCACATCGTCTGGGACACTTACCCAGGCAACTGTCCGGTGGTGAGCAGCAGCGCGTTGCCATCGCCCGAGCATTTATCAGCGAACCCAGAGTACTGTTTGCTGACGAGCCGACCGGGAACCTTGATCCGGTCAACGGTACCAAAGTCGCCGACATGCTGTTTGAAATGAACCGGGAGTCTGACACCACTCTGGTGCTGGTGACCCATGATCTGGCGCTGGCAGAGCGTTGTGGCCGGCAATTGGTGATGGAAGATGGCCGCCTGACTGAAGTCACTCCCCCGTCCGCTGAGGCGGAAAAACCACAGTCGGCCCCGACAGAGCAAGGGCCATCAGAGCGACATTTATCAGCGCAAGCGCCATCAGAGCAGCAGGTTGCTGACTCAACATCCTCACAGCAGGAGGTGAGGGCATGAGTGGTACGCTGGCACTGCGTCTGTTTCGGCGCGAACTGCAGCAGGGACAGCTACTGCTGATCATTCTGGCAATCATGCTGGCGGTATTGTCTGTCAGTGGGTTGGCCGGGGTGAGTGAGCGGCTGCAGGCGGCTATTAATGGTCAGGCGGCCACGTTCATCGCTGCCGATCGCATCATAGATTCCCCTGAGGCTCTGCCTGACACTATGCTGGACAAAGCCAGCGAGCTTGGGCTCAGGCAGGTCACCAGCATGCGCTTTAACTCCATGCTGTTTGGCGATGACGGCTTTCAACTGGTGACCGTCAGAGCCGTGGGACCCGGCTATCCGCTTAGAGGTCAGATAGAGCTGGGCTCTGGCCCCACTCAATCACTGCCCGGTGACGGTGAGCTTTGGTATGAAAGCCGGCTGGCGCGACTGCTGGGGATGCAGGATAAATCAACACCGGCCAGCATAGAGTTGGGCGTAGCGCAGTTTCGTTTGAGCGAAGAGATCCGCCGTCTGCCCGATGCGGGCTTTAATCCCTTCGCTTCTTCGCCCGTGGTGCTGATGCGGCTTGCTGATGTAGCCCAAACCGGCATTGTGCAGCCCGGCAGTCGGGTGACTTATCTGTACCAATTTGCCGGCAGTGCAGATGCGCTCAATGCCTTTGAGCGTTATGCCAGGCCTTTGCTGACCACCTCTCAACGCTGGGTGGATGTCAAATCCGGTGACTCGCCCATTGCCGGGGCGGTGCAGCGGGCCGAGCGGTTTTTGCTGCTGGCCAGTTTGCTGGGGATAGCACTTGCCTGCGCGGCCATCGGTATCGCGGCCCAGCGGTATTGCCAGCGTCACTATGACGTGGTGGCCATGCTGAAAACCTTCGGTGCTTCCGGGCGGCAAATTCGCCAGCTGTTTGCGCTACATCTGTTGCTGGTGACATGCAGTGGCATCCTGCTTGGGCTGATGGGCGGTTGGTTGCTGGATCTGGGGATCAGCAGCATGTTGCCGGCGCAGTTGGCCGCCTATGATCCCTCCTGGCTGAGGCCTTTGCTGCTGGGGATTAGCACCGGGCTTATCAGTGCCTTTATGTTTTCCGCTTACCCGCTGCTGCGGTTACTTGCCATTCCCCCGCTTAGGGTGCTGCAGCGACAGCTCGAAGGCATGTCTACCGGGGCCTGGTTGCATCTGCTGCTCAGTCTGAGCGCCATGGCGCTGCTGGGGTATCTGTATTCAGGTTCGCTGGCGCTGACCGCGACCGTAGTGGCGGCTGTGTGTGCACTGGCGCTGCTGCTTGGGGCTCTGGGCTGGCTGATGGTGCGCATGGGGCACAGTGTTGGCCTTAAGACCACCAATCCACTGCAACTGGCGCTGGCCGGGCTGCGTCGCCGCGCCAGACAAAATGCGGTGCAGCTGGTGGGATTTTCCACCGCATTATTGTTGCTGCTGGTGATTTTGGCGCTGAGGCAGGATCTGCTCAACGAATGGCAACAGCAATTGCCTCAAAATGCCCCCAACTATTTTCTGGTGAATATCGCCCCTGAGGATGAGGCGCCGCTGGCGACATTTTTCGACGACAATGAGATCCAAACGACCGATATCTATCCTGTGGTGCGCGGTCGCCTGAGCGCAATCAACGGTGAGGCACTGATCACCACTGAGCAGCAGGAGTCAGGTGTTGTCGGCCGGGTAGGGATTGGCCGGGAGCTGAATTTGACCTGGCGTGACAGTTTGCCGCCCAACAATGATCTGCTCAAGGGGCAGTTCAATACAGGTTCAGGTGAAGTATCGATAGAAACCAAGGTGATGGAGCGCCTGGGCCTGCAACTTGGGGATGAACTGACCTTCACCATAGATAACCGGGATTTCACCGTGACGGTTACCAGTGTCCGGGCCGTCCACTGGGAAACCCTGCAACCCAATTTCTTTATGATTATGCGCCAGGAAGATTTGGGCCAGTTTGCCCATACCTCCATGGTGTCTTTCCATCTGGATGACAGTCGCCGGGCGCTGGTAGTGGATTTGATCAAGGCATTTCCCACTATTTCTGTACTGGATGTGGGCGCTATCGTCGGCCAGTTGCGGGAGATCATCGAGCAGGTATCGCTGTCACTGTCGCTGGTGTTGGTGCTGGTAGTGGCGGCCAGTGCGCTGGTGCTGTTTGCCCAGACGGAAGCGGGAATGGCGACCCGTCAGCGGGAACTGGCGGTTCTGCGCACCTTTGGTGGCAGTGGCTGGCTGCTTCGCAGTGCCACCGCGCTGGAATTTGCGCTGCTGGGGGGTATTGCCGGAGTGATTGCCGTACTGGTGGCAGAGCTTACCCTGTATTTGCTGAAAACCCAGGTGTTTGAACTTAATGTGTATATGCACTGGGATTGGTGGCTTTTAGCGCCGTTGGCTGGTGGGACGCTGGTCGCCGCGCTGGGGCTGTGGCGTTGCCGCCGTTTGCTTCGACAAAGTTGCGCTCAGCTGCTGCAATCCTGAGTGGTGTTCAGGCGGCTTGTGGGAAGCTGTTATTGGGGGCGCAGGCAGGCGCCCCGGTATAGTTCCCGACAGTCTGTATTGTCTTTATCCTGTCGTCATCTTGCTCAGGTCATCCTCCTCGCGTTGTTACCCCCATCCGCATCCTGTTTTTAGTGCTCAAGACTTAAATATTTCCCTGTGTTTATCGTGTGAGGTTTCGCCGAATGGCAATTCGCAGCGTCCATGTTGCTGTCGCCGGGTTCCCCTGAGTGGCGGATACGCCGATATGGGCATAAGTCGTGCCAGACATCGGACTGTTGTGGCTGTGCTAAGGTTAATCAGAGGTTCTTGCTGCAAGGGACTGTCTTTCGAGGTCAGGATGAAATCATTTACACAAAGTCTGGTTTGCCGGTTTTCCATCAAACAACGTCTGGGCATTATTTACGCCATGCTGCTGCTGATCGTCATCGGTCTGGTGAGTTTGTGGTTGACCGATACTTATCGCCAGGTCGCGGGGTTTGAGGAGAAACTCAATGGTCTGGAGCTGTTTGCTCCTCTGTATCAGGTGGTGGAATCGGTGCAGAAAACCCGCGGCCTGACCAATCGCTACCTGGCCGGTGATGAGAATGTACTGCCGTCCATCCGGGAGAATCAACTCAGGGTGGAGGAGGGGATAAATCAGATCCAGATCTGGGGTGAGCGAGGCAACAATTGGCGCACCTATCCGACCATTCGCAGTCAGTTTGACACGCTCAAACTGACCTGGCCGCAGCTGACGGCAACGGCCTTTTCAAGGCCTCCTGCTGAAACCTTTGCCGCTTATTCCGATTATGTGGGGCAGTGGCTCAAGTTCTCCAATCTGGTGATCCGTAAAACCGGCCTGAGTTATGACCCTGAATACCGTGCCAGTTATCTGGTCGCCATGTTGTTCCGGGATGCGCCGGTGATGGTGGAGGCCATGGGGGTGAGCCGTGGGTTGGCATCGGGCTTACTGGCCAGTGGCAAACCCCTGACCAATCTGCAGCAGCAAAGATTGGCTATGGTGTCATCGGATTTCAATTATCAGGTATTGGCCGATTCACTGATGCTGGCGTTTGATACCTGGGAGGCAGTACCTGAAGAGTTGCGCAGTGAAGCGCAGGCTTCCAAACAGGCGATTGCGGCCTACTCACAGGCACTGGCCGATGTATTGTCAGGCAAAGGTGGCGGGGTGACATCAGCGGAGATTTGGCGTCTGGGGACTGACTCCATCACGGCAACCAACACGCTGGTGATGAAAGCCCTGCCGGCGCTGACACAGATGCTGGTCAGCCGTATTTACGCCGCCAAGCAGCGACTGTACTGGATCCTGGCATTATCGTTACTGGTCGGCTCGCTGGCATTCTGGGCGATGTTGGCCGTATTGCGGGATGTGTTGTCCAGGCTGCATCAGGTGGTAGCTATTTTTGATGGTATCAAGGAAGGGAATTTTCATCAGCTGATTGATGTCAGTCGGCAGGATGAGCTGGGACGGGTGATGCGGGCGCTGGAAGATATGAAGGTGACACTGGCTCAGGCTGCCATTACCGAAAAACGACAACGTGATGAGATCCTGAAGGTGCAGCAGGCACTCAATCAGGTCAACACCTCCATTATGATGGCCGACAATGATCGCAACATTGTTTATATGAACCGGGCAGCCAAATCTCTGTTTGGCAATATCCGGGATAAGGTGAGTAAATCGGTTTCCGGTCTCAAGGGGGCGGATATTGAGAGCATGAACATGGATATGTTTCATACCGCCCCCAAACATCAGCAGGAGTTGCTGGCCAATCTCACCCATCCCCATAAATCCCATGTGAAAATCGGCGAGTATGGTTTTAACCTCACGGCGGCTCCTGTTTTTGGCGAAGAGGGAGAGCGGATGGGCACTGTGGTGGAATGGGTGGATGTGACTGAACAAATTGCCTCGGAAGAGGATATTGAACACTTGATTGAAGCGGCCGGTCAGGGAGATTTAACCCAGCGTATCAGCCTGGACGGCAAGTCCGGTTTTTATCTGGATGTCGCCAGCAAACTTAACCGTCTGATGGAGCAGATTTCCAGCGCCGTGGATGAAACTGCCAGAGTGCTGGACGCGCTGGCCTGTGGCGAATTGAGAAAAACCGTCAAAGGTAACTTTCAGGGCGTATTTGGTAAGTTGCAGCAGGATGCCAATACCACAGGTAAAAAGCTGACGGATGTGGTGTGCAAGTTGCGGGAAGTCGCATCGGCGGTGACGCTGGGCGCCGATGAGATTGCAGCGGCAAACCGGGATCTCAGTGCCCGTACTGAGCTGCAGTCAGCCAACGTGGAAGAAACCGCAGCCAGTATGGAGCAAATGGCCACAGGTCTGAAAAGCACCTCAGAAATCTCGCGCAATGCCAATGAACTGACCCAGAATACTACCCGCAAGGCCAGTGACGGTACCAATGTCGTCAACAATGCTATCGAAGCCATGCGCGCCATTGATGAATCCAGCCAACGGATTGCCGAAATCATTACCGTTATAGATGAAATTGCGTTCCAGACCAATCTGCTGGCGCTCAATGCTTCGGTGGAAGCGGCCCGCGCCGGTGAGCAGGGACGGGGTTTTGCGGTAGTGGCCGGAGAGGTCAGATCCCTGGCGCAGCGCAGTGCCGCAGCGGCCAAGGAGATTAAACATCTGATTTCAGACAGTGTTGAGCGGGTCAAAACCGGCAGTGAGCTGGTCAATGACTCAGGCAGTAAACTGGAGCAGATCCGCGACTCTATTGGAGAGCTGGCCAATATGATTGCTCAGATAGACATTAATGCCAGAGAGCAGGCCAATGGCGTGGAGCAGGTGTCGGTGGCCGTCTGCCAGATGGATACCTCAACTCAGCAAAATGCTGCCATGGTTGAACAGACTGCCAATGCCAGTGCCATCATGGCAGATCAGGCCAAACACATGATGTCGCTGTTGTCCTATTTCAGCTTCGATACTACGCAGGCAACGGCTGAAGTGGTTACCGATATCAGTCGTCGTTCTTTGAAACCGGCCAAAGGTAAGCGGGGGAAAAAGGGCAATGGCATGCGCCCTGCGGCCGGTGGCGAAGATGGGATGATCTGGGATGAGTTTTAATCCTGCCTGAGGTGTGGCAAGGATATGACTGACAGTGATAAGGTCCGGCAATGCCGGGTCATTTATTAGCCCGAAGTCGTCAGTTGAGTATGCTGCGCGGTAATCTATCCGCTGAATTAGTGCAATCGGTAAATAGGGTTGTATAAAAAATAGTCATGAGACTAGGTTTAACTCATAACCCTCCCACAGATGAGCCGTCGATCTGTGACATATCAACCAACACGACAGTGGGGTGATTACCATGTCATTGAAAGGATCCAGGACAGAGCAAAATCTAAAAGACGCCTTTGCCGGCGAATCTCAGGCCAATCGCCGTTACCTGTATTTTGCCTCTAAAGCAGACGTAGAAGGTTATAATGACGTTGCTGCCGTCTTTCGCTCAACGGCAGAAGGTGAAACCGGCCATGCGCATGGTCATCTGGAATATCTTGAGCAGGTGGGCGATCCCGCTACCGGACTGCCTATCGGGGCAACCTCTGATAATCTCAAATCTGCCATCGCCGGTGAAACTCATGAGTACACAGATATGTATCCCGGGATGGCGAAAACTGCCCGGGATGAGGGCTTTGATGAGATTGCCGACTGGTTTGAAACGCTTGCCAAAGCTGAGCGCAGTCATGCCAATCGTTTTCAGAAAGCTCTTGACCAACTGGATGCCTGACGGGCTGATGCTCGGGGAGCTGCGGCTCCCTGAATATGCCAGATGGAGGTGGTTATGAGCCGAAAAGAGGGGAGTCTGGAAGCGCCAACCCGGCATCCGCTGGACTGGCAATCACCGGTGTTTTATGACCGTGAGGCATTGAATACTGAGTTGGAAAGGGTGTACGACATTTGTCATGGATGCCGTCGTTGTGTATCCCTTTGCAATGCCTTCCCTGTGCTGTTTGAGCTGGTGGATGAGTCCGACACCATGGAAGTGGATGGTGTCGCCAAAACGGATTATAACAGGGTCGTTGATCAGTGCTATCTGTGCGACATGTGTTATATGAGTAAATGCCCCTATGTCCCCCCCCATGAATGGCAGGTGGATTTCCCTCATCTGATGCTCAGAGCCAAAGCCGTCCACTTTCATGAGCAGGGTGCCAGATTCCGCGACCGGCTGATTACCAGCACCGATGCCATGGGCAAAGCAGCGTCCAAACCTGTGATCAGCGCTATCGTCAACGCTGTTAATCAAAATGGTTTATTCCGACAGGCTTTGGAGTCCTCTCTGGGCATTGCCAGTGATGCCCCTTTACCCACATACCATTCCAATACCCTGCGTAAACGTGCAACCATCCTTGCCAAACCGATCATCGGAGCTCAGGTTGGCGAAACGACAGGTAAGGTTGCCCTGTACGCGACCTGCTATGGCAATTACAACAGTCCTCATCTGGCAGAGGATTTCTTCAGGGTATTTCAGCACAATGATGTACACCTTGAAGTGGTGCCCAAAGAGCAGTGCTGTGGTATGCCCAAGCTGGAACTGGGGGACTTGCAGGCCGTAGCCAGACTCAAAGAGGCCAATATTCCGGTACTGGCCAAACTGGTCGACCAGGGGTATGACCTGATTGCCCCGGTACCTTCCTGTGTGTTGATGTACAAACAGGAGTTGCCGCTGATGTTTCCTGACGATCCGGACGTACTCAAGGTGCAGCGGGCTTTCTATGATCCCTTTGAGTATTTATTTCTGCGGCACAAAGGCGGCGCCTTGAAGCTGGACTTCAGGCAGGGCCTTGGAGATATCAGTTATCACGTGGCCTGTCATCTGAGAGTACAGAATATCGGTTTGAAAACCCGGGACGTATTAGCGCTGATCCCGGATACCAAAATTAATGCCATTGAGCGTTGCTCGGGGCATGACGGTACTTATGCGGTAAAGGTCGAAACCCGGGACGCATCAGTCAAAATAGCCCGTCCGGTTGTCCGCAAAGTGGATGAACTCAGGGCGTTGCACGTTGCCAGTGACTGCCCCATGGCTGCGACCCATATAACTCACCTGTCTGAGTCAAATCAGCAGCCAGTGCATCCCATGACGCTGCTGCGACACGCTTATGGATTGTGAACATCAGGAGACAGCAATGCTGACCCATGAAGACTTATGGTCACTGGAAGAGTACGCCCGGCGCCGCAGCGATTTTCGGGCTCAGGTGATGGCACATAAACAGCACAGACAAATCGGTATTGGCGAGCATGTGCGTTTACTGTTTGAAGATGCCATCACCATTCGCTATCAGGTGCAGGAGATGCTCAGAATCGAACGGATCTTTGAACCTGACAGTATTCAGGAAGAGCTGGATGCCTACAATCCGTTGATCCCCACTGGTTGCAATTTGAAAGCGACCTTAATGTTTGAATACACAGATGTGCTGCAGCGCAAACGCATGCTGACTTTACTTAAAGGCGCTGAACATAGAGTCTGGCTTAAAATCGCCGGACATACGCCTGTGTATGCCATCGCCGATGAAGATCTGTCCCGCGCCAATGAGGAAAAAACATCCAGCGTCCATTTTTTGCGTTTTGAGCTGCCGGTGGCTGACCGACATGCTCTGATAGCTGGGGGCGAGGTGATGCTGGGGATTGACAGCGAATTTATCGAGCCTAATTTTACATTGCTTACCAGTGACACTTGTCAGGCACTGAGTGCCGATCTTTCCTCGTCCGCGCTGCAATAATATCAGTGCCTGTCACCTGAACCGTTGTGCTGCGGCCGGTTATAGATTGCCAGCCATTGAGTGGTGATCATGATTGGACGTTGGCACAATTATTCGCGAAAACCTCTTCTGTTCTTGGTTGTGGCAGAAAAGGCTGAGCCTTAATCCACATGCCAATATGAAAACAGCGATGCACTGTGCATCGCTGTTTGAGGCACTCACTGACTTCCAAACCTTTCCAGCCAGTGAGTGTCCGGCTTGCTGATAGTATTTGCTGACGCTACCACCAGTCGTTCAGATTTGTTGGAGCGCTGAAGCACTGTGTTGCTGGAGTGTCCACACTGTTCTATCAGCACGGTCATTTCAGTATGGATAATCAGCATAGTGCACGAGCCTTGTTATCCCAGTGCCAGCCACAGTCCGACGCCGACCATCAGAGAGCCGGCAATGCGGTTCATCCAGCGGATGTTATTACCCCGCTGAAGGAATAAACGCAGGGTTTTACCACCGGAAGCATAGGCCAGCATTGAACTGAACTCGGTCATTAGAATGATGAGTACCAGAGCCGTCAGCTGCGGGGCCACCGCCTGCTCAACATTGATGAACGGAGGCAGTAAAGAGATCATAAAGGCCCAGCCTTTGGGATTGGCTATCGCGGTAATAAATCCCTGGGAGATCAAACCTATGTTACTTACCTCTGGCGCAATGCCATCGACAATGGCCATCTTGCCACGGGCGCGCCACATATTGACCCCGGTGTAGATCAGAAATGCGCCGCCGATCCATTTCAGAAATTCAAATACCACAGGGTACTTCAGCATCAGGGCTGCGACCCCCAGTACCGCGGAAACGGCAACCAGAGCAACACCCATAAGCTCACCCAGCATCATCCACATGGTCCGGCGGACGCCAATACTCATTCCCAGAGTCATGGCAAGAGTCATACACATTCCCGGTGTAATCGCGACAAAGAAGAAGGTGGGAATAAACACCGCAAGCAGCGCAATGTCAGGCATAAATGATACTGTCTATTTTATACAATTGATGGGGAAAGGGATTTTAGAGGATTCCCGAAATGAAGAAAACCGACTTATCTCAGGGATAAGCCGGTTTTTTCAGGTCTGTGACAACGGGTGGGGGTAAACGGCACCGGGAATCATTGCTCTTCTTTGATATCTTCTATGTCAGGGGAGGCGACCGGCGGATATCGCCCTGGGCTAAAGTACGCCCCGGCGCATCTGATCACGCTCGATAGACTCAAACAATGCCTGAAAGTTGCCTTCCCCAAATCCCAGATTATTTTTGCGCTGGATGATTTCGATAAAGATCGGTCCAAACAGATTCTGGGTGAAAATCTGCAGTAGATAACCGGAATCATCACCATCAACCAGAATTTGATGATGTTTGATGCGTTCTCTGTCTTCCGTCACCTGAGGGACTTTGTCGAATATGGTGTCATAGTACTCGGGAATAATGTCCAGAGTACGGATGCCAGTGCCTTCCATCGCGTCCAGTGAAGCAATGATATCGCGACTGCGAAATGCCAGATGCTGCACGCCAGGACCATTGTATTCACGCAGATACTCGTCGATTTGGTTTTTGTCATCTCCTTTGCCTTCGTTGATGGGAATACAGAAGCTGCCATCGGGAGAGCGCAGGGCGTAGGACAGCAGGGCGGTCTGTACGCCACTGATGTCGAAATAACGTACCTCGGTAAAACCGAAAATTTCTTTGTAGAATTTGGCCCAGTGATCCATGGTGCCTTTGTAGACATTGTTGGTCAGGTGGTCCACTTCCATAAAGCCTTTGTCGGCGACAATGACAGGGGAAGCCAGATCTTCAAAATCCGTAACATAGATACTGTGGTCGGCCCCGAAACTGTCAATGAAATAAATCAGGCTGTCGCCGATGCCATAGATGGCCGGATACGGCATGTCTTTATGGCAGTCCTGCGCGGCTTTGGCTCCCCGGGCGATGGCCGTATCGAAGGCAAACCGGGCATCCTCAACCCGCCAGCCCATGGAGCAGATTGCCGGGCCATGGCGTTTGGCAAACTCAGCGCTGAATCCAGCACGCTCGCGATTCAGCAGAAAGTTGATATCGTTCTGCCGGTAATAGTAGATTTCTTTATCTTTGGCTTTTTTCAACATGGAAAAGCCAAAGTCGATAAATACCTGGTGCATAAAATCCGTATCTGGTGTGGCAAATTCGGTAAATTCTATGCCCATCAGTCCCAGTGGATTTTGTTCGCTTGCCATGGTCTGTTCCTCTTTCAATGGGTTGCCGGCTCTGTTGGCCGTTTCAAATGGGTCTGCCGGGTTGAGCCGGCAAATTAGTCTTCCAGCCAGGAGCGGTTGTAGTCGTCGCTCATGGTTTGCTTAACGTTGTCAGTCAATTTCAGCGGGGCGAAGGTGTCCACCATGACGGCGTATTCATAGGTTTCCTTTTTACCGATAGATGCCTCGGTTTTGCCCGGCTGCGGTCCATGCGGTACCCCTTTTTGATGCAGGGTCAGGTAGCCCGCTTCAATGCCTTTGCGGCTCATAAAGTCGCCGTCGACGTAATACAACACTTCATCACTGTCGATATTGCTGTGGTAATAGGGGGCAGGGATCGCCTGCGGATGGAAGTCATACAGGCGAGGCACAAAGTTGCAGATCACGAAGTTGTGAGCGGTAAACAGCAGATGATCTGAAGGCGGCAGGTGGATTTTGCCAACCTTGGGGGCGTACTCCTGGATATTGAATGCCCAGGGGTAAACACAGCCATCCCAACCGACCAAATCGAAAGGGTGCCACTGCAACATGAGTTGCTGGTATCTGTCACCGAATTTGCTGATCAGCGGAAAATGGCCTTTTTCAACGATGGCCGGTTGCAATTGGGGAACCCGGATGTCCCGTTCACAGTAAGGAGCTGATTCGAGCAACTGACCATATTCATTACGGAAGTGTTTGGGGACTTCCACCATGGAGAAGGCTTCGATAACGAACAGACGGACATTGTCCAGGCTGTCAAACCTCAATTGATAAGTGGTACCGCGGGGGATAACCAGATAGTCCCAGCGATTGACCTCCAGCACACCGTATTCGCTGTACAGTTTGCCGCTGCCTTCGTGCACAAAAATGACTTCATCGGCATAAGCATTACGATAAAAACACTTGGTGTCTTCGGTCACCCTTGCGGTGTACATCGCCACGTCATTATTGAAAAACAGTTTATTGCGGGCAGTGAAAAAATTACCGTCGCGATCTGCCTTGCGGGAGTCCAGTTTGTAGTTCTGGATCAGGCTGTCTTGCCAATGCTCTCCGTGCGTCACCGACAGCGCCGACACGTCCAGGGCTTTGGTCGGCATGTTGTGGTGATATTTGTTGGAATAGATGTTGGCAAAACCATGGGTTGAGAACAGCTCTTCGCGGTACAGCTCACCATTGGGCTTTTCAAATGCAATGTGCCGTTTGGAGGGGACTTGTCCCTGCATGACGTAAAATGGCATAGCGGTATTCCTTATCCAGCGCCGTTGGCCCTCGTTCAGAGCATTCCGGAACGGGGCTGCTGTTAATGTGATCTGTTTAACAATTTAGTTGTCGGCAGCAACAAAAAAAAGAATAATAAATCCATCAACATCATCTATTTTTCAGATGGTAACGTTGGTGTTACAGTGCTGTTCCACATTGGATGAATGCCGTATGGCGCCAGGCGCTGTTGGCAGGGGCATGGTGGATAGAGTGTCATGCCAGCGTGACAGGGAGCAGGGATGAAAATCGACATAGAGAGCTTCAAAGTACTGCAGGTTTTGGTGGAGTGCGGCAGCTTCGCCGGAGCTGCAGAGCAGCTGCACAAGGCCCAGTCGGCTATCAGCTATCAGGTAAAAAAGCTGGAGCAACATCTGGGGGTAACCCTGTTTTGTCGGGACAGCTATCGGGCGCAGTTGACTCCGGAGGGCAAGGCCATTCTGGCTGAGGGACAAAAGCTGCTGGCACAAATGGCCAATATAGAGCACCTGGCGCAGAGCTACAGCGAGGGCTGGGAGCCCAGGCTTGAGCTGGTTATTGATGGGGCACTGCCAATGGAGCCAATACTGATTGCGCTCAAGCGTATGGCCGAGCACAGGGTGCCCACCAAAATTCAGTTGTCGGTAGAGTTCCTCGGCGGGGTTCAGCACAGGTTTGAACGGGATAAGGCCAATGTGATGCTGGTAAAGGATTTCCGCCCTGCGCCTCACTATCAGGTCACGCTTTTACCGGATATTACCAGTTTGCTGGTGGTTTCACCGGCTCACCGACTGGCGGGGATGAAAGCCGTGCAACTGCATGAGCTGCGCCAGCACGTTGAACTGACGATTGAAGACTCCTCGCCGGCGCCACTCTATCAGGATGAGATGCAGTTTGGTGGCGACAAGGTGTTTTATCTGTCGGGCTTTATTATGAAAAAAAGCGCATTGCTGAAAGGTCTGGGATTCGGCTGGATGCCCGATTATCTGGTCGGCGATGAGCTGGCTGCCGGTGAGTTGGTGATGGTGGATTTTGCCGCTGGCAACCGCTTTACCTTCACGCCCAAACTGGTTTCAGGCAGCGAGCGTCCACTGGGAAGAGCCGGGCAACTCTTTACCCAGCTGATCCTGGAGGAATTCAGTCGCCCGGGCCTGCCCGGAGAGGCCCTGCGTTAATCCAGTACTTGCCTGTTGATGCTGCTGCGGCGCTGAGGTGAGCTTCAGACGCCTGCCATTCTGAGGATCTGCTGCCATTGCGGCTCTGTCACCGGCTGAATGCTGAGACGGCTGCGATTGACCAGCGCCATCTGGCTCAAATCCGGACAGGCTTTGATTTGCTCAAGCGTCACCGGTGTGGGCAGACGGCTGACAAAGCGAATGTCTATCAGCTGCCAGCGGGGATTATCTGGTGAGGATTTGGGATCAAAGTATGTTGATTCTGGATTGAATGCTGAAAAATCGGCGTAGGGTGCACTGGCCACCTCAGCAATACCAACAACGGCAGGGACTTTGCAGCTGGAGTGGTAAAACAGAATTTGGTCACCAATCTGCATGCTGTCGCGCATATAGTTGCGTGCCTGATAATTGCGGATGCCGGTCCAGGGCTCTGTGCCGACCCGTTGCAGATCATCAATGCTGAACTCATCGGGCTCAGATTTCATCAGCCAGTAATTCATCGCTTTCCTTAAGTTGTGTTCGGTTGTCAGGCAAGGTCTTTGGGTCGCGCTCTATATTGGCCGGTAAGTCCTGCCCGCAGGTTGTCATGGCGTTTACCGGCTATTATCGCCTAATTTCCTGACATTTTGACAAGCCCTTGATCAACCCTCAGACCTTAGCCTTTGGTCTTAGAGAGCGGTTTATTCCTTGTGGCCTTCCGGTGGGATTGGGTAAGGTCACAGGACGCGTCTCCCGGCGTTGGGGATGCCAGAAGATAATAACAAGCAAGGAGGCGATATGTCTGACAACAGGACAAGCAATCAACGAAATTCATTACCTCTGACCACCAGTCTATACCGGGGGGACACAGAGCGGCCGTTAATTCAGCAAACCATTGGCAGTTATCTGGAAGATATCGCATCACGCTACGGTGATAACCCAGCAGTGGTGATGCATCATCAGAATATACGCTGGAACTATCGCCGTTATCTGCAGGAGATAGATCGACTGGCAACAGGCCTGCTGGCATTGGGTATTGGTCAGGGTGATCGGGTCGGCATCTGGTCGCCCAACAATATTGAGTGGTGTCTGACACAATTTGCCACTGCCCGTATTGGCGCCATCATGGTGTGTATCAACCCGGCTTACCGGCCAGAGGAGCTGGAATATGCCCTCAATAACGTAGGATGTCGGGCGCTTATTACCCATGACAAATTCAAATCCAGTGATTATCTGGCCATGTTGGCGGAGCTGGCGCCTGAGCTGGCTTTCTGCGAGCCTGGCAAGTTGCAGGCAAACAGGCTACCAGAGCTGCGCTGCGTGATCCGTACCGGCACCGGGAAAACCGCCGGTATGTTTAATTTCCCCGATGTGTGCCAATTGGGTGGCGAAGCCGAATTGGCCCGGTTGCAGCAAATCGGTACACAACTGCGGGCGGATGATGCGATTAATATTCAATTTACCTCAGGTACCACGGGTAATCCCAAAGGGGCGACCCTGACTCATCACAACATTCTTAATAACGGCCTGCTGGTTGCCGATGCCATGGGGTTTGACGCCAGTGACCGACTCTGTATTCCGGTTCCCCTGTACCATTGTTTCGGTATGGTACTTGGCAATCTGGTGTGTATCGCCAAGGGCGCCACTGCCGTATTTCCCGGCGATGCATTTGACCCGGCCACCACGCTGGCAGTGGTCGAGCAGGAGCGCTGCACGGCGCTGCATGGAGTGCCAACTATGTTTATCGCAGAGTTGGAACTGCCTGATTTCAATCAATATGATTTGAGCAGCCTGCGCACCGGCGTGATGGCAGGGGCCACCTGTCCGGAAGAAGTGATGAAGCGGGTACAGAATCTGATGCACATGAAGGAGGTGGTAATTGGATATGGCCAGACCGAGTGCAGTCCTATCAATAATATGACTGAACGGGAATCATCCCTTGAAAAACAGGTTACTACGGTAGGCAGAGCCTTACCTCATACCGACGTCAAGATTGTTGATGAGTTTGGTGAACTGCTGCCTGTTGGGCATCCCGGTGAGGTGTGCAGTCGCGGTTACTGCATTATGCAGGGGTACTGGAATGATCCGGATAAAACCAGGGCGACGATAGATATCGAGGGGTGGTTACATTCCGGTGATCTGGGCGTTATGGATGCCGAAGGGTATGTGCAGATTGTCGGGCGGATTAAAGACATGATTATCCGCGGCGGCGAAAATATTTATCCCCGTGAGATTGAAGAAAAACTTTATACCCATAGCGATATTCAGGATGCTGCGGTATTTGGTGTGCAGAATGACAGGTATGGGGAGGAGGTATGCGCATGGATCAAGGTGCGTCCCGGCAGTCGCGTGACTGAAGCGGACATTCGCGAGTTTCTGTCGCAAAAGCTGGCTTACTTTAAGGTGCCAAAATACATCAAATTTGTTGAACAATATCCGATGACAGTGACGGGCAAGATCCAGAAGTTTCGTATGCGGGAACTGATGAATGAAGAACTGCATTCAGAAGAAGTCGTATCGTAAATCCTGGCGGGGTGAACGCCCTTTAATCACAGCGATTTCCGATAATGATAAAAGCGCCGCATTTGCGGCGCTTTTTCTGGATTATTCAGCCACGAAAGGCTGGGGACGTGGAGTCTGATGATTTGACGGTGGCAGAATGGGCAGAGTGATTTTTGGCTGCTCACCGGTCAGTGACTTAAGGAACGCCACCATCTGGGCTGTTTGTTTCGGATCCAATGCCTGACCCAACTGAACATCGGCCATCACGTTAACGGCATCTTCCAGCGTCCATACACTGCCGTCATGGAAGTATGGATAGGTCAGTTCAATATTACGCAGCGTTGGCACTTTAAATACGTACTTGTCTGCATCCCTGCCGGTAACGGCCTTGCGGCCTTCTGCCGGGTTGTTGGTATGGAAAGGTTTTACCAGACCCATCTTCATGTACATGGTGCCGCCTGCGGCTGGACCTGAGTGACAGCTGACACAACCTTTGTCTTTGAACAGCTGATAGCCGGCTTTGGCATCGGCGCTAATGGCTTGCTGATCACCCTTAAGATATTGATCAAATGGGCTGTTGGGGGTCACCAGAGTCTTCTCAAAAGCGGCAATCGCATCGGTGATGCGGTCGATATCGACTTTGCTGTCACCGTACACTTCTGTAAACATGGCGCGATAGGCTGGCATGGAAGCGACGGTATCGACGGCCAGCTCATGGGTGAAGCCCATTTCTTTGGGGTTGGCGATAGGGCCTCCGGCCTGCTCTTTGAGGTCTTTGGCACGACCATCCCAGAATTGCGCCAGCATATAGTCCGCATTCAGCACGGTAGGTGCGTTGATGGGACCCTGTTGCCATTGATCACCAATAGAGGTTGGAATGGCATCCACACCGCCAATCGACAGGTTATGGCATGAGTTACAGGAGATAAATCCTGACTTTGACAGGCGTGGTTCAAAGTACAGCATCTTGCCCAGTTCAACTTTTTCAGGCTCGGTGATCTTGGCAGGTTCAATCACCTGAATAGGTTCAGCCAGTGCCGGCACACTCAGTGCAATACTCATACATAGGGTGGACAATGTGAATGGTTTCATCGTTAGCTTCCTTGATGGCCTTGTACTTTGTAAGGTTTTTCAGGAAGTGTAATCTTGATTTAACTTATTGAAAAAACGAATGTTTAGATTGCCGCTATCGCAGCCTTTGATTGCTTTTGTGTGAAGTGTATCGCAGCGTTTGTTGGAATATGCTGATAGGAATAGTGAATTATTCCACCGGAGTCTGTAAGATGAGTCGGCAAGTGTGATTCAGGTCACTGGCCGTGACCCATTTAAACAGCGTCTATCACCATTACTAATCGATTTATGTCACTGTTCCCAGGACGCTGAGTATCATCCAATAATTCCAAGAGCTTTATCATTTCAGCAAACCGCTGAATTCATCCTGTAAAAACAATTGAGTAACACTTGCTGACTATACTGATGAGATATTGTCCGTTATCGCAACATCACGATGGCCCGGGAAAGTGGGCGCGGGAGGAAAAGATGCGACGAACAAGTTACCTGCAAGCAGTACTGTTATTGTTGTTATTGCTGAATCCATTGAGTTTGCGTGCAGATACGCTGTACCTGACCGCAGTGTACTGGCCACCCTATGCCGGTCCGAATCTGACCGAGCAGGGGGCGGTGGTATATGTTGTTAAAAAGGCCCTGGCAAATATGGGGCATGAGTTGAAAGTGGACTTTTATGGTGCCAGCCGAGCACAGAAGCTGGCAGCAAAACCGGGTGGAAAGTATCTGGGGATGTTGCCGGTTTATGAGTATCAGACCGATGAGCTGGTGTTTTCCCGACCGGTTGCAACCAGTCCAATTGGTTTGGTGGAAATGAAGCTGCATCCGTTAAGCTGGCTCGAGTTGGAGGATCTGCAGGCATATACCCTGGGCGTTGGGGAGCAGGTGCTGGCGATGCCAGAGTTGGCGCCCTGGTTTACCAATAAGCGCCAGCCGGTGCGTGAGGCCAGTTCAGATCAACAGAATTTGCGGATGGTGGCCACTGCCAGAGTGGATGCGGCGGTGATGGATATGAATTCAGTGAAGTATTTGCTGCAGACCAACAGTGTGCCAGGCATTGAAGACAAGCTGCAACCCGGTCGTCGCCTGTTGGCGCAGCCTCATTTGTTCGTGGCATTGCAGCGCTCTGACGAAGGGCGGCGCTGGCTGGAGATCCTCAACACGGGGTTGTCTGGTATGGATACCGCTGTGACCTTAGCAGAGTACTGGCAACAGCTTCGCGCCAAATAGTACTGTTGTCTGCCATTTGAAGCATACAAAAACAGCAGACCAGGTCTGCTGTTTTTCATGATGAAACCATCCTGGTTTCTGCGGTATAGCAAGTATCAGGCTCTGGCGACCACAGTTTGGCCTATGGGCATCAAACTCAGCATAGCCAGTTTCAGATGCTGCAGGCCAAACGGAATACCGATAATAGAGAGGAAACAGCCCACGGCCAGTGTTAAGTGTCCAATTCCCAGCCACAGTCCGAATAACAGGAACCAAATGATATTGCCAACAGTTCCGGCTGTACCCGTACCTATATCTTCACGGCCGGTGACTGATTCACGATTGGCTATGTCCTGACCAAAAGGCCAGAAGGTCAGCTCTCCAATCACAAAACAGGCTCGGCCAAAGGGGATCCCGATGATGCTGATAAAGCACAGCAGTCCGGCCAGCCACCATGCAAGCCCCATCACCAGCCCACCGGTAATCAGCCACAGAACATTGAGGATCAGGCGAATCAACGACATATAGAATATTCCTGCAAATAAAGAGAGTTACCCATTCTAAGCAGATACTATGCCAATTTTTAATTCATTGATATTTAAATAAAAATAATTTAGCAGCTGATGGGTGATGAGGTATTTCCCTGAATGTTGGGGAATTTGACCACCCTATTACTGCCATTTCCCTCACAAGCTTCTGGTCCCTTCAGCGCTTGATGTCTGGCAACTGATGGTTGACATTGGTGTCAGGCGCTGCAGGTTTTTCCGCTCATTCTCATTGATATCAATCCCGGCTTATTTCCGGCAGTCACAGACGTCATCGTTGGTTTACTGTGCGCGATGTCAGTCGCAGATGAAAAAGCCCGTATTGCGAGAAGCTGACGGCTGAGGAATGGGGTAAATAGGCTGATAATAAGTCCTGGCAGTTGGTATGGTGTATCGCTTACGGCACTGTGAATGCTCTGATGCGAGCGAAGGAATGAAGTGTGACAGGCGCGCCAATGTGCGTGCATGTGCTCACCTCGGCCATACAATTGATATAAACTTGGCGTTTTTTCCTCGGATGATGAGTCATGTTGTTGATCAACTCGCCCATCGAGCAGCATGAGCTGTTTGGTTTTCCCGTATTTATCAAGCGTGATGATCTGTTACATCAGGCCTTTGGCGGAAATAAAGCGCGTAAATTTGCGGCGCTGCTGGAGATGGACTTCAGTGAAATTGATACCCTGATTGGGTACGGTTCGGCTCAGGCCAACTCCCTTTATACCATGGCGGCACTGGCGCAGTTGAAAGGCTGTCAGCTGGAGTTTTATGTTGATCATATCAGTGACTGGTTGGCTGCTCATCCCAGTGGCAACTATCGCGGTGCTCTGGCACTGGGAGCCCGGGTGGTTCCGGTTGATCAACAGAGTGACAGAGGTGAGCTGAGCGTCGCTGACTATATTGAACAAAAAATACTGCCAGCGCGAACGCGGGCGATATTTGTTCCTGAAGGGGGACGCTGCGCGCTTGCGGCCAGCGGTGTTGAGCAGTTGGCGAAAGAGCTGGCTGATTGGCGCTCGACGCAGGAGTACCAACATGTGAAAGTTATTTTGCCAGCGGGCACAGGTACCACGGCACTGTTTCTGTCCCGCTATTTCCATCGCAATCATCTGGACCTGCAAGTCATTACTGTGCCCGCAGTGGGGGGAATCGATTATCTGCAAAGCCAGTTTACTGAACTGGAGGCGGATGCGTCCTGTCATCCACGAATTGTTGACTTTGGCCGGAAATACCATTTTGGCAAGCTGTATCGGGAATTTGCCGAAATATGGCTGCAGGCGCGAAGCCGCGAGCTGGACTTTGAACTGCTGTATGACCCACTGGGGTTAATGGCGCTCAAACACATTCGGCAGCAAGATCCGCAAGCTTGCCTGATGTACATCCATCAGGGGGGGATTTTGGGCAATGAGACCATGTTGGCCAGATATCGGCGCAAATATCCGGGTCTGTGTTTGCCCTGAGATATTTACTGGTCAGGCTCATCTGCGCATCGCAGATGTGGTCCTGACCGGCTATTGAGAGTACTGCATATTGGGAGGTTAACACTCGCCCCGAGTAATGGTGAAGCAGGGCCGTGATGAGAGTGTCTTTCTGTTAGCGTTGGTTAGGATTAAGCAACCATTTCATGAACTTCAGCGCTTCGGTACGCTTTGAGAAGGTTTGCTTGTTTTTTCCCTGCTTGTCTGTAAACGCGATGGAATTCTTGTTGATAGAAATTGCATCTACCGGAAAACAAACATTAATTTCATAGTTATCTACTTTGTATGACATGGTCACACTCCTTTCTTGTCCTTTTTCGCCTCAGAGGCGAACAAATAGGTTCAATAAACAAATCCTCAGCTTCGTCACCCACGAAGCAGCGATGTTGAGTTCAGGGGAAGAAACGTAATGGCTGGTTGGCCAGAGCGCCTCTTCCAAGCATTGACCCCAAAAACCATTTCAGCAAGTCAACCATATCCAGATGACGGTTATGTGAAGGCCTGAGATTTGGAGTTTTGGCGGGAGAAGTCCCGAAAAGGTCAATCCTGGCGAGATGTCGGGTGGTGAAGAACTACCCGACAAAAGCTATATTATCTATGGTTTTGGGATTGTCAATTCTGTTTCATCAACAATAATGGCGATCCTCCCGGACCGCCGCTGTCAGCGTCAATAGATTAATTCGCCAATAGGATTCAAAAGCTTACTTATCCCTTTGGTGAAGTAGAGCGGTGCATCCACCAGGGTGTAGCACAGGCAACCTGAAGCCGTTCTTGGGGCATGTTCATGCTCACTGCTCATCACGATAAAGTCGCCGGGTTGATAGTTGCTATACTCGTCACTGAACTCTCCGGCCAGCAACAGCGTCACCTCCTGACCTTTGTGAGTGTGAGCCGGGATCTCTCCTCCGGCAGCAATGTGCAGTAAGCTGGCTCGGGCACGATTTTCACCGGTTGCCAACCGCAGCCGATTGACTTTCCCTATACCTTTCCAGTTGTCCTGCAGTTGATGACGAAATACCCGCGGCAAGCTGTAGGTGTCACCGCCTATTGCTATCTGGGGTGACAGAACTGGTGTTGACTCTATTGCCGGTTCCATGGCGGTAATGCCTGTCAGCATGGTGACTGCGTCAAATTCACTTAACTCCGTTGCGCCAAAGGGAGCGACATCAAAGAGTTCTTGGGCGAATTTATCACTCAGCTGAGCGGTACGGGCTTTGCAAACCTCGCACAATTCACAGTGGGCGGCGACTGCGGTCGTCAGTGCCAGCGGCAGCTCGCCGGCGACGTGGGCCTGAAGCAGGGCATCACTGGGGTGGAAATTAATCATGATGTTTCTCCAGGTAGCTTCGTAACTTTTCCAAACCCAATCTCAAGCGTGATTTAACTGTGCCAATGGGGATCCCCAGGCGTTCTGCAAGCTCCTGTTGGCTGAGTTCCTGCAGGTAGACGCCCTGAACCACCTGCCGCTGCAACAGCGGCAACTTATCCATATTTTTAAGCAGCTTTTCTGACAGCATATGATCGCCCAGACCATCGCCACTGTCGCAGTCTTCAAACAAAGGCCAGATGTCATCCCCGTAGGCGTCTTCACGGTTGTGCTGAACCCGGCGCAGCATGTCAAAACACTGATTACGCATGATGGTGAACACCCAGGTGCTGACTGCGCCTTTCTCACCGTTGAACAGATGTGCTTTGGTCCACACTGTGGTCATGGTTTCCTGCAACAAGTCCAGCGCAAGACCTTGCTGACCGAGGCGTTGTACTCCAAATGCCCTGATCTTTGGGGCAAAATGTTTAAAGAGCAGGGCGAATGCCTGTTTGTCTCTGTGACAGGCTACCTGTTCCAGCAGTTGCAGTAACTGCTCAGCCTGTAACCCTGATGCTTCCGCTTCCATAATGATCCCTGTCGAGCAACAACTGCTCTGATGGTAGCTGGACTTTGCACCCCATGTCGTGACTTTTTCCATGTGTCTGTCCGGTTTTCACTGATGAGAGTCGGTACGCATTGAATGCCGGTGTGGATCATTCCTGAAACAGGGTTCTTATAAATTCCAGTGCTCTGTGATGATCGTCTGCGGCGATGCAGGTTTGCTTATCTTTGGCACTGACGGGAATGATTTCCAGCCAGCGCTGACACAACCAACTCAAATCCATAAAGTCACTGTTGTTGTAATGCTGCAGCTGGGCGGGAAGTTGTTTGAGTAACTCGCGCAGCGTGTCACCCAGCCGTACATCGATTTCAGGCAGGCGAGTCGCCGGCCACTGGGGCAGCAGCGAGACAGTGCCACGCCGCAAACCGTCATTTTCAGTGGTCATGCTATTGATGATAAATCTCTGCTCGCCACGCACAGTGATGCCGAGCATGCCATCCTGCAATCGTTCGAAGTCGGTTATATAACAATGGGTACCAAAGGTAAGCACTTGTTTGCCGTCGTCAGACAGCATGCACAGGCCAAAGCCAGCATTATGGGTCAGCGATTCGCTGACCAATCGCTGGTATCTGGGCTCAAAAATGCGAAGCTGGGTATAACCACCCGGCAATAAACAGATTCTCAGTGGAAACAGGGGAAGCTGCATAGACACCTCGATGAAACTTTTGTCCCGCTCAATACGTATGTTTTACTGGCAATGATCACTGGTTGCACTGCTGGAGACAAAGCAATGAAATTGAATCACTTCGAAAAAAGCATAATCAGTCATCCGTTGAGGCTATGGGTGCAGGCGCGTATTGAAGCGCCGCTGTCGCTGTCGATGTTTCCGGCCGGGCCAGGCAATATAGAGTCGGCGCTCGAGATTGGCTGTGGTTTTGGACAGGGTGTTGAATTGATTAAACGTCATCTTGGGGGACGACGTATCGTTGCCATCGATCTGGATGAGGAGCAAGTGGCTTTTGTGAGCCGTAAATACATCAATGACCCCGGGATTGAAGTGCTGATGGCCGATGCGACGGCTCTGCCATTTGCCGATAATCGGTTCGATCTGGTGTGCAACTTTGCCGTTTTCCATCATATTGTCGATTGGCAGCATGCTGTTGCGGAAGTATTCCGGGTATTGCGTCCGGGTGGATATTTTCTGCTGGAAGATTTGTATCGATTGGCCATCTGCAATCCACTGAGCCGCAGGCTGTTTGAGCATCCACAGGTAAACCGCTTTAATCATCAGCAATTGCTCAGCGGGTTGGCATCAGCCGGGTTTGTGTTGATAAAGGAGCGGTGTCTGCTGGATTTAACCGGCGTCATTCTGGTGCAGAAACCCGTCAGGGACTGATTAACCGGTTACTTATCCCAGATTTTGCTATCTTTAGAACAAACAACATTTTGCCGGACACTGGAATGCTCCTGCGGTGTAATTTTGACCGCCCATTTTGAATTTCCTGTCGCCAAAGGGCGTAATCTGGCCACAATGTCGCTATAATTGCTTAAAAATCATATCGGTTGAGTACAGGTTGTTCGAACCTGCCGCGCATGGGATAGCATATGTCAAAAGTATTGGAAACCGTCGATCAGAGAACCCAGCTGGTAGGTGAAAACCGCCTTGAGTTGCTGCTGTTTCGGGTAAATACATCCCAGCTGTTTGCAATCAACGTATTTAAAGTGCGTGAGGTCGTAAAGCTGCCAAGGTTGAATCAAATGCCCGGGAGTCACTCACATATTTGTGGCGTTGCCAACATTCGTGGCCAGTCGATCCCCGTTATCAACCTGAAAGGCGCTATCGGTTTTAAACCGATGGAACTGACCTCTGAGTCCAATCTCATTATCACTGAGTACAATCGTTCCATTCAGGGTTTTTTGGTAGGACAGGTCGAGCACATAGTCAATCTGACTTGGAATGATATTTTGCCACCGCCCAAGTCATCCGGTGCCAATAACTATCTCACGGCGATTACCCGGCTGCAGCATGGTGACCGCATTGATCTGGTGTCCATTATTGATGTGGAAAAAGTGCTGGCAGAAATTATTGACTACGACACCGAAGTTTCCAAAGAGTTGCTGGAGTCCGAAGTGACGGCGAGAATGGCTGGTACTCATGTGCTGGTGGCCGATGACTCAGGTACAGCCAGGCGTCAGGTAAAGGATGTGCTTGAGCCATTAGGGGTGAAGATCACTACGGTCAATGATGGTCTGGATGCTTACAAGTTGCTCAAGCAATGGGCTGAAGAGGGCAAGGTTGACAGTGAGCATCTGCTGATGCTGATCACCGATGCGGAAATGCCTGAGATGGACGGGTACAAGCTGACCCATGAGATCCGTCAGGATCCGTTGCTCAAACATCTTTATGTGGTGCTCAATACGTCGCTGTCCGGCAGTTTTAATAACGCCATGGCGGAGAAAGTTGGCTGTAACCGCTTTATCTCCAAGTTCCAGCCAGACATGTTGGTAACACTGGTGCAGGAGCGTATTCAAATGGTGGAAGCGGGTGACGCTTAAGCTGCGTCATTCAATGGGGATGAACAGACTGATGCGGAAACAGAGTGATTGTGTACTGGCTGAGCTCCCGCGTCATTCGAGCGAAAACAATGAAGAAATAACAATAAACCCCGAGCTGTATTAACGTCCAGGCTTAAGTCCAGGCCGCAGTACTGCCGGTCAAGCCCCTAGCGTGCGTCTTCTGCCAGTTCTCTCAGTACCCGCTGTTTATCCCGCGCACCTGAGGTACGATACAGTCTAGCGAGTTTGAGTGCGTAGCCGAAACGCGGCTGGCCCAACAAATTAATCAGCGACGTGAAAAACTCCCGGTCCAATCCATACAGCGCCTGATAATAATCTCTTGCTTTGCCTACACTGCCGAAAGACAAGCCATTGAAGGCAAACAGAGTGGCTCTATGCTCATCCAGCGCAATGCCATCCAGACTGAGCGGCCAGGGGCTGAAGTTCACTCTGTCTCTGGCGATTTCATACATCATCCAGCCACTTTCCCGGAACCCGGATAAAATCCGGCAGGAGAATCCTGATGCCTCAAGTTCTTCGCGGGTCCAGTTGTCGCCTATGGCCAGGTGTTTGGCATAGCGTTTGATGAGGGCATCTTTGACGCCGCTAAGGCATTCCCATACCGAAGTGGCGGGAGCTTTTACCGCCAGAGCATGGCACTCAGTGCAGCAGGGCAACTTAAGTGATGGGTGAGGGCTGTTTTTACCGGCTTTGAAGTTGAAGCTGGTACTGCCAGGTTCGCCACAGAACCAGCATAAATGTCGGTATTCAAACGGAATATCAATTACTGACATAACAAAAGGGCTGCAGTGGCAGCCCTCACAGGTCAATAACCCTGATTATTTGCTTTCTTCTTCGATATCGGCCAGCTCCTGGGCCAGCTCAATGGGATCCAGCTCAGGGCATTCGTTCTCGCCGTCCCAGTCGATGCCGACCAGCACGCCGTCATCGTTGAAATCAGATACCCAATATTCCAGAAAATCCATCAGTGGGATAGCGGCTGGCTGATAGTTGGCCCACTCATCGCTGCAGTGAGCTTTGGCTTTGTCTTCAGAAGACCAAAGAGGCATCACATCAGTGTCTTCAAACTCCACAGAGTCACAGACAACCCAACCCTCACCGGTCTCGTCCTGCAGGCCCCAAACACACTGGCTGTCTTTGACGTTTTCAATAAATGCTGCCAGAGCAGGCGTTAAATCAGACATGCTTATCCCCTTTGGTTTATTTGCCCCGGCATTATAGCGTGTCCTGCCTGTTCAGGGTCAATGAAATCCGGGTTACAAAGGGCACCATTTTGCGTCTGATTGGTCAAATTTAAGCAAAACAGCCTTGTTCCCCCCAAATCTTGATTGTTATCCCGGTCACATTGGGTCAGGATGAAACACAATTCAACAGGAGTCAGCTGTCTGGCGTGTCAGACAGATAAGTACGGAGTCGCGGAATTGAAGAAGTACCATTCGCTTTTCGCGCTGATGCTGGTGGCCAGTGGCGCCGCAGCAGAGGCGTTGCCGTCACTGGATAAGGCCGGATTTGACCAGTGTCTGCAGGAGTTACAGCAAAAAGCCCGCACCGAAGGTATCGATGAAATCATCATCAGCGGCACCTTGGGCAAATTAACTATGGTCGAACGGGTGATTGAGCTTGATCGCAAACAACCGGAATTTACCCAGACTTTTGCCGGCTATTTCAATAAGCGGGTGACTGACTGGCGGGTAGAGCAGGGCCGCAAACTGCTGAAAGAGCACAGGCCACTGCTGGATAAACTGACCAGAGAATATGGCGTGCCGCCTCAGTATCTGGTGGCCTTCTGGGGTATGGAAACCAACTTCGGTGGTTACAAAGGCAAGATGCCGGTGCTCGATTCGCTGGCGACGTTGGCCTGTGACCACAGACGCAGCAGTTATTTCACCCAGGAATTGATGCAGGCGCTGAAACTCAAGCAAAAATATGGTTTCAGTAATGAGCAGATGGTGGGCTCCTGGGCAGGCGCCATGGGGCATACCCAGTTTATGCCAACGGCCTATGCCAGTTACGCGGTGGACGGCGATGGCGATGGCAAAGCCGATTTGTGGAACAGCACTGACGACGCACTGTCATCGGCGGCACATTTTCTGCAGCAGCTTGGCTGGCAGCGCAATGAGCGCTGGGGCCGGGAAGTGGTATTGCCCGGCGGATTTGATTACGCCCATCTGACCGACGGCAAAACCCGCTCACTCAAACAGTGGGGGGAACTGGGGTTGACCCAGGCCAATGGCGGTAGACTGCCTGCGCTGGACATGCAGGCGACCTTGCACTTGCCGGCCGGGGCCGCAGGTCCGGCATTTCTGACCTATGGTAATTTTGATGTGATGATGCGCTGGAACCGCAGTGTATTTTACGCCCTGTCGGTGGGGCACCTGGCGGACCGTATTATCGGCGCCGGCGCTTTGAAGGTCGCGCCGCCTGAGCAAACGCCATTATCGCGCGATACCCTCAAGCAGTTGCAGGCAAAACTCAATGATTTGGGGTATGAGGTGGGCAAACCTGATGGTATCCTCGGCCCGAAATCCATTGCCGGTCTGCGGGCATATCAGCTCAGTCAGGGACTGGTGGCCGATGGTTTTCCACAGCCACAAACCCTCGAGAAGCTGGGCATTCTTTGATACAACTCAGTCAGTGACACTGAAGGTTAAACATGACAGTACAAGACAACATGGTGGTGCAGTTCCACTACACGCTGAAAGATGAACAAGGTGACGTGCTGGAGTCCAATATCGGACTGGAGCCAGTCGCTTATCTGCACGGCCACGATAACATGATGCCAGGTATTGAAAAGGCGCTGGAAGGTAAGGCGGTGGGCGACAAACTGTCAGTGACTCCGGATCCGGTCGATACCTATGGTGAAGTGATTGAAAACGCCGTGCAGCGGGTGCCGGTTAAGCACCTGATGGGCGCCAAAGTGTGGAAGCCTGGTATGGCGGCTATGGTGCATACCGATCAGGGGCAGCGTCAGGTGACTGTGGTCAAGGTCGGCAAGTTTATGGCGGACATTGACATTAACCATCCGCTGGCAGGCCGGGCACTGACGTTCGATCTGGAAGTGACGGGTATTCGCGAAGCTACAGATGAAGAGATCGCCCATGGTCATGCCCATGGTGTGGGCGGCCATCACCACGGCTAAGTAGGGTAATTACTACATTAGGTAAAGTGCCAGGCCCGGTGAATGCCGGGCTTTTTGCTGTCGATAAGCCATCGGCAGCGCGGAGAGTCGATGATTATTCAATTCAGTCAGGGCCGGTTAATTCTGACGCCCTTTGAAATCCAGGTACGCCTCAATGCTCCCGGCGTCATGCTGCAGGCCATGGTGGAAGATATCAAACTGCACCGGGATGTGCTGGTACTGAGCGCTGATGCCGGCGCGGTCAGGTGGAGCCTGAAGCTGGACCATGTGCAGCAGGCGGATGAGCTTATCGGGTTTCTCGGCGAGCAGATCCTGCTGTAGGTGCAGCAGGACCTGTCCACTTTTTACGTCAGTTATCAACTATCTATCCCGCCTGCCATGGGGAGTTAAGTAGTTAATTTCAGGCCCTATGGGTACGATTCGGGTCGGATTGATTTGCCCGTGGCTGAAGTAATAGTGCTGCTTGATATGTTCAAAGTTCACTGTCTGCGCGATACCCGGTTGCTGGTACAGATCCCTTAGGTAACCGGAGATTGCCGGATAGTCCTCAATACGTTGTCTGTTGGTTTT
Source organism: Shewanella sp. GXUN23E (assembly GCF_050865035.1). NCBI lineage: Bacteria > Pseudomonadati > Pseudomonadota > Gammaproteobacteria > Alteromonadales > Shewanellaceae > Shewanella > Shewanella sp. GXUN23E. Next base: position 51,194 of record NZ_JBOZWP010000013.1, on the reverse strand, counting down.
GAAGTGACCCACATACACGGCATCAAATCGGATAAGCGTGGTAAATAAACGCCAGTCGGCTTCCGTGATGCGGTTGCCGGTTAAATACCTGAGTGAACTCAGTCTTGTTTCCAGCTGATCCAGTGCATTAAACACAGCATCAAATGCCTGCTCGTAGGCGCTTTGGCTGGTGGCAAAACCTGCGCGATATACGCCGTTATTGATATTGGGGTAGATCCACCCATTGAGCTCGTCTATCCGGGTGCGCAGATCGACAGGATAAAAGTCCAGGGTATTGCCTGTTATGTCATCAAACGCGCTATTGAACATGCGGATAATTTCAGATGATTCATTGCTGACTATGGTTTGGGTTTGTTTATCCCACAGCACAGGCACTGTGACCCGTCCAGAGTAGTCTGACGCCGCCTGCTGGTAGAGCTGATACAGGTAATCCAGGCCGTACAGCGGATCAGGTTCAGCGCCATCAATATGCTGCGCCATGTCGCTTTGCGCCGGACCGGCAAATTCCCAGCCGTTTGCCAGCATATGGGGCTCAACCACAGTCACCCCAATATGGTCAGTCAGCCCTTTCAACTGGCGGAAGATAAGCGTCCTGTGCGCCCAGGGGCAGGCCAGTGACACATACAGGTGATAGCGACCGGACTGCGCCGCAAATCCCGGTTGGCCGTCGGGCCCCGGGCTGCCGTCCGCTGTCAGCCAGTTGCGGAATCTGGCTTCTTCCCTGACAAACTTACCGCCGCTTTTGTTGGTGTCGTACCACTGATCGACCCATTGCCCATTTTGCAGTAATCCCATGCTGTGCTCTCCTCTGTTAAGGCCATTGTGAACACAGGTTCAGGTGTGGTAAATAGCGAAATTTCGACAAACTTATTCGCTTTTTGCTGATACGGATGAATTTGCGTATGCTTGCAACTCTTTGTGAAGTACAGATTTTCAGGAGCGGTACATGACGATTGACGCAGTAATCATTGAGCCCCCAAAATCAGCCGATGCCGCCGTGATTTGGCTGCACGGGCTGGGCGATTCCGGGGAGGGCTTTGCCCCCATAGTATCGGCATTTAATCTGGGGCATGCTCACGGTATCCGGTTTATTTTCCCCAATGCGCCTGAGCAGCCGGTAACCATCAACAATGGTTACATTATGCGCTCCTGGTATGACATCAAAAGCATGAATTTGCTGGAGCGGGCGGATATGGCCGGCGTGCTGGCATCAGAGCAGCGCATTCGCGAGTTGATTGAGCAGCAAATTGCCGCGGGTATTCCATCTGAGCGCATTATTCTGGCGGGATTCAGTCAGGGTGGGGTGATGACGCTGTTCACCGCTTTGCGTCTGGAGCACAAACTTGCAGGGATATTGGCGCTGTCCTGCTATCTGCCCACAGGCGATCGTTTACCCGACGGCCTGCATGAGGCCAACAAAGATACACCGATATTGCAGATGCATGGTGAGCAGGACGATGTGGTGCCCGTCTCCGCTGGCTTGCTCGCCAACCATGCCTTGGTACAGGGCGGTTATCGCGCCGGCTGGCAGACTTATACCATGGGGCACAGTGTTCATCCTGAGCAAATAGTGGCTATTCGCAACTGGCTGATGACGCGTTTCTGAGCGCGCGGGAGTGATGGGTTTCGTTGCCCCAATCACATTCAAAGGTATTAAGGTATGGGGCCGGGGCGACATTCCTGTTATCATCCCGCCAGGTTATGGAAGGCTCGGAACTGAGCCGTATTTCTTCCGAGAAAAGGATTTATGTCAATATCTTATCTCCCAAGCACGGCGCTCGCCATGATGGTCTCAGCGTTGCTGTTGGCTGGATGTCAGTCCGCAGTAGCGCCACAAAATTGTGCGCAGGCCGGTGATGCCTGCGTCAGATTCTCAATCCTGCATACCAACGATCATCATGGCCGCTTCTGGCGCAACAAATATGATGAGTATGGCATGGCTGCGCGCAAGACCCTGATTGACGAGCAGCGGGCACAGATTGCTACGGCGGGCGGACAGAGTTTGTTGCTCTCTGGCGGTGATATCAATACCGGGGTGCCCGAGTCCGACATGCAGGACGCCGTGCCTGACTTCATCGGCATGAACCTGATTGGCTACGATGCCATGGCGGTGGGTAACCACGAGTTCGACAATGAAATGTCGGTGCTGGAAATGCAAAGGCAGCTGGCAGAGTTTCCCATGCTGGCGGCCAATATTTTCAAGCGCGACGCCAATCGCAGTGTGACTGCTGAGCACTATTTTGAGCCCTATCGCATCTTTAAACTCAATGGTGTCACGCTGGCTGTGGTGGGCATGACGACCAAAGACACCGCTCATCTGGTGCATCCGGATAATGTGGATGATGTCTACTTTGCCGATCCGATTGAAGTGATGCCCTCTGTGCTCAAGGAGATCCGTGAGTATCATCCGGATGTGCAACTGGTGTTCGCCCTTACCCACATGGGCCATTATGCCGATGGCAACCATGGCAGTGAGGCGCCGGGGGATGTGAAGATGGCCCGCGCACTGATGCCCGGACAATTGCACGGTATTATTGGCGGTCATTCACAAAATCCTGTGTGCATGGAGCCGGGCGGCAAACAATATGCCGATTTCAAACCCGGTGATGACTGCGTGCCAGACCGGCAGAATGGCACCTGGATCATGCAGGCCTACGAGTGGGGCAAATACGTGGGCCGCGCCGATTTCGGCTACTTCAATGGTCAGCTGGAGCTGCTGAATTATCAGCTGATCCCGGTGAATCTGAAGTTAAGAGATGCCAATGGCGAGCGTCAATCCGCAGGGCCGGTGATCCCGGAAGATCCCATGATGCTGCAAACGCTGGCGCCCTATCAGCAGACCGGCGAGCAGTTGCTGGATCAGCGAATTGCTTATTCAGAGGTGCTGCTGGATGGTCAGCGTGACAGCGTTCGCAGTCGGCAAACCAATCTTGGCTATTTGATGGGCGAAGCATTTCGCAATCATGAGCTGGTGAAGGCAGATTTCGCGGTCATTAATGCCGGTGGTGTCAGGGCATCGATAGAGCCTGGCGTGATCAGCTATCGTGATGTGCTCACCGTGCAGCCTTTCGGGAACTTTGTCACCAAGGCTACCATGACTGGCTCGCAGTTGCAGATCTATCTGGATCAGGTCACCTCGCTGACTGGTGGTGGGCTGGCACAGCTCAGTAACATCAAACTGGATGTGGATTGTGATGCCCGGCAGGCAAAGATCCACAGCATAGGTGGTCGTCCATTTTCACCGGCTGAGACCTACAGCTTCGCCATTTCCGGTTTCAGCGCTGCCGGTGGAGATGGTTACCCGATTATCGATGTACTCAATCTGCAACAGACAGACGCGCAGGTATTTCGTGAATATCTGCAGCAGAAAGGCAACATAGTTGAAAGTGAACTGAGCCTGGGCAATAACGTGCGTTATTTTGTTGGCAAGAAGCGGGTCAACAGTTGCGCCGAGCGCTGAACACACTTCATGACTTATCAGGCAGCCCGCGGGCTGCCTTTTTTATGGGCAATTTTTTTGCTTTTTTGGAGCATGTCCCGTCCTGAATGTGACCGCGCACTTTATAGTCAGAACTGCTACTCAACTGCTGGCTAATTAAGCAGGTGATCATGCGCCCTGTTGCTACTATCCCTCCTGCGATGCCAATCGCACCCAGATGATGGAAATAAACCTACAAAGAAGCACTGCATTCTCAATCACGGGCATTGCCCAGGGGAATGACGGTGCCTGATTATAAAAATGGAGTTGGATATGACCAACAAATTGGCCAAAGGGCTGATCACCACTGCGGTTCTCGCTGCGCTTGCCGGTTGCCATGACAATAACGACGAGCCTAATCCACTGCTTTGTTCCGACGGTTCATTGGATTGCACCAAATTTACCGTACTGCATACCAATGATAACCATGGCCGTTTCTGGCACAACAAAGATGGTGAGTACGGTATGGCTGCCCGCAAGACCCTGATTGACCAGATCCGTGATGAGGTTGAATATCATGGCGGGCAAACTATTCTGCTGTCTGGCGGTGATATCAACACCGGCGTCCCCGAGTCAGATATGCAGGATGCGGTTCCCGATTTTATCGGCATGAACCTCATCAGATATGATGCCATGGCCGTAGGGAACCACGAATTTGATAATCCACTGACCACTCTGGATATGCAGGCAAAAATTGCCCAGTTCCCCATGCTGGCGGCCAATATCTACAAGAAAATTGATGGCCAGCCGACCGATGAGCGATACTTCAAGCCCTATCAGGTGTTTGAGGTCAATGGGCTGAATATCGCCATTATCGGTTTCACCACCAAAGACACGCCAAAAGTTGTCAGCCCTGACAATGTCAAAGATCTGCACTTCACCGAGCCACAGGAAGAAATCCACAAGGTGTTGGCTGAAATAGCAGCCAATGAAACCGTGGATATGGTCTTCGCTTTGACGCACATGGGCCATTACGCCAATGGCGAGCACGGCACTGAGGCACCCGGTGATGTGATGCTGGCCCGCTCCCTTGAGCAGGGCAAACTGCAGGCCATTATCGGTGGTCACTCGCAAAACCCTGTGTGTATGGAGCCGGACGGCAAGAGTTACGCCGACTTCCAGCCGGGAGATGAGTGTAAACCGGATATTCAGAATGGCACCTTCATTATGCAGGCCTATGAGTGGGGCAAATATGTGGGCCGTGCCGATTTTGAATATCAGGATGGCAAGCTAAGCCTGGTCAACTACCAGCTCATTCCGGTCAATCTGAAGCAAAAGAATGAGGCCGGTGAACTGGTGTTTGCCACTCAGGAGATTGTGCAGGATGCAGTGGTACTGGACACCCTGAAATTCTATCAGGATCAGGGTCAGGCGCTGCTGGATGAAGTGCTGTCGCACACCGATGGCAAACTCAATGGCGATCGCAATGATGTGCGTGCGCAGCAGACCAATCTGGGGCAGTTGCTGACCCGCGCCTATGGTGAATGGGTGACCGACAACTATGCGGTAACCTCTGATTTCGCGGTGATGAACTCAGGCGGGATCCGCGATTCGATTCAGGCCGGTGATATCACTTACCGTGATGTGATTAAGGTGCAGCCATTCGGCAATGCGGTGTCTTTCGTGACCATGAGCGGCGCGCAAGTGCAGGATTATCTGGCCAATGTGGCAGTCAAAACCGGTGGCGGCATGCCGCAGCTGTATCCGATGGAAATGACAGTGCACTGTGATGCCACTGAGATTAATCCAGATGCCAGCGCCAGTGACATAGTCGCCATCAAGTCTCTGGGCGGTCGAGAGTTTGCCCTAGAAGACAAGTATACCTTCACCCTGATCAACTTCAGTGCCAAGGGCGGGGACAAGTATCCCATCGTCACCGAGCTGCCGACCTATGTTGATACTCAGATAGCCGATGCAGCGGTATTGCGTGAATATTTCGTCAAGCATAAAGACATTAAGGCGGTTGACTATGACCCTGCCCGGGGCGGTCACCCTGTGTTCATGCGTGCCGGTGATGTGGTGAAAAGCTGCGCCAAATAATGGATAGCTGACGTGCATTGTCAAAAGCAGCCTGCGGGCTGCTTTTTTTTATTAGCCTCCCAATGCAAAAAATTTTGTTTGCAGCCCTTGAAACGGCCAATGACGCCCCTATTTCTTATAGTGAGCTCAGTAAGCTCACCAGACTGTGCCTTCGGGGCAGTCGTTTATCCGGTGGCATGATATCCCCGGATGATAACGCGGGTGCGACAGGTGTCGGCCCGACATAACTTAACCCTTCAAGGTTTCAACATATTGCTTAATACAAGGATATGACTATGCGTAACTATGATTTTTCTCCACTTTTTCGCAGTGCCATTGGTTTTGATCGTTTAGCCCGTCTGGCCGAACATGCCGCCGCCAACAATGGCAATGCCAGCTACCCGCCATACAATATCGAACTTTTGGGTGAAAACCGCTATCGCATCACCATGGCCGTTGCCGGCTTTGCGATGGAAGAACTGGAAATCACCAGCGAAGGCGAAAAGCTGCTGATTAAAGGCGTGCGTAAAGAGCCGGATGCCGAGCGTCAGTATCTGCATCAGGGCATTGCCGAGCGCGGCTTTGAGCGTACCTTCCAGCTGGCGGATCATGTGATTGTCACCGGTGCCAATCTGCAGCACGGTCTGCTCAATATTGAACTGGTACGGGAAATTCCTGAGGCGATGAAGGCCCGTAAGATTGAGATCTCCACCAGCCGTTTGCTGGAAGCCGAGACGGCTGAGTAATCAGTATCAGTTTGAAAACAAAGGGAGCCACTGGCTCCCTTTGTCGTTTTTACCCAAGGCTTTGTATCAGCTGGCTTTCATGGCTTTATCGCCACGGGATAAGCCCACCACACCTGAGCGGGAGACTTCCACCACCTTGGTGGCCTCCGCCAGACTGCGGATAAAGGCATCCAGCTTTTCTGTGGTACCGGCGATCTGAATGGTATACAGGCCGGCTGTGACATCCACGATCTGGCCGCGGAAAATATCCGACATCCGCTTAACCTCTTCACGCATATCGCCCTGGGCCTTGACCTTAACCAGCGCCAGCTCACGCTCGATATAAGCGCTGTCGGTAATGTTGGACACCTTGAGCACATCAATCAGCTTGTGCAGTTGCTTCTCGATCTGCTCCAGCACAGATTCGTCAGCCTCCACCGTGATATTCAGCCGCGACAGCGTGGCATCGTCGGTGGGCGCCACGCACAGGCTTTCAATGTTGTAGCCACGCTGGGAAAACAGGCCGACCACTCGGGACAGGGCGCCGGGCTGGTTTTCCAGTAACAAACTAATAATCCGCCGCATCAGCTTTTCTCCGTCTTGCTCAGCCACATCTCATTCATGCCCCCGCCACGTATCTGCATGGGGTACACGTGCTCGGTTTCATCGACACTGATATCGACAAACACCAGGCGATCTTTCATCTCCAGTGCTCTTTTAAGCTGTGGCTCCAACTCATCGGGGGAGCTGATGGCGATGCCCACATGACCATAGGCCTCGGCAATTTTGGCGAAATTGGGCACAGAATCCATGTAGGAGTGGGAGTGACGCCCGGCGTAAATAATGTCCTGCCACTGTTTGACCATACCAAGGAAGCGGTTGTTAAGGTTGATGATTTTCACTGGAGTGTCGTACTGCAGGGCGGTCGATAGCTCCTGAATATTCATCTGAATTGAACCATCACCGGTGACGCACACCACGGTTTCATTGGGCAGCGCCATTTTCACGCCCATGGCGGCTGGCAGACCAAAGCCCATGGTGCCCAGGCCCCCTGAGTTGATCCAGCGACGGGGTTTGTCGAACGGATAATACAGGGCGGCAAACATCTGATGCTGACCCACATCCGAGGTAACATAGGCATCACCGCCGGTCAGTTTATACAGGGTCTCGATCACCTGCTGGGGCTTGATACGGTTGGAGTCCATCTTGTAAGCCAGACTTTTACGTGCCCGCCAGCTGTCGATATCAGCCCACCAGGCATCCAGTACGTCCGGCGCGCGCTCACCACTTCCCTGCTCATCCAGCAACGCCAGCATATCGTTGAGCACGGTATCGGCGCTGCCCACGATGGGAATATCTGCCGCCACGGTTTTGGAAATCGACGAAGGGTCGACGTCGATGTGCAGTACCGTAGCGTCAGGGCAGTATTTCTCCAGATTATTGGTGGTCCTGTCATCAAAACGCACGCCCACCGCGAAAATCAGGTCGCTGTTGTGCATGGTCATGTTGGCTTCATAACAGCCGTGCATGCCCAGCATGCCAACACTGTTGGCGTGGGTACCTGGAAACGCGCCAAGCCCCATCAGGGTCGTCACCACAGGAATATGCAACCGCTCCGACAGCTGGATTATCTGGTCGCTGCAGCTGGCCATAATCGCGCCGCCACCGATATACAGCACAGGCCGTTTGGCTTCCAGCAGGGCCTTGAATCCCCGGCGGATCTGGCCTTTGTGGCCATGCACTGTGGGATTGTAGGAGCGCAGGCTGACTGACTCAGGATACTGGTACTCAAATTTGTGCTGGGGATTGAGACAATCCTTTGGCAGGTCAACCACCACAGGACCGGGGCGGCCGGTGGCAGCGATATAAAAGGCTTTCTTGATGATGGACGGGATATCTCTGGGATCTGTCACCAGAAAGCTGTGTTTCACCACAGGGCGGGAGATGCCTATCATGTCGCATTCCTGAAAGGCATCGTTGCCGATCAGATTGGAAGGCACCTGGCCTGAAAGCACCACCAGCGGAATTGAGTCCATATACGCAGTGGCAATGCCGGTAATGGCGTTGGTGGCACCGGGCCCTGAGGTCACCAGCACCACGCCGACTTCACCGGTGGCACGGGCATAACCGTCAGCCATGTGCACAGCGGCCTGCTCGTGGCGTACCAGAATGTGTTCAATGCCGGAAGTTTCGTGCAGGGCGTCGTAGATATCGAGAACCGACCCACCGGGGTAGCCGAAGATGTGTTTTACACCTTCGTCAATTAATGAGCGCACAATCATACTGGCGCCGGAAAGCGTTTCCATGAAGATCTCCTTGTCATCACCGTGTTGGTAAACCAGTAATGAGTTACAACGACGGTAGTCGCTATAGCCAAAGGGTATTGCCGGTAGGCAATGACCCCAATCCATGTGTTCAACTGCCAAAGGGTGATTTAGTGGTTGAACTTTGTCCGAATTGAGCGAAATTCAACCCTACTTGCGAGTGAATTGTTTTTCAAGTGTTAATTTGGAAGCAGGGGCTAAGTATGAAAAATATTCAGTTTGATAAGAGGATTGTCACCGGTAACGCACAGGATTTTTGACCGCCGCCCTGAAACCGGATACAAGGAAGGCAGACGAATATCAAGGAACACTCAATGGAACGAAAGATCCTGCTGACCGATTGCCCGGATGCCACCGGTCTTATCGCGCAAATTACCAACATTTGTTACAAGCACCAGCTCAATATCATCAATAACCGCGAGTATGTGGATCACTCCAGCGGTCAGTTTTATATGCGCACAGAGCTTGAGGGCATTTTTAACGACTATACCCTGATGCTGGATTTGGATCGGGTGCTGCCCAAAGGCAGTCACAGACGTTTGGTGGGCTCAGAGCGCAAACGCATCGTGGTGCTGGTCACCAAAGAAGCTCATTGTCTGGGGGATCTGCTGATTAAAACCTTTGATGGCAGCCTGGCGGTGGAGATTGCCGCTGTAGTGGGCAACTATCCGGATCTGGCCAATCTGACCGAAAAGTTCGACATCCCTTACGTCACAGTGTCCCATGAAGGCTTGTCGCGGGAGGCCCACGAGCAGGCGATTGCCGATGTGGTGGATAGCTATGCACCGGATTATCTGGTACTGGCCAAGTTTATGCGGATTTTAACGCCGTCTTTTGTCAGCCGTTATGCCCATCGGATTATCAATATTCACCACAGCTTCCTGCCTGCTTTTATCGGCGCCAATCCTTATCGTCAGGCGTTTGAGCGGGGCGTGAAAATCATTGGGGCCACCGCCCATTTTGTTACCAACGATCTGGATGAAGGGCCGATTATTCATCAGCAGGTGATCCCGGTAGACCATAACTTCAGCGCATCCGATATGGCCAAGGCCGGCCGGGATGTGGAAAAAGCCGTGCTGTCGCGGGCACTGGGTATGGTGCTTGAGGATCGGGTCTTCGTTTACGGCAACAGAACCGTGATCCTCTGAGGCGTTTATGCTAGATTAGCGCCGATTTTACTACCCGGAGCCACGATGGATTTCAGCCAAATCAATAAACTCAGTGCCAAGTCATTCAATGACCAGAAAAATCTGATTAAACGCATAGGTAAAGGTCAGACTGTGCATTGCGCCGATTGTGGTCAGGTGCTGCAACTGCGGGTGCCGGGTAAAAACCCGCGCCAGCAGGAGCAAGAGGCGCTGTATGGCATTCATTGCCCCCGGGGCTGCACCGATATTGAACTGGAATTTGAAGCCTGAAATGAGTCCCTGTGCTGATTGATTCAGCACCCGCGGACTCAGGCGCTTAAAAACCATTTCGCCAGCGAAACACAGATAACAGAACCGGGGCGTGTTGCTGGTTAATCAGGCTTATCTGCGCAATATTTTATTCAGCGCAGTCTTTTACTCAGTGAAGAGTAAGCCAGGCCATAACAGCCAAGCACCAGCAGCTGAGTTATGAATATCATGAGTGCAAACGGCCATGCACTGCTGCTGTGAAATCCTGCCAGAATAGGCCCCGCCAGCGCGCCACCGCCAAACTTCAATGTGCTCATCACAGCCGTGGCCGTGCCGGTTTCTTCAGAAAATTGCATGATCACCAGCGCATCGGCATTGACCGAAGCCATGGCCCCGAAGCCAATCAATCCGGCGATCAATACCATCTGCAACCACAATGGCCAGGCCATAAAAGCCGCCAGCGCCAGCAACAGGGCAATAGTGCATGCCAGCAGCGAGCCCAGTTTCAGAATACGTTTCGAGCCCAGGCGGCTAACCAGTCGGGTATTGATGACATTGGCGAGCATCAGTGCGCCGACATTGGCACCAAACACCAGTGCAAAGGTGCTGCTGCTGAGCCCAAAAATTTCCATGTAGAGCACAGGCGCGGCGGTCAGATAGGTAAAAAAGGCAAATGAGGTGAGCATGCTGGCGCCGATCCCGGGCAGTATGTTGGCACGGCCAAAGACCCGCTTATAGCGACCAAAAAAGCTCATCGGCGTGTGCGATAGTGCACGGGGCGGCTCGGCCGGCAGGCGGACACAGCCGCTCAGTATGATCAGCAGCGCTGCATAGGTTGCCAGCAGCACAAATATTCCCTGCCAATGCCACAGCTGCATAATGCCGCTGCCGACGGTCGGTGCGATCAGCGGCGCCAGCATCATGATCAGCGACACATAGGACATGCCCTTGGCGGTGTGCTCGCCATACACCTGGCGGATATAACCTGGGACCACCACAGTGGCAGCAGAGCCAAAGAACGCCTGCAGCGCGCGGGCTGCCAGAAAACTGCCGATGTCCGGCGCCAATACCAATCCAATGCTGGCCAGCATGAAGCCCGTCAGACCAATACGCAGCATCAGTTTGCGGCCCAGTTTGTCGGCCAGCGGGCCAAACAGCAGCATGCCGCAGGCATAGCCAGCCAGATACAGACTCATGGATTGCTGCACCAGTGGCAGGCTGGAGTGAAGATCGGCGGCGATGCGCGACATGGCGGGCAGATACATGTCAATCGCCAGCGGGCTGATGGCAATGATGGCCGCCAGCAGTGGTAGCAGAATTTTAAGGCTGGCGTGAGGGGAGTGCGCGTCCACAGAAAGGCCCGGTAATCGTAATGAGGCGCTATGGTAACCCCGCTCTCAATGACCTGTCATCCATATTACTCGGGCAGAGTGCTGGCAAGGATGCTTTATATCAATGAGTTAGTCCCTATGTGAGGACTCAGGTAGGCTATCAGACGCGGCGCAGCAATCGCCTTTTGACCTTGTGGGCACGACCCTGAGCATCGGCAGGAAAGCAGTACTCCTGGCGGGTTTGCCGGTACTCAGGATAGCGCAGCATGCTTTGAGTAAAGGTGTCAGTGCCGAGCAGCAGTGACAGCCAGGAGGCCAGTTGCGGCAATGGCTGAGTGCGCCACCAGTCCGGCTCAACGGCGGCAAACTGGCGCACAAAGGGCAATACTCCCCAATCTGCCAGTCCCGGGTTATTGCCGCTTAGAAAAGGCGAACGCGCCAGCTGCCTGTCCCATTGGGAGAGGATTATGACGGCCTGTCGGCGGTATTCCGTTGCGGCCTGCTCAGGGAAACGGTCGGCGTATTTGTATTTATCCAGCCAGGGTTTAAACCTCTGATCGCACTGGGTCATCATCTCAATCGCCTGGTGTCGGCCGGCCTGCAGCGCATCTTTGGTCGGACTTTCTGCCATACGCTCAAGCGCATGCAGGGCGATATCCATGCTTTCGGTCAGTACAGTGCCGTCGCTCAGTTGCATCACAGGCACTGTGCCTTTGGGCGACAGTGCCCACAGTTCCTCAGGCTTGTTGCTTAACACCACTTCGCGCAATCTGACCGGCATATTACACACCCGCAATGCCAGTCGGGCGCGGATGGCATAGGGGCAGCGGCGAAAGCTGTAGAGCAGTGGCAAAGACAGTGACATGGTGCGCGGTAATAGCTTATGGGTCGGAGGATTGTGAAAATCCTGTAACAGTAAGTCAATAGTTTGATGCAAGGTGATGCTGCGCGGTCGATAGACGCCTGCACCTGTCTTCATGAAAAGCGAGCTGCGCCATGTTGCTGGGTTAACCGACGCCCATCTGTTACACTGCCGGCTGTTTTTTCTATCCGGTAGTCAGCATGTCATTTTCCTCTTTGGGCCTGAATTCGGGGCTTATCTCTCACTGTGGTTTTTCAGCGCCGACGCTGGTTCAGATGCAAGCCATTCCGCTGCTGCTGGCCGGGCAGGATCTGCTTGCCTGTGCGCAGACCGGTACAGGTAAAACGGCGGCCTTTGCCCTGCCGATTATCCAGCGTTTATGTGAACCGGTGGCCGATGCTGCCGCCGTCACAGCGGCAAGGGGTAATGGCTCGCAAGCGACTGGCCAACCGACAGTGCTGGTGCTGACGCCGACCCGCGAGCTGGCGCTGCAGGTGGGACAGGCCTTTATGGATTTTATTGGCGCTCAGCCGCTTAAGGTGGCTGTGGTGTTTGGCGGGGTGAATATCTCCACCCAGCGCAAGTTGCTGGCGAAAGGCGTGGATATTCTGGTGGCTACGCCGGGTCGCCTGTTTGATCTTATGTACCAGCAGGCCGTGAGTTTGGATCGGGTGGATACCCTGATTATTGATGAAGCCGACCGCATGTTGGATATGGGCTTTGTCAAAGATATTCAGCGGGTAAAGCGCGCATTGCCGATTGCGCACCAAAGCGCCATGTTCTCGGCAACCCTGACGCCGGAAATCTCGGCGCTGGCCAAAACCATGTTGAATGAGCCTGCACTGGTCAACATAGAAGCCAACCGCGCCAATCAACAGATCCGTCAGCTGGGAGTGCTGCTGGACCCACGGCGCAAGTCGGAATATCTGGCGGAGATGATAGGCAAACAGAATCTGAAGCAGGTGCTGGTATTTACCGGCAGCAAGCAGCTGGCCGATCAGGTACTTAACGAGTTGCAGCTCGATGGTATCAGCTGCGTGGTATTACATGGCGATCGTACCCAGGCACGGCGCATCAAGGCGCTTGAAGACTTCAAAAGCGGCGCTATTCGGGCGCTGGTGGCGACAGATGTCGCGGCCCGCGGGCTGGATATTATTGGTTTGCCCCTGGTGGTGAATTTTGATTTGCCGCTAAACCCGGAAGATTACCTGCACCGCATCGGCCGTACCGGCCGCGCCGGTCAGTCAGGTGAAGCGCTGAGTTTGCTGTCGCCTTCTGAGCGACTGGCATTGAAAGCCATTGAAGCCCTGATGGGCGAGACGGTCAGTGTGACTCAGGCCACCGGCTACGAGCCGGGTGCGCCGCTGCCTGCGCGCTATGAGCAGCAATCGTATCAGCAGCAATCGTATCAGCAAGCCGGGAAGGGGGGCAGTCAGCCATCCCGGCGTTCTGGCGATAAGCCCGGTCATGGTGGCCGCTCCCATTTCGCCGCGAAAAACAGCGGTCAACCCCGCAGCGGGGCCAATCGTCGTGGTCAGCAAGCCGGCGGCGCAGCATCCAAAGGGAGTGCGGGGGCTCACAGGGGCAAAGCCCAGCGCTGAGCAATAGGCCCGGGACGGTATGCAGGATGAAATGCGGGATGGCGAGCAGGCTGACAAGTAAAGTGGCTGGCAGGAGTGGGCGATGAAAATACAATCTGTGCCGGTTAATGTGATCACCGGCTTTCTGGGCAGCGGCAAAACCAGCTTTATTCAAAGGTTACTGGCCAGTAAACCGGAGGATGAGCGCTGGGCGGTGCTCATCAATGAGTTTGGCGAAATCGGGCTGGATGCCGCGCTGCTGGGGCGCTCGGCGGGCGATGAGGTGGTTGTGCGTGAGGTCGCCGGTGGCTGCATGTGCTGCGCGGCTGGCGTGCCGACTCAGGTGGCTGTCACTCAGATTTTGACCCGCGCCAGACCCGACCGTTTGCTGATTGAGCCAACCGGTCTTGGGCATCCCGATGAAATTCTTAAATTGTTGCGCAGCGAATTTCTGGCCAATGTGCTCAATCTCAGGGCTACCCTGTGTCTGGTGGATGCGTCCCGGCTGAAGGACACCCGCTATACCGAGCATGAGATTTTCCGCCGGCAGCTGGCGGTGGCAGATCTGGTGCTGGCCAGTAAGGCCGACAGTTACGATGAGCAGCCGCTGCAGCAACTGGCCGAGTTGCTTGATGCCTGGTCGTTGGCCGACACGCCTGTGTATGCCATCAGTGAGCAGTGGCCGCTTGAGCGCGAAATGGTGAAGGCCATACAACTGCCAGCCAAAGTGCCGGTTGCTGGTAATCCTGTAGTTTCATCCGCGGCTTCTTCCGGGGCACAGGTCAGCAAATCAGTCGGCACATCACTCAGTACATCAAGCAGTACGTCCGACAGTAACAACAGGCCGATGCAGGCAAGTTCTCCCCGGCGGGAACCGTCCTTGCTGACGGGGGCAACGGGCGCAGGCGACTCCTGGCTGTTTGCGCCCCGCAGTGACGAGGTGAAGCCAGTGCCTCTGCATTTCGATGAGCATGGCATGATTGAGAAAGCCAATGCCGGTGATGGCTTTTATAGCCTGGGCTGGATTTTTCGCGCCGAACACTGCTTTGATTTCGATCGGCTGATGCAGCTGCTGCAGTCGGTGAATGTGGCGCGCCTCAAGGCGGTGGTCATCACTCTGGATGGCATTGCCGCGTTTAATCTGGCGGATGGTCGGCTGCGAGTCAGCGAGCTTGATGAGACGTTGGACTCGCGAATCGAGTTTATCGATCATAGGCCGCTGGATGCTGAAATTTGGCGTGCGCGTGTGCTTGCCTGTCTTACTGATCACTAAGGGCTTCTGTTGCCATGCATTTTGCCCCGGGATCCGGTAAGATCCGCGCAATTTTATCTGGTGTTGAGTCGTCCCGATGGCAACTTCCACAAACGCGGCAGCAGGCAGTGAACAGCGCCTGCTGACCGATCCTATTCCCAAATTGCTGTGGCGTTATGCTTTGCCAACCGTCATGTCCATGCTGGTCACCGGCATCTATGTGACCGTTGATGGCATGTTTGTTGGACATTATCTGGGCGAGCAGGGGCTGGCTGGCATCATGCTGGCTTATCCTGTCGGGGCGATTTTGTATGCCATGGGCTCCTTGATTGGCATGGGCGCGGCGGCGCTGGTGTCTATTAATCTGGGGCAGGGCAACACCGCCAAAGCCCGGCGTTTTGTCGGTAATGCCTTCAGCCTGGCGCTGCTGACCGGGGTGATATTCGCGATACTGGGAATGCTGTTTTCCCGGCCTATCCTGTTGGCACTGGGGGCTGAGGGCGAGATACTGCAAAGCGCTGATGAGTATCTGTTCTGGTATTTTGCGTTGGGGATCTTCCCGGTATTGTCGCTGACTTTTACCACTTTGCTGCGCAATGATGGCCGGCCTGAGTTTGTCACCGGCGTGCTCATTCTCGGCGGCGTACTCAATATCTTTCTGGATTGGCTGTTTATTGTCGTCTGGCCCTTTGGTCTAGCCGGTGCGGCAATTGCCACCATGTTGTCGCAGGCGGTGACCGCCAGTTTGTGTTTGCAGCACTTTTTCTCCAAACGCACGCAGCTGACCATTACCTCGGCGCAGATGAAACTTACACTGGATAACTGCCTGAATATTGCGCGGGTAGGTTTGCCCAGTTTCCTGATGAATCTGTATCTGTCGATAGTACTGACCTTCCACAATATGGCGTTTCTGTGGGTGGGTGGCCCCATCCATGTGGCTGCCTATGGTGTGGTCAGTTACACCGAGGCCATTTTTTACCTGATTTTTGAAGGGATTGCCTTCGGTGCTCAGCCTATCCTGAGTTTTAATGCCGGCGCCGGACGCTATGACAGAGTCAGACAGACCCGCAATATCGGCTTCGGTGTCACTTTGCTGGTGGCTGTGCTGGGATTACTGCTGATTTACCTCAAACCCCAGTGGCTGGTGTATCTGTTCGCCGGCGATAACCCACAGCTCTCACCGGTTGCGGTGGAAGGGCTATATCTGTACTTCTGGGGCCTGCCGATGGAAGGCTTGCTGCTGGTGGGCGCCAGTTTCTTCCAGGCGATTAACTGCAGTCGTGAAGCCTCGATTCTGACCGCCAGTAAGCTGGTGCTGATAGGCCTGATGTTGTGGGCAATGGCCGCGCTGTTTGGCACCACAGGGGTGTGGATGTCGCTGGCGATCTGCTCCTGCATCCTGAGTCTGTGGATGGCGTTTGCCATTCGCCGGGTTGACCGTAAGTTTGCCGGTATAGCCGTTCGCGCAGGTTGATTTTTACCCATTTTGCGTTAGGGTAATGGGCTGGTTACCGGCATCCTGCTGATGCCGGTAAAGATTTACATTGGTTAAGGATGAACCATGAAATTGAACGCTGTTTTGCCGACTTTGCTGATGATGGGGACTGCCTCGCTGGCGCTCACTGCCTCCTGGTCTGTGAATGCGCAGACCTCGGCCGCGCAGCCTGCGTTTGCCGATGCCCTTGCAGGATACCTCACTGCCGTTGACAATCAGGACGCTCAGGGGCAACTGCTTCAGGCGAGGCTGGCTTATGAACTCGGTAAAGCCGAGTTTGGCCAGAGCCATGTCAACACGGCCAATCTGGCAATGAATTACGCCCATGCACTGGGACTTAAGGCCAACTATTTGCTGCGCTCCGCCCCGGAAGAGGATTTCCCGACACAAACCGAGCTGCTGCAATATGCCGTGTCAGTGTATGAAAAGGAGTATGGGCCGGAGAGCACTGAGCTGGTTGAGCCTTTGCTGAAATTGGCCCGCAGCTACTATATCGACAATGGCCGGGACTTCAACACCAAGAAAAAAAACGTGTTACGGGCAGTGGAGCTGTCCAAAACCTTGCCGCCGCTGGTACGCGCCGAAGTTTACATTCAGGCCAGCCATATCCTGTCATCTGAATATCGTTCTTTGTCCCGTCGTTATGCTGAGCAGGCCTATGATCTGTATGTAGAGCACGCACCGGAAAATGCCGTTGAGCGCAATCTTGCCGCGTTTAATATGGCCAAATTTTACATGGGCGAGCGCCGTTACGATCAGGCAGAATCCATGCTTAAAGATGTGATAGCCCAGTTCAGCGTGCTGCAGTATGACACTCAGGTATCGCTGGCGGCCCATGCCTTTTTGGTGGAATTGTATGAGCGAAAGGGAGAGCGTGAACTGGCAACTGAGCATTGTCTGGCTATTGGCAGCATGACGCCCTGGCTGGAAAATCAGGAGCAAACCCCCATATTCAGGACGCTCCCAGACTTCCCCACTGGCATGGCAAAGAGGAACCGGGATGGTCTGGTTCAGATGAGCTTTACCATAGATAAAACGGGCTTTGTCAAAGATGTGGAAGTGATCAAGTCTGACGGCGGCGCAGCCTTTGAGAGAAGCGCCATCAAGGCGATGCAGGAATGGCGTTATGCGCCCAAATTTGAAAACGGCAAGCCGGTTGAAGCGCAAAGCACAGTGCAGCTGGATTTCCTTATCCGCAGATAATAATCACCGCCTTGTGATGAGAAATTGCCGCCATAACTGGCGGCAATTTTTTTCGGTCTGCCCCGGACTGTTCACTGCAGGGCTTTTACCTGCCCCGGCATTTTACCTGCGTAGCAAGGCAAAGCGGGGCATGTGGCGTAAAAGCGCTTACCGGATAAGGTAAACGTCCAGACTGCAGGCACCATGGGCGCCAACCACCAAAGATTGCTCAATGTCCGCCGTTTTGGATGGACCGGCGATAAAGGCACCACAACTGCCGGATCTCAGTGTCAGCCTGGATACTGCCTGATGCATATTGGCGACCAGCGCGTCCTGTTTCACCGCCAGCAGCAGGTTTTCACAGATAAATGGCGTTACTCTGTGACTTTCTTGTTCAGGTACCCAAACCGCGCCGTTTTCGGCCACCGCCAGCTCACCCTCAATCACTGCAAAATCAATGTCTTTAAGCTCGTGTGGTGTTGCTGGTAATTGTCGATTACCCTGCACACCGTCTACCAGCGACAGCACCTGCATGC
This sequence comes from Shewanella sp. GXUN23E, assembly GCF_050865035.1. Classification (NCBI taxonomy): domain Bacteria; kingdom Pseudomonadati; phylum Pseudomonadota; class Gammaproteobacteria; order Alteromonadales; family Shewanellaceae; genus Shewanella; species Shewanella sp. GXUN23E. Next base: position 33,013 of record NZ_JBOZWP010000013.1, on the reverse strand, counting down.
CTTCGGCGATCAGGCTGTTGACCTTATCCTGCAGCAGTTCCACAGACGCATTGGCGTGTAAGGTGCCGGCAACCTGGCTCAGGCTGGCTTCAAACTGAGCGGCCAGATCGTCCATACGGGGTTCAATATTGATATCAGGCATGTTATGGGCTGGCAGTGCACTTGCCGCCAACGCTGCCAGAATAGTTTGTTTTCCAGGCATTATTTACTCCTGTGCTGGCTGTACCAGCGCTCAAAGCTGGAAGAGGGGGCCACGGGCAATTCGCGGTATTTGCCCCAGGCGCCGGCGAAAGGCTTAAGCAGGCTGCCGGGCAGATATCGCAGTGACGTACGGGCCACGCTCATGGCACAGTTCAGCGCCAGCGGGCTGGCCATCATTTTGCCGACCAAAGGCATATAAGCCGCTTTACCATAGGGGAGTTGCTGCTCCTGCGCCTTGAGGCGACGTCTGTGATGGATGATTTTATCCAGCGGGACTTTGGTCGGGCAGACACCGGTGCAGGAGGCGCACAAAGTACAGGCCCATGGCATGCTGTTGTCAGCCGGATCGCCCACCGCCAGGCCAATCGGGCCCGGGATGGTATAGCTGTAGCTGTGACCACCGCTGCGACGGTATACCGGACAGGTGTTCAGGCAGCCACCGCAGCGGATACATTTGAGCGACTCGGCCAGAATGGCGTCCTGCAGCATTTTGCTGCGGCCATTGTCTACGATGATAATATGCATCTCGCCGCCGGTTTTTGGGCCGCTGTACATGCTGGAATAGGTCGTGACAGGCTGACCAGTGGCGTTGCGTGCCAGCATGCGCAGCAATACCGCGGCGGCATCCAGATTGGGCACCAGTTTGTCGATACCCATGGAGTGCAGCTGAACATTCGGCAGATTCACGCCCATGTCGGCATTGCCTTCGTTGGTACACACCACCACGGCACCTTTGTCGGCGATGGCCATGTTTACGCCTGTCATGGCGGCATCGGCGGTTAGAAACTGCTCCCGCAGATGGGCGCGGGCCGCGCGGGTCAGATAGGTAGGATCTGATGCCCCGGCCTCAGTGCCGATTTTCTGATGAAACAGTTCACCCACCTCTTCTTTTTTCATGTGGATGGCCGGCACCACGATATGAGAAGGCGGCTGATGTGCCAGTTGAATGATGCGTTCACCCAGATCGGTATCGATCACCTCAATGCCACGCTCCTCCAGATAAGGATTCATGTGACACTCTTCAGTGAGCATGGATTTGGACTTGACCAGCTTCTTAACCTGATGACGCGACAAAATATCATGCACTATCTGGTTGTGCTCGGCCGCGGTGCTGGCCCAGTGCACGCTAATGCCATTGGCGATACAGTTGCGCTCAAAGGTTTCCAGCAGCTGGCTTAAGTGCGTCAGCGTGTGCAGTTTGATTTCACTGCCCAGCTGTCTGAGGGACTCCCACTCGGGAATGGCGGACGCAGCGCGGTCGCGTTTTTCACGCATCAGCCACAGCGCGCGTGAATGCCAGTCAACCCGGGATTCATCACGGCAGAAAATTTCGGCGCGGCTGGCATGGGTACCTTGATTGGAATGTGACATCGCTTCCCCCCTAGAGTGCGCCGTTGATGATTTGCGCGATATGGCGGATCTGCAGCGGCAACTGCTGACGACGGATCATGCCATCCAGATGCAACATGCAGCTCGGGTCATAACCCACCACATATTCGGCACCGGTATCGGCATGGGCACGGGCTTTGTCTTTGCCCATCTTGGCTGATACCGCCCCTTCATCGACGGCAAAGGTGCCACCGAAGCCACAACATTCATCTTTGCGATCCGGGTAGCAGATTTCGATCCCCGGAATGTTGCAAAGTACGGCTTCTACTTTGTTAAAGGCCGGGCCCATAAACTCACTGCCACTGGCCAGTCCCAGCATACGCACACCATGACAGCTCATTTGCAGGCTGATGCGGTGTGGGAAGGCTTTGGTAAACTGCGCAATCGGGGCGACATCGTGCAGAAATTCGGTCAGCTCGTACAATTTCGCGATGACTGCCTGAGCTTGTGGGCTGTTGTCAAATTCGTGGAAATTTTCTTTGGCGGCGACCAGGCAACTGGCGGCAGGGCAGACGATGGCATCACACTCGACGCCTTTGAAACTGTTGAGCAGTTTCAGGGTGGTGTTTCTGGCCTCGTTGTAACAACCCGAATTGGTCATAGGTTGACCACAACAGGTCTGACCCTGGGGAAATATGACCTCATGCCCCAGTTTTTCCAGCAATTCCAGGGTGGCGATAGCCACGTCAGGCATTAACTGGTTGACCAGGCAAGGGATGAAAAGTGCTATCTTCATCTGAGCTTCTCAATATGTGGGATTAACGGCAATGCTGTGATCCGGCTCACCTTAAGGCAAACTAATCCCAATATAGGCTCATCTCCCCCGTTGTTGTAGGGGTAATTCAGTAAAACACCATATTCACTTTCTCAACTATGAGAAGATAGTGATGGGATTATTGCGCATCTTCGCGGCTGCATGCATCCAGCTGGCATGCCAGATGCCGATAACTGATGCCCAAGTGGTGGGTCAATCCCGGCTCGCAGGGGCGATTGATGTAATAACCCAGTTGTACTCCGGCTGGCTGCTGGGCGTGTAAATGTCGCAGCGCCGAGGCATTGATTTCCGGATAATAAAGCCTTGTTCACCGGCGTCGTTGCGGCATTCACGGTTTCCGGGGATAACAACCTCTCTTGCGCAGGTGTTTGCTATCGCCAGCATGGCGGGCTCTGCCTGTAGATGCCTGGCGCTGCAGCCCAGGTGCAGGGCAAGGATATCTTGGCGGCGCAGCGTCCGTTTTCAACGCAGCGACTGGAGCATAAATTCCACCAGATTCAGCAGCGGTCAATTTGTCTGTGGTGTTAATTGATGTGCCGGCAGGGCATCGCCGGCGACAATCCGGCGTTCGTGGTCAGAAGCCGCCCCACAACCATCCCAATGTGCCCGCCAGCAGGGCGTAAGCCAGCGCAACCGGCATGGTTTTGCGAATGATTTCGGCTTCTCTGCCAGCCATACCAACCACGGTGGCCGCAGCGACGACATTCATCACACACATCATATTGCCGGCATTGGCTCCAATACCCTGCAGCGCCAGAATAATCGCCGGATTTTCGCCAATATTTTCGGCCACACTGAACTGCAGGCCGGAAAACATCATGTTGGAAAAGGTTGCCGAGCCGGACAGAAACGCGCCGAAGATGCCGACAATCGGTGCAACCCAGTTCCATACACTGCCCATACTGGCCGCCAGCATATCCGCCAGCGCGATGGGCATAGCGACCAGATTGGCATGATTGTCACCCGAGTTAAGGAATATCTTGACCATGGGCACGGAGGCGCCCAGAGATATGACAGTCGGTACCATGGATTTCAACGAAGTGCCCACCGCCTGACCGATGGCCAAGCGGCGCATTCCAAACAGCCAAAAGCTGAGTACACACACCAGCACGAAGAAAGCACCCGGCGCGTACAGGGTGGCAAACCCCGCTTTAAGTTCGGTGCCCAGCAGGTTGGTCCAGCTGAAATTAAAGCCATTGAGCCAGACCTTGAGGGGACTTACCACTCTGGACAGCACCAGCAAACCGGCCATGACCAGATAGGGTGTCCAGGCCGCCAGTTGGCTGAATTGTGGATGTTGTCCGGCGACTGAAGAGGGCGGCGAGTCATCGACATTGTCACCGGCTTTGTCAAAGTCGAACCAGGGCGTTGCCGGCAATAACCAGCCTTTGCGCGCGACCGGAATGACAATCGCCATCCCAATCAGCGCACCGATAACTGAAGGAAACTCCGGGCCTGCCAGATAATTGATACTCCAGGCCGGAATGGTAAAGGCAAAACCGGCAAACAGCGCGAAAGGCCAGATAGCCAGTCCCTCTTTAAATGAGCGATTACGGCCGAAAAATCCGGTCAGCAGTGAAACGATAACCAGGGGGATCAGGGTGCCGGTAATCAAATCAATGCTGATCATGTGCATGGCGATAAAGCGGGCATAGTCAGTGAAACTGCCACCATACAGTGCAATTTGTGCCGCCGCCATGTTCTCGCCGCCCTGCAGCAGCCCCTGCTCCATACCAAAGAGGACCGGCAGTCCGATGGCGCCAAAGGACACTGAAGCTGAGTCGGCAACCAGCGCCACTACTGCGGCGGCCACCGGTGGAATGCCCAGTAACACCAGCAGGGGCGCACCGATAGCGGCAGGGGTGCCAAACCCGGCGCTGCCTTCGATAAAGGCCCCAAACAGCCAGCAGATGATGATGACCTGGACTCGGGCATCGGCGCTGATATTGGTAAAACCGGCACGGATGGTATCCATTGCGCCTGAATATTTGAGGGTGTTGAGCAGGAACACGGCACCAAAAATGATGGTCAATGGCGTTAGCGCCGACAGCAGGCCTTCAACCACCGAGGCCGCCAGCATGCCAGTATCCATTCGCCAGATAAATGCCGCCGCCAGTGCTGTAATCGCCAGTGAGATGGGCATGGCTCTGGAAGCCGGCAGTCTGAGCAGCACCAGAAATACCATGACGCTGATGACAGGGGATAAACTGGCGATAAGTTGGAGAAAGGTCATGGGCACCTCACAGTGGCAGTTACTGACACAGGTGTTTCCCGGAAAGAGCGGGAAACACCGCGCGTGTACTGCCATTGAACGAGGCCCCATCAGGGCGGCGTCAACGTCACGCCAACGAACGCACTTTAGCATTCAATCATGCTGCAAGTATACAGGCTTGCGCCAAAGTGCCGGGCTAATGACTTGAGCAGGAAAGGAAAATTACTTATTAAAACAGCTTGCTGCCCCAGCCAAGCTTATTACGCAGCACGTGGAAGTAGTTGTAACCTTTGGGGTGGATCAGTCTGAGGCGTTCTGGGCTGCGGTGGATGATAATCTCGTCGCCGGGCAACACTGCCAGGGTGACATGACCATCACAACTGACTTCCAGATTCTCGCCATTATGGGGAGAAACCACCAGTTTGATCATACTGTCGGCGTCGACCACGATAGGGCGGCAGGACAGGGTATGGGGGAACATGGGGACCAGGATCATCGCCTGCAGTTTGGGGGTCAGAATGGCACCACCGGCAGACAGTGAATAGGCGGTTGACCCTGTGGGCGTCGAGACAATCATGCCATCAGCCCGCTGGCTGTACATGAATTGCTCATCAATGTACACCTCGTACTCAATCATATGCGCCACTTTGCCAGGATGCAGCACCGCCTCGTTGACGGCGGTATTACTTGCTTTGAGTTTGCCATGGCGGTGGACTTCGGCTTCCAGTAAAAACCGGTGCTCGGTTTCATACTCGCCCTGCAGTACGGCGCCCAGTTTTTCCTCGAACGCATCCGGCGGTAAATCGGTCAAAAAACCCAGATTGCCACGGTTGACGCCGATGACGCCAACGTCAAAGCGGGCCAGAACCCGGGCTGCGCCCAGCATGTTACCGTCACCGCCAACCACAACGGCTAAATCGCAACGCTTGCCGATTTCCAGCATATCCGCTGATTGCACATGGCTGCCCAGTTCCGAGGCGACCCGCTCTTCCACCAGAATTTCGTACCCTTGCATGGTGAGCCAGTGATGCAGGCGTTTGAGGGTTAAATTGGTCCCGCTGTGATGGGGTTTTCCGATGAGACCAATGGTGTGGAACTCGCTTGTCATATTTCCCTTGGAAAGGCCTTGAATCGTCAAATTTAGTCCCCATAATATGCCCAGAGTATGCAGAAACAAAGCATTTTTAGCTGGAGTAACAATGAGCAACGAACACAAGCAAGCACCACAGGACCAGGTTGAGGAAGTGGTTGAAACTGAGGCCTCCCAGGGGGAAGCTGCACTGGTGGACGAGTTGACCCAGGCGAATTTCCGTATTGAAGAACTGGAGCAGGCACTGGCCGAGGCGCAAAGTGCTGCCAAAGAGGAAAGGGACGCGGCGCTGCGCGCTGTGGCCGAAATGGAAAACATCCGTCGCCGTGCAGCCATGGATGTTGAGAAGGCGCACAAGTTTGCACTGGAAAAGTTCGCCAACGAACTGTTGCCGGTTATCGACAACATGGAGCGTGCACTGGTGGGCTCAGTGGAAGATGACGCTGCCAGAGCGGTGATCGAAGGCGTTGAGCTGACACTGAAAACCCTGATGACTGCGGTGGGTAAATTCGGTATCGCCCAGGTTGATCCTGTGGGTGAAGCCTTCAATCCAGAACAACATCAGGCGATTGGCATGCAGCCAAGCAGCGAGCATCCCGCCAATACCGTGATGCTGGTGATGCAAAAGGGCTATCTGCTGAACGATCGTTTGCTGCGTCCCGCCATGGTTATGGTATCTCAGGGCTGACAGACTATCCCCGGGCACAGCTTCGGGTGATTTCACTGAATCAAAAGGACGCTCTGGCGTCCTTTTGTATTTGTAACCCGTGGCTCAAGTTACACCAACTTCATTCATCGTCTGATCAATTCAGAGAGTCGGGGATTCTGATTGAAAGCGCATTGCTTTTAAAGGGTTGTTCCCTAAAAGCAATGCCACACAGAAGCAGGGGCCTGACAGGCTCACGCGGTGCGGGTTTCAATGACCTTGTATCAAGCGCATTGAACGTCTGCTGAAACAAATTAACGATTAAATGAAATCGGTATTACACCAGCGCGCCAGGCATGACGGCGGTGACGATAAGATCAACGCCCAGCGGGGTGAGCCACTTGGACTCCCGCTCAAGGTCGCTCAGCAACAGGGCAATTTTGCGTTTTCCCCTTGGCAGGGTTACATGCAGACGACGTCCTTCAGCCCGCACGGTTATCATCATACTTTTACCCTGACGGCCCAGGTTAATCATGACACCCAGTCGCAGCAAACATACCAGACGGGCCAGTTGTGGCTGCTGGAGCAGGCTCTCATCCGGGCGTTTGCGGTGGCTGCCGATAAGCAGCGCCAGCTGTTGCTGCAGGGTTTCATCGAATCCGGGCAGATCTGCGTTGGCGATAATGTAGGCGCCATGTTTCTGATGGGCGCGGGAGTTGATGTGGATGCCCACTTCATGCAGCGTTGCCGCGTATGCCAGCAACCGACTGTATCCCCGCAGCTGCCAGGTATCGGCAACCTGTTCAAACAGCTGCATTACGGTATCCCGTACCCTAAACGCATGGCTTCGATCCACATGATACAGCCGGGCGATGCTGTCGACTGTACGCAGGCGGACATCCTGATACTGACCTATCTGCGCCATTTCGTAGAGCACTCCTTCGCGCAGCGCACCGGCAGTAAACCTGAGGGATTTCAGTGATAAACGGCGAAAGAAACTGATGAGAATGGCCAGTCCCGCCGGTAGGATGGTGGCTCGCTTGTCTTCGACATTGTTCAGTCGTCCCTCAAGATTGCCCCATTCAATCAACTGTCGTTTGAGTTTTTTAAGATTGGTAAGGGTAATGTCCGGTGTGCCGTAAAGCTCAGCCAGCGCTTCACTGACTGCTTTGATGGTACCTGAGCTGCCCAGTACCAGATCCCAGTCGCCTTCAAAATAAGCCTTACTCAGGGTCGAGAACTCTTCATCTGCGGCCTGACAGGCGGCGGTAAAACGCGCCAGATCGATAATGCCATCGGCGAAGTACTTCTCATGGAAGCTGACACAGCCGCAATGCAGACTGGTGAGGGTTTTTGATTGCCCAAAGCGGCCAACCACCACTTCGGTGGAGCCGCCGCCTATATCGATCACCAGATTGCGTTTTTCCAGCACTTCGCTGTGGGCGATGCCATGATAGATAAGACGCGCTTCTTCATGGCCGGAGATGACTTCTATGGGATAGGGCAGGGTCTCTTTGACTCTGGTAATAAAGTCGGCACGGTTAACTGCGACCCTGAGGGTGTAGGTGGCAACCAGACGGATCTCGGCATTACTGATATCGGCGAATCTGAGGTTAAAGTCCTTCAGGCACTCCACCCCACGAATGATGGCTTCTTCACTCAGAATGTTCTGCTCATCCAACCCCTGAGCTAACTTAACCTGTTGTTTTTCTTTATGGACAATTTGCAATTGGCCATCCTGCTCACGGGCGATCACCAAATGAAAGCTGTTGGAGCCCATGTCGATGGCCACATAGTGTTTGGGTAATAGGATCAACTGGCTTTCTCCTGACAATTAATGGGCATGCCGCCCTGGCCATCTGCCGCAATGACCGGCTCAAGTGCTCGCCGATAGCCTGATTCCACATCTTCATCCATCGGCGCAATGGCTGCCGCCAGGGTTTTTTCCCGGTTTTGCAGGTAATCCAGAATCGCCAGCTGGGAGCGAACTTTGCGCTTGTTGCCTCTGGGGTGGTAAGGATTAGTCTGATCCTGATTGATGATCCGGTTCTTGGTATTGTCGCTGAACTGAATCGCCAGAATATCCAGAATGGTCTGTTTCAGCTGCTCGTCCAGTATCTGGGTGCCCACCTCGATGCGTTCATCCAGGTTGCGGGTCATCCAGTCGGCAGAGGTAATGAATACCTTGTTTTCGCCACTGTGATGAAAGTGCATGACCCTGGCGTGTTCCAGAAAGCGATCCACGACGCTGTACACCCGGATATTGTCACTGATGCCTTTAATGCCCGGGATCAACGCGCACATGCCCCGCACCATCAGACGGATATTCACCCCTGCCGCGCTGGCCTCATACAGTCTGTCAATCAGTGCCATATCCACCAGATTGTTGACCTTGAGGGTGACCGCTGCAGTTTGACCTGCCTGTGCCATGGCGATTTCATGATCCAGCAGCATATCGATTTTTTGGCGCACATTGTAGGGCGAGACCAGCAACTGATTGAAGTGATAGCGGCGATAGGGATGCTCAATTAGCTCAAATACCTGCTCGACTTCGGCACCAATCTCGGGATGTGCTGTAAACAGTGCAAAGTCGGTGTAGATACGCGCCGTGCTCTCGTTGAAATTACCGGTGCCGATATGCGCATATAGCCGCATACCCTCTGCCTCTTCCCGGCCGATGAGGCACATCTTTGCATGGATTTTTAAGCTGGGAATGCCGTGGTGCACCCGCACCCCGGCTTCTGACAGCCGCCGGCTCCATTCAATGTTGGCCTGTTCATCAAAGCGGGCTGCCAGTTCAATCACCGCGGTCACCTTTTTACCATTTTTCACCGCTTCCATCAGCGAGTGCATGATCTGCGAATGCTTGGCGACCCGGTAGACATTGATTTTGATAAAACGCACCGCCGGATCGTAGGCGGCCTGGCGCAGCAACTCGGTTAAATGGGAGAACCTGTGGTACGGGTAATACAGCAGTATGTCCTGCCGGCGCAGGGCATCAAATTTGTTGACCGAATTGTAGAAAAACGGATTTTTCAGGGCCTTGAGTTTGGGATGTTCCAGATGTTTGCGGCCGGGATTGGGAAAACCGATAAAGTCTTTGAAGGAGTGGTAACGGCCGCCGGGCACCAGACATTCAGTGCCGCTGATGCCCAGTCTGTCCTTGAGCATGGTCAGCATGTGCTCGGGCATTTCCCGGTCATACACCAGACGCACCGGCTCGGCAGTCAGTCGCTGTTTCAGTGCCAGCGAAATCTTTTCCAGCTGACTGTGTTCAAGCTCGGTATTGAGGTCGAATTCGGCATCCCGGGTAATTTTCATCGAATAGACTTCGATGTTGGAATAGTCGAAGAATGGACTGAACAGCTCATGCACACAGTGACGGATGACGTTGTCCAGCAAAATCAGGTACTTTTTGCGTTTGGTTTGTTCCGGCGGCAGGGCAATGAAGCGCGGCACATTTTTGGTCGGCACTTCGATAAGGGCGTACTGGCGCTTATGTTCGCTGTTGAGGCTCACCGCCAGATAGGTGGTATCGTCCCGCAGCAGTTTGGGTAAATTCTGCTGATTGTTGATGATCAGCGGGGCAAAATGCTGCTTGAGATTGTCACGAAAGTGCTTCTTCAACCATTGGCTGTGGCTGTGGGTTAACTGTAATTCGTTCACCAAAAAGATATTGCAGCGCACCAGTTCGCGCATCAGCTCAGCATAAATGGCATCAAATTTTTCCTGCAGCAGCAGTACCTTGGTCTGGATTTTTTGCAGCAGATGGCGGTCTTTTTCCAGCGTTGTGGTGAAACTGCCCAGCTGCAGACGGCGGCGCACCGCAGCAACCCGCACCCGGAAAAACTCATCCATATTGTTGGAGTAGATCCCCAGAAACCGCACCCGCTCGACCACAGGTACACTGGCATCGCTGGCTTCCTGCAGCACCCTTTCATTAAAGGACAGCCAGGACAACTCCTTTTCCACAAAAAACTTATCTGAGCCACTAATCACGACATTGATTCCTTTGCCAAACAGCGGGCAGGCTGTTCCCTGTAAGGTGGGGGAAAAGAGGCATTTTGTCCAACTTTGTTATGACAAAAGGCATCCGGATCCGCACGTACTCTAGCCTGCGACTATGTCAGTCATATGACATTTATGACGCTAGTGTGACATAAAAAACACCGCTTTCCCTGTGTCTTGGCTGGAATTTTTGTGGTATTTTTGCCGGCTTTTTTCAGGACTCTGGAGTCGCCATGTTTGTGGGTTTCGATTATGGCAGTGCCAACTGCGCTTTGGGTGTAATGACGGACGATGGCGTGCACTTGCTGCCGTTGGCCGGTGACAGCCGCTACATCAGTTCCACCCTGTATGCCTACGACAGAGAATTGATCGCCGAAGCCGTGTATCAGCGTCTGGGCAGCGATCAACAGGCCGAATATGCACCCAAACGCAGCGCCGAGCTGAGCCGCGCTAAAGCGGTGCGCCGCGAGCTGGATTTGCTGCCTGCCGATGAAGTGGTGTTTTTTGGCGAAGCGGCGTTTAACGCCTATATGGAAGTACCGGAGGAGGGGTTTTATGTCCGGTCACCCAAATCCTTTCTGGGAGCCACCGGGCTCAGACCCGATCAAATTGGCCTGTTTGAAGACATAGTCACCCTGATGATGATGCACATCAAGCAGCAGGGCGAGCAGGCGCTGGGTCAGACCATCACCCGCGCGGTCATTGGCCGGCCGGTGAACTTTCAGGGCATAGGCGGCGAGCAAGCCAATGTGCAGGCCGAAACCATATTGACCACGGCGGCGATCCGTGCCGGCTTTACCGAGGTTGCCTTTTTGTTTGAACCCATTGCCGCGGGCATGGATTTTGAAGCGCAGCTGACTGAAGATCGCACAGTGCTGGTGGTCGACGTGGGCGGCGGTACCACTGACTGCTCAGTGGTGCGTATGGGGCCATCCCATGTCAGCGCCAGTGATCGCAGCGCCGATTTTCTTGGTCACAGCGGTCAGCGGATTGGCGGTAACGATCTGGATATCGCGCTGGCGATGCACAGCTTTATGCCACACATGGGACTGGGCAGCCAGTTGGTGACAGGCAAACCCATGCCCAGCAAGGTGTTCTGGAATGGCGTGGCGGTCAATGATATCGCTGCCCAGCGGGATTTTGCCTCAGTGACCTGCAAAAAGCTGATTGATGATTTGATGAAAGAAGCCTGCGAGCCGCAGTTGCTCAAACGGCTGTCAAAAATTCAGCGTTTGCAGCTGTCCTATCAGTTGGTCAGACAGGCAGAGCGGGCCAAAATCGCGCTGTCGGATGCAAACAGTATTGAGGCCAATCTTGAGTTTATTGAAGCCAGGCTCAGCCCTGAAGTGTCTGCTGAGCAGTTTGTTTCAGCCATTGATGATCCCCTCAGTCGGGTCGAAGCCCTGATGCAAAGCGCGGTTGATACCGCCGGTGTGATGCCGGATATCGTGTATGTGACCGGTGGCACGGCGCGAAGCCCGGCCATTTACCAGCGCATTGCCCGCTGTTACCCTGAGTGCCGGATTGTGGTCGGTGACCACTTTGGTTCAGTGACGGCGGGATTGACCCGCTGGGCACAAAAGCTTTTTGGTCAACAAGGATAAAGACTCATGAATAAGCCATCTCACCCAGGTTTAGCTGTGCCTGCTGTCAGATTGCCCTGCATTAGATTACTGAGTGTATGTCTGCTGGGCGCACTGGGATTGGCTGGCTGCGGTGGCGGTGATGTTGCCAAGGTCAGTCTGGGGCTGTTTACCACCAAGGATGTGGTGATCGATGCCAGACAGGATCCCAAAATCCCCGGGGTGACCTGTTATATCAGCCGCATTGAAGCGGACTTGTCACTGGCTGATCCGTCCGATATGAGTATCGCCTGTCGTCAGACCGGCCCCATTACGGCGGCTGAGGTAGCCAGCATAGACAAGAGCAAAGGCGGCGAGGTGGTGTACAAGGAGTCCCTGAGCATACTGTTCAAGAATCTCAAGGTGCGCCGCATTTATGATGCCGAACATCAGACGCTTTTGTACTTGTCCTACTCCACCAAGGAGAGCAGCGGCAGCCACAAACATGCGCTGTCGGCCGTACCTTTGTATGGCACGCAAGCCTGGCTGGCGGCTCCTGTCACTCACTGATTGCAGTGGGTAGAGACCAAAAAACGCAGCCATTTGGCTGCGTTTTTTTATGGGTGAATTGGGTTTGCTTACAGCACTACTGAGCCGATGGCAAAACCAAATCCAACCGCCAGGGTGATGGCCAGCAAGCCCGGGATCATAAAGGGGTGATTAAATACCGCCTTGCCGATACGGGTTGAACCTGTGTCATCCATTTCCACCGCCGCCAGCAGCGTGGGGTAAGTCGGCAGCACAAACAGCGCGGAGACTGCAGCAAACGAGGCGACCGCCGTCAGTGGCGATACACCCAGTGCCAGTGCGGCGGGCAGCAGCGCCTTGGTGGTCGCGGCCTGGGAGTAGAGCAGCATGGCGGCGAAAAACAGCACCACAGCCAGCATCCAGGGGTAGGCGTTGAGCAGTGAAGAGGCCGTATGCTGAATGGTATCCAGATTGGCTTCGACAAAAGTGTCACCCAGCCAGGCCACCCCCATTACACAGATACAGGCTGACATGCCGGAGCGGAAGGTGGCCGCCGTGACAATCTGCTCGGCATCCAGTTTACATACCAGAGTAATGGCCAGCGCCGCAGTCAGCATCAGTGCGATAATCGCCTGATCCCGACTCATGCTGGGATCGCTGATCAGGCCAACGGTTGGTGACACCGCAGTGGCATAAGCCACCACCGCGATAATAGCGATGACAAAAATACCCACCGAGGCGCGGGCACCGGCTTTGATTTCCACTTGCTGCTGATGGGGCGCAGCCACTTCGCCATTGGCCAGCCGGTGCTGATAAACAGGGTCATCTTTGAGTTCACAACCCAGATGATTGGCGACCAGCGAGGTCAGGATCACGGCGGCCAGGGTCGAGGCGATACACACGGCAAGCACCTGCAGATAGCTGACGCCGCGGGGCTCCATCAAACTGGTGAAAAAAACCATGGCAGCAGAGACGGGTGAAGCGGTAATGGCAATCTGGGATGCAATGACCGATACCGACAGTGGCCTTGATGGGCGGATATTTTGCTCTTTGGCAACCTGGGCGATCACCGGCAGGGTGGAAAATGCAGTATGACCGGTACCCGCCAGCAGAGTCATAAAGTAGGTGATAAGCGGGGCGACCAGAGTGATTTTATCCGGGTGACGGCGCATCATACGTTCGGCCAGATGCACCAGATAATCCATGCCACCGGCCATTTGCATGGCAGCAATGGCCGAAATCACTGACATGATAATCAGGATCACATCCCAGGGAATATTGCCCGGATGCACCCCGAGCATGGCCAGCACCATGACTCCCAATCCACCGGCGAAGCCAATAGCCACGCCGCCAAGGCGCGCTCCCAGGAAGATACTGAGCAGCACTATGCCCAACTCGATCCATAACATAAATGGTGATCTCTGATTTGCAGGAAACACTGAGGGCGGAGGCGGGCAGACTGCTCAGGCAAGGCCGGGCATAGTTGCACTGTCCTTGCGCACATCAGTAAAAAGAATATTAATTTTACCTGAAATGAGCGCAAAGTTGGCCTGATCCGGATCAGGCCATGGCAGGAAAATGTGAAACCGTGATCTGGATCGGTCAGTTATTTTGCATCACGGCATTAAAACGGGCGAAGCCGGCTTCCAAATCGGCAATCAGGTCTTCGGGAGCTTCCAGACCTATGTGCACCCGGATCAGCGGCTTGCTGCTGTCCCAGCGGGTGGCACTGCGGATTTTGTCGATGCCGCTGATCGCCAGAATAAGGCTTTCATAACCGCCCCAGGAAAATCCCATCTTAAAGTGCGCCATGCCTTCCACAAAGGCGGTGGCGGCGGCCAGGTTGCCTTGCTTCAATACAAAGGAAAACAAGCCATTGCTGCCGCTGAAGTCGCGCTTGAAAAACTCATGACCCGGACAGGACTCAAACGCCGGATGGCGCAGATGATCCACCTCGGGGCGGCTCGCCAGCCAGTGGGCCACCGTCAGCGCATTTTTCTGATGTTGCGCCAGTCGCACGCCCAGGGTGCGCAGTCCGCGGGCTGCCAGAAATACATCATCCGGGCTGGTGCACTGGCCCATCAGGTATGAGTTTTCCTGCAGCTGTCGCCAGTATTTTTGATTGGCGGTCGCCGTGCCCATCATCACATCCGAATGACCCACTATGTACTTGGTGGCGGCCTGAATGGAGATATCCACCCCCATTTCAAACGGGCGGCTGTTGATGGGCGAGGCCCAGGTATTGTCCAGTATGGTCACCAGATCATGTTCATGGGCGATGCGGCACAACGTAGGTACATCCTGCACTTCCATGGTGATGGAGCCGGGGGATTCGAGAAACAGTACTTTGGTGTTGGGGCGGATTAGCTGGCGTATACCGTCGCCGATCATCGGGTCATAGTAAGTGGTTTCCACGCCAAAACCCGCCAGCAGCTTGTTGCACAGATCCCGGGTGGGCTCGTACACGCTGTCAACCATCAGCAGATGATCACCGGCCTTGAGAAATGACAGCAGGGCTCCGCTAATGGCCGCCGCGCCCGACGGATACAGGGCGGTGCCGACGCCACCTTCCAGTTCGGCAATCGCCGATTGAAAAGCAAAGTGAGTGGGAGTGCCGCGGCGGCCATAGAACATGCCGCCGTCAGCCTTTTGCGCGGCGGCCTGACGCATCTGCTCCATGGTGTCGAACACTATGGTGGAGGCGCGAAATACCGGCGGGTTGATCACCCCTTTGGTCCATTGACTGTCTCTGCCGGCGCTGACGATAAGGGTATCTTTTTTGACTTTGTGACTCATGTTTGCAACCGCTTCCCTGTTTGTCTGAACTGCTAATCTGGTTATCGAGCCTACCATCTTAACGGCTGTCTTGCCATCTGGACGGCTGAGTTTGTATAAGCTGTAAGCGCCTGTCTTTGAGGCGCAGACGGCTCAATCTTTATGACTTTTTTCGGGTTTGGCCAGGGGCAATGACAAATACAGGCAGACGCCCAGACCATCGGCCCGGTTACTGGCCCAAATTTGCCCCTGATGAAAATCGGCGACCAGTCTGGCGATATACAGGCCCAGCCCCAGATGGGGTTTATCACTGCCCTGGGGCGGACGCACCGACACCATGGACTCAAATATCTGGGTTGCCATTTCCCCGGGCAGCAAGGGGCCCTGATTGCTGACTTCCAGCACGGCCTGCTTACCCTGGACAGTGAGCGAGACTTCAATGGCGCTTCCTGGCTTGCAAAACTCGCAGGCATTGGCAATCAGCTTATCAAGCAGCTGGGCGATATATTCAGGCACGCCACTGACCATCAAAGGTGCATCCGGCACTGTCACTGAGAATCTTTGCTGCGGAAAAGTGAGCTGATAGCCCTGCATGCAGCCGCGGATCACCTCTGTCAGCGGGAAAAGTACCGTTTCTGAGTGTGCCAGACTTTGCTCCAGCCGGGTGGCTTCACTCATGTTGTTGAGGATGAGACTGAGGCGGCTGACCCCTTCGCTGGCTCGCTGAACGTATTTGGCACTGCGTTCATCCAGCCCCTGCAATTCCAGATGCTCGAGGGAGGAGCGTACTACGGCCACTGGGGTGCGCAGCTCGTGGGACAGACGCGAAGACATATTTTCCAGATAATGGGTGTACTGCCCCAGACGCTGCACTGTACTGGCAAAGCTGCGGGACAGATCGCCAATTTCATCCTGCACCCTGGATGGCGTGATGCCCTGCTGGATGCGGCCCTGACTGTCGATGGCCCGCTCGGCATCATCCCGCAGACGGCGAATGCGGCGGGAGATGTTGGAGGCGAACAGAAACAGCGAGGCGGTACCCATACCCATGACGATCAGTATGATATTGAACAGTTTCTCCAGTGCCTGATTGCGCAGGGTGCGGATGCCGTGAGTGGTTTCCTCTGCAATCACCACGCCCATCACCTGATCGTCAATCCAGATAGGGCTGGCCGCGGCCAATACCACAGCTTTGTTGTCGGGAGTGAGGCGCCAGGTCGAGCCCAGTTGCCCCTGCAGTGCCTTGTCGATATGGCTGCCGGAAAGTTCGGTGGAATCCTGCAGTGAGTCGATAAAATCCCGCGGCGGCTGAGTCAGGATCCGGTAATACAGTGGCCGCAGGTATTGGCGGCTGAATTCACCCCACAGACTGGAGTCACCTTCAGGCTCGCTTTCCCGGGTCCAGACGCTGGAGGTTGAGCGAATATCGCCGGATTTGGCCAGCACCCGGCCATGTTTGTCCACCACCCAGATGCGCGAGGTGTTGTGGCGCATGCCTTTGATGATCTCTTCAATTTCCGGTGAGGGCACCAGCACAGTACCCAGCTTGAGCTGGTCGTCTGTGGCCGAGGTGCCGACAATGGCGTCCAGTTGACCCGAGCGCTTGTCATTGACGTCATACAGGGCAAAGCCCAGTTTGCTGCCCAGCATGGACAAAGGTATACGCAATTCAATCACATAACCGTCTGCGGACGGTTGCCATTGCCCCTGGATACGGGTCTCCGGGGCGACAGGTGAGGTCAGCGCCGGATCGGCTGGCAGTTCATAAGCACTTATCCAGCCGTCTCTGATGGGGGTGATCAGATAGCGTTTGAACTCACCGGACGCGGTCAGGGTGGCTATCATCAAACGGTCGCTGCGTTCAATGCTGAGGCTGTTAGCTCCCCGGTATACAGGGAAGGGATCGGTGACATCGAAAAAGCCATAAAGAAAGCCATTGTACTTGCCCACCATATGGGTGAATGCCAGCGCCAGTGGCTTGCCGTCATCCTGTTTGTAGATTTCATACTCCTGACCATAACGCAAAAACCGGTGCGCATAGTCGCTCCAGTCATTGAGCTTGCCATCCAGCTGGATGGGACCGGAGAGCGGGTAGGCATAGAGATCCCGGCCTTTTTCCACCTGAGTCAGAAAACTGGCCTGGGTGTGAAACAGTTTGGGGCGCTCATGCAGGGCGGTGGCCAGTGCCTGAGTGGTGCCTTCGAGCGTGCGCTCCTGACCGTTTCTGAGGGTTTTTTCCATCTCCCACACGTATTCGTAGCCAAGCCAGGGCAGGCACAGCAGAAACAGTGACAGAATAACGACTTTGGTGCGCAGACCGATCCTGGGATGCCACATATCAGCTTGCTGCGTGCCAGCGATAGCCCATGCCATAGACGGTATCTATGCAGTCAAATTCCGGGTCAAGAGCGATAAACTTCTTGCGGATCCGTTTGATATGGGAGGTGATGGTGCTGTCATCCACATAGATTTTGGCGTCCTGCATCAACTCGCTGCGATTGCGCACGTGGCCGGGGTGTTTGGCCAGCGCATGTACCATCCAGAATTCAGTGACGGTCAGCTCCACCGTCATCGCTTTCCACTGTGCCTGAATACGGTTGCTGTCTATGGTCAGTGCTCCCCGTTGCAGCAGACACTCCTTTTGCGCGGCACTGTCCATCGCCTGCAAACGGCGAAACAGTGCCGCCAGCCGCGCCAGCAGATGGGGGAAGCTGACATCCTTGGTGAGGTAATCATCGGCCCCCAGACGCAAACCGCACACGGTATCAAAGTCGCTGTCTCTGGCCGTCAGAAAGATGATGGGCAGGGTGGGTGACAGGGAGCGCAGCGCCTGACACAGGGTAAAGCCGCCATCAATTTCACTGCCAAGGCCGATGTCGATAATCGCCAGATCCGGCAGGCGGGTACTGAACGCCAGCATGGCCTCGGGGCGACTGGCGTAGGTCTGCACACTGTAACCCTGGGCACTGAGCGCATCTTTGTAGTTTTCCCGGATCAGGGCTTCATCTTCGACTATGGCAATTCGTTTCATCTGATGTGGGTTATTCACTGCTGAGTTGGCTTGGATGTGAGCTGACTATACAGCAATTTGGCCACCTTGAAAGACGCCGGGGGCAATTGCCATTTTGTTGCCACATTTGATTGTTGGATTGCCATTTTTGTTCCCCTTCAATGCCTTTTCTCAGCGTTTTAATGAGTGTCATCGAAAGCCTGCTGCCGGCAAACACACCGCAGCAACAACCCATGAAGGAATACAGGATGACATCATTCAATCAAGGCCAGCCAAGCAACCACAAATCTGTCCATTTCACCGGTCGCCGAGCGGCGGCGCTGCTGCTCAGTGGCTTGCTGTTGTCACAATCGGCCCATGCCAGCCAGATGCAGGAGCGGGAACACACACAGGAGCTGATCGGTGTCGGCTCAGGCTTGGTGCTCGGGGCTGTGGTCGGCGGGCCAGTAGGCGCCTTTATCGGCGCGCTGACTGGTGGGCTGATTGGTCAGTCGGTGGGGGATGAAGAGGAAATCAAATATCAACAGATGCAGTTGGCACTGAGCCAGACTGAGCTGCAAACCCTGAGCGCCCAACATCAGCAATTGCAGCAGGATGCCGAGCGTCTGGCGGAGCAGAGTGAGCGCCGCATTCAGGCCCAGCTGGATGCGCTGGCATTGGGGCTGAATGTGCAGTTTCGCACCGGCTCATCCGAGATTGAGCCGCATTTTCGCCAGCAACTGGATGATGTGGCCCACGCCATGCGGCTGTCGCCTGAGCTCACCTTGGATTTGACCGGATATGCTGATCGGCAGGGCAACACTGACTACAACCAGGCCTTGTCTGAGCAGCGACTGGCGGAGGTGCGCAGTTATTTGATTGAGCAGGGCGTTAACGCCGGGCGCCTGCATGGTCGCGCCTATGGTGATCAGTCGCCGCTGCATGCCGAAGCGTCGCTGGAGAACAATTTCTTTGACCGCAGGGTGACCCTCAAGCTGCAGGGCACAGGTGACGCCATGACCGCGGCGCAGTGAATTGCGCAGTGAGCTGCGAAGAGTGCCGCAGGGAAAATTGCAGAATGAGCCGCGAACTGACGAAGGAAGGCAAGCATGGACAATCAGACAATCAGGCTGGGGAGCAGGTGCAGAGTTGTCCTGCTGCGGTTGGGGCTGCTGTTAGGGCTGGCCAGCGCCGTAAACCACGCCCTGGCCGGGGAGGCATCGAGCGAGATCCCTCTGACCGCCGCGCAACTTGTGTATCAGACAGAGGATGGCAGTGAGATCATCGATTTGCCCGTCTCCACCCGGGTGCGTATGCAGGTGAGTGGGCTGCTTAATCGCATTGAGGTGGAGCAGACCTTTCGCAATGACACTCAGGTGTGGCTGCAGGGTCAGTATCAGTTTCCTCTGCCTGATAAATCCGCCGTTGATGGCATGGATCTGTGGATAGGTGAGCGGCATATTGAGGGGCAGATCCGCCAAAAGGATGTGGCCCGGGCCGAGTTCGTCAAAGCCCGGGAGTCAGGACGGCGGGCCAGCCTGGTGGCTCAGCACAGACCCAATGTGTTTACCACGGACATCGCCAATCTGGCGCCGGGGGATGAACTGAAAGTGGTGATCCGACTGCTGCAGACAGTGCACTTTGATGGCGGCACTTTCAGCCTGCGCTTCCCGCTCTTGGTCGCCCCCAGATATCAGCCGCGAAGCGGTAGCTGCCTGCCTGTCGAGGATACTGCTGATGATGGATTACCGCCCGCTCGCTATCTACCCGCAGCGTCTGCTGAGGGGCTGGCGGACGAGCAGGGTCATTCCACAGGCGCAGGGACGGTGGATATTCAGGTGCGGTTTGACGGCGCGGACCAACTTGGGCAGGTGAACAGCCCCTATCATTGGGTCAGTCTGGTGCCGGCGGCCAACAACAGCTTGCAGGCTGAGCTCATCAGGGCGGTGGCCAACCGGGATTTTGTGCTGCAGTGGCAAATGGCGGATCCTGCTTCGCCCAAGGCGGTGAGTTATCGGCAGCAGGGTATGAGTTATCCTTCTGCGTCACCGGAGATAGCTGCGCTGGAGGCCAGTACTGATTATCTGCTGCTGATGCTGGTACCGCCAGCAGCTGACAAACATGTCGAGCATGTGGCGCGGGAATTGGTGCTGGTAGTGGATGTCTCAGGTTCGATGGCGGGGGAGTCCATCCTGCAGGCCAAAGCGGCACTGCTGTTTGCGTTATCGACCCTGGGGCAGCATGACAGCTTCAACATTATCGCGTTCAGCGACAGGCTCTCGACTTTTGCCCAGGAAAGTGTGCCTGCGACCGCCGAAAACCTGCAAAGCGCCACCAATTTTATTCGGGATTTGAGCGCTGACGGCGGCACTGAGATGGGCATGGCTCTGCAGCGGGCGCTGAAGTCTTCCAGCGCCGACAAGCTGCAGCAAATCATCTTTATGACTGATGGCGCCGTCTCCAATGAGCAGCAGCTGTTTGCCATGCTGCGCAACCGTCTGGCCGACAGTCGGTTGTTCACAGTGGGGATAGGATCCGCGCCCAACAGCTTTTTTATGGAGCGGGCAGCCAGACTGGGACGTGGCAGTTTTACCTACATAGGTGCCCAGGGGGAAGTGAACACACGTATGAGCGCCCTGATGCAGCGCATTGCCAGCCCGGTACTGACCAACCTGCAGCTGAGCTATGAAGATGGCACTGTACCGGAATATTGGCCGGTACAAATTCCGGATCTTTATGGTGATCAGCCCATCACCCTGAGTATCCGGCAGGCCGGTGGGCGTCATACAGCGCTGAAGATCAGCGGCGAGCTGGGCATGGCATACGGCCAACGCCGGTTCTGGCAGCAACAGCTGACATTGCCAGATCAGGCGGGTGATAAGCAGGGGTTGGATTTGATATGGGCCAGGGAACAGATTGCAGAACTCAATTTGCAGCGGGATAGCACAGAGATTGAGCGGCGCCGGCAACAAATCACTGCACTGGCACTGAAATATCATCTGGTGAGCCCTTACACCAGTCTGGTGGCGGTGGAGACTGAGCCATCCCGTCCGCAAAGTGCCGAACAGAAGCTGGTCAGCACCGGGTTAATGCTGCCTGACGGGTGGCAACCGCCTTCTGGTATGCACTTACCACAAACGGCTACAGACAGCCGTGGGCAGTTGTTGCTGGGCACTTTGCTGTTGCTGACAGGACTGGCCGGGCTTTGGTTTACCCGACGGTGGCAGCGAATGCCATGTTGAGGTTGGCTAAATTGAGCGCGCTGATGCTCTTGCTGATCGGCGCTATCTTACTGTTCAAAGGAGGATATATGCAGGCTAAAGCACATTTTGCTCAGTTTCTGGTAGCGCAGGCCTGGCAGAAAACCCTGGATGATGGTCTCTGGCATAAACCCTGGGGCTGGGCAGATACCTATCCGGTGGCCAGGCTTTACCTCGACATCAACAAAGATACTAACGATGCGTCACAAAAGTCACTTTACGTACTTGCCGGCGCGGTGGGGCGCACACTGGCATTTGGCCCCGGGATGCTGCTGTCCGGAGCGCGCCCGGGTGAGAGTGGAAATACTGTGATTGCCGGGCACAGGGATACTCACTTCAGAGCGCTAGAATACGTTAAACCCGGGCAAAAACTGGAGCTGCAGATCTCCTCGGGAGAAAGTCTTGGATATCAGGTGTTTGATGTTGGGATTTACCACCAATCAGATGCCTGGTTGATGGCAGAAACCAATGAAACTGTGCTGACACTGATCACCTGTTATCCCTTTGATGCTTTGTTTGCCAATACGCCACATCGCTATGTGGTCAGGGCCAGACGGGTACAGTGAGGGCACGGATGATTTCCCCCCAAGGCAACAACTCCCGACGCAATTTGCGCCAGCGTCATTGCTGCACTCGGGAGTGAACTAATTGGTAATCGGCATAACCCGGTTGCGACCCAGGCGTTTGGCTTCGTAGAGCAGGCTGTCTGCCTGCTCTATCAGTTTCAAAGCGCTCATACCGGTTTGCCACTGGGCCACGCCAAAAGAGGCCGTTATGCTGTCAATGGTGCCGCCTTTGCGTCTGTCTTTGATACTGAGCTTTTCAATACCGCGGCGCAGTGACTCGGCCAGATGGCGGGCTCGTTTGAGTTCGCTGGCGGGCACCAGTATCACAAACTCCTCGCCGCCAAAACGATACAGCTTGGCACCATTGCGACAGAAATCACTCAGTCTTTGAGCGACGGATTTCAGTACCTGATCGCCCAGCAAATGGCCAAAGGTGTCGTTGAATGCCTTGAAGTGATCGATATCGGTCAGAATAATGCAACAGCCATCCGGCGATTGACTGAGTATCCCCTGAATGTCCGCATCGAATGCGCGCCGGTTGAGGGCTCCTGTCAGGGCGTCGTGCAGTGAGTCCTTCTCTGTTTTTTCGAGTCTTTCCCTGAGATGATGAATTTCATTTTCCGCTTTCTGCAGCTGGCCGATGAAATATGCGGTAGATGCCCGGATCTTGTCTGACTCGTTGATGAAATTACGCACCAGATCCATCACCTGCTCCAGTGACAGCGCCTCCTGCTCCAGCCTGCCCAGTTTGGAAAAGTTGGTTTTAACCTGTTGCTGAAACATATCTGCATCCCGGTTGGTATCTTTTACCGACTGGGATAACTCGATAACCATGGCCTCAAGATTCTGCTGCAGCTCCCGTACATCCAGCTCCACAGGATCCGACACAAACTCGCGATACAGTAACTCACTGCGGGCTGGCGGGCAGGTCTGGTAATCGCGCAGCACCTGATCCATCGCCTGATTTAACGCGGGAGATTTCTCCCCGACATAGGTGTACCAGACGGCATAATTAGTTGGTGTGGTGGGAATTTGATGTTTGAGCATCAGCGGCAGGGCTTTTTTGAGGTTGGCTGCAGCCACTTTCATCAGATCTTCTTGCATGGAACGACTCTGGGCAGGTTATTGATGTTATGTGATTAAGCATAATGTGTCCGGTCAACGGCTGCCAAAAAAGTGACTGGGTTTCCTCATCAGACGGGCATAAAAAAACGCAGTCAATGGACTGCGTTTCAGAAGGAGGCGGATTATTCGGCCGCTTTGATCTCTTTGATCACCTTGGTGCGCTTGGCTGCTTCAGGCATGGGCGCTTTGGGGCTGGAAGCACAATCCTTGTTGAACATCCCCAGACGGATCCGGATAAAGTGCAGGATCTGCGCGGCAATATCCACATCCAGACAGGACTCCAGGCCCTCAAAACCGGGTGAAGAGTTGGCCTCACAAATCTTGTAGTGACCGTTATCAAACAGCAGGTCGATACCGGATACATCCAGATCCAGAATGTTGGCGGTTTGGGTTGCCAGCCATTCAATTTCCGGAGTTACCTCAAATGGACGGGCAGAGCCGCCGGCGCTGACATTGGCCTTGAAGCTGTCTTCCTGGCCACGGCGCTCATAACAACCCACTACACGACCGCCGATGGTGAATACCCGCAGGTCACGACCATGGCTGTTGGAGATAAACTCCTGCAGAATGATGTTGGCGTTTTTATTGGTCGCCTCAATCAACTGCATCAGGTCATCAAATTCCCGTGCTTTGTGCGACAGGAACACGCCACTACCCTGGGAGCCGGACAGGGTCTTGATGACCACAGGAAAACCCAGGTGATGCTCTACCAGGTTGATATCAACCGGGAATTTTACCAACATGGTTTTTGGAGTAGGCAGGTTTTTTTCAGCCAGCAGCTGTTGTGAAAACAGTTTGTCTTTCACTGTTTCAATGGCTCTGGATGAATTTAAACAATATACCCCAAGTCTTTCCAGGTGGCGGATAATCGCCAGTGCAAAGTAGGTGGTACCTGAACCCATCCGTGGAATAATGAAATCGGGCAACTCAACTGGTTGCCCGTTCAACAAGATACTCTTACTGTCCTCTCTGGTTACCGTCAGATCAAAGTCTTCCGGTGCATACACTTCCAACTCAATGTTGTCCGCTTTTGCTGCCTCCAGGAGTCGTTCGATTTCATACAATTCAGGTTTCAGCAGGGTGGCGGTTTCTTTATACAAAATCCAGCCGCGCATTAAATGCAAACCTCAATTTTCATTAGTCTTCCTCAAGCCCTCGATAGTGAGAGTCGTCCGGGTCGTACAATATGTTACTTGAATTCAGCCCCTGACTCCGTGGACTATCGCTGACGGAGTAGAAGGGCTTGCCACTGCACAGTTTACAGTATTTGAGCCAAATAAGCTCGAACAAACTCTTTGCTTCGCGCTTACCACTCAAAACTTCGACAAACTGAGTTTCTTCTACTGTCGAGGGCAGTCGTTTGCCATCAGCCAGTTCCTTCATCGCGACACCGTGGAGCTCAAGAATTTGTGCTTCTTTAGTGGTTAGATCACCGCAGCGATTGAATCCTTTGGGAAAATGTTGATC
Source organism: Shewanella sp. GXUN23E (assembly GCF_050865035.1). Lineage (NCBI taxonomy): Bacteria > Pseudomonadati > Pseudomonadota > Gammaproteobacteria > Alteromonadales > Shewanellaceae > Shewanella > Shewanella sp. GXUN23E. The sequence goes on along the minus strand of NZ_JBOZWP010000013.1, from coordinate 8,420 downwards.
ATCATAGAACTTGCGATGTGATAAAAAGGCGCCTGACCCGGTAACGGGTTGCTCTGCGCCGGCAAAGTCCGAAGTGATTGCTGTGCTGCCCATGGTTATTCCTTTAATCAGTTCGCAGTAATGCGTTGCAAAGATTTTCACGCAGAGTATTGGTGAGTATTATTCATTTATAAATCAAAATAATTTGACGTTCTCGGTAAAGAAATTTTATGGATACAGATTTGCTGAAAACCTTTCTTGAGGTGGCAAGGACCCGCCATTTCGGAAAAGCGGCGGAAAATTTATATCTGACCCGCAGTGCAGTGAGCTTCAGAGTTAAACAGCTGGAAAGTGTGCTGGGCGTGGAGTTGTTTGAGCGTCAGCGCAACAACATCAAACCGACCAGCGCCGGGGAGCGGATGCTTATCCATGCCGAGGCGATTCTCACCGCCTGGGAGCGGGCCAAGCAGGACATTTCATTGAGTCGGGAACAGAGTATGCAGCTGGCATTGGGGATGGCTCCTAATGTCTGGAGTGCCTATATGCAGGGAGCACTCAAGAGTATGCTGCATGGCATGCCGGATGTTGCACTGCGCACTGAAGAGCTGCCTCACAACGTGATGGGACGGCAGTTGTTGGGACGAACTCTGGATATGATGATCTCTTTTGATGCTCCGCAACAGGATGAGCTGGATGCGGTGAAGCTTGGAGAAGTGAGCTTGTGTCTGGTATCCAGTGCCGGGGCATTGTCATTGGAGCAGGCGACGGCAGTGCCCTATGTCAAGGTCAACTGGGGAACCGTATTCAATATCCAGCATGCCAAAGAATTTGCCTTTTTACCCATTCCCGTGATGCACACGGGCAGTGCGGCAATTGCACTTGAGTTTATCCTGGACACTCCGGCGACGGCATTTTTACCCCGCAATATGGTGACCGACTTGCTGGCATCCGGGCGACTGCATCTGGTCGACAATGCCAGAGAGTTAACCCGTAGTCTGTATCTGGGGTACTGGGGTGAGAATGACAGGTTGGATATTATTCGGGTTGCTGCTCGCCTGTTAAGCGAAGCAGCAACCCATAATGAAGCGCTTGCAAAGCACTCAGAGCAGTAATGGGAGCAACACCAGACCCCAGGTCAGGCCGCACAGACACAGGGACAGAAATACAGCGGCAGAGGCAATGTCTTTAGCCCGGCCTGACAGGGGATGGATCTCATCGCTGATCCGATCTACCACAGCTTCCACCGCTGAGTTGAGCAACTCGACAATTAACACCAGAAACAGGGTGAAGATCATCAGCAACTTTTCCACTGTGCTGACATTGACCAGCAGGGCCACAGGTAACATCAGCAATGCCAGGATTAACTCCTGGCGGAAGGCGGCTTCGTGTTTCCAGGCGGCAATCAAACCTTGCATGGAAAATCCGGTGGCGCGAAAGATTCGCTTCAGTCCATGATTATTGGCGGGTTTCATCTCAAAAATTCGGTATGCAGGTAAAAAATGCCAGCGAGTATAACATTGGCCGGGCGTCTGAGTAAGTGCGGGATCACAATTGCTGCCCTATGGGCTAAGCTGATGTCTGTAAGGGGTTTCCTTCTTTAATTACAGTCACAGGGAAAGTGCTGATGAGATACCTGCTGCAACGCTTTTTGTCATGCCTGATATGTTTTCAGGCCATCATTGTTTTTGCCGCGCCGGCGCCGGAAATACAGTTGGCTGTCGAATACCAGTCCGGGCAAAATCTGCCATCTTACTGGGTCAGTGAAAAGCTTGATGGTGTCCGTGGCCGCTGGACCGGCACTATGATGTTGACCCGCTCCGGCCGGCAGATTTCATTGCCTTCCTGGTTTACCCGGGATTGGCCGGTAATCCCCCTGGATGGGGAGTTGTGGCTTGGCCGAGGTCATTTTGATCAGATATCGGCCCTGGTACGCAGTAGTAATACGTCTGACAGCGACTGGCGTGATGTTCGTTTTATGGTGTTTGATTTACCGGACAGTGAGTTACCCTTTGATGGTCGCTTGCAAAAACTGCGGGAGCTCATCGGGCAATCCGGGCCTCAGCTTAATCTTGAGCTGATTGAACAGGTTCGGGTAAGCAATGAGCAGACCCTGATGGGGTTACTCGAAGAGGCGGTGGCGCAGGGCGCGGAAGGATTGATGCTGCATCATCAGCAGGCTTTGTATGTCAATGGCCGTCAACCTTTGCTGATGAAGTTAAAGCCTGAGTTTGATGCGGAAGCCACAGTGATTGCGCATGTGCCGGGAAAGGGCAAATATAACGGTATGCTGGGATCGCTGACAGTCAGGATGGCTGATGGCCGGGAGTTCAATATAGGTACCGGCTTCAGTGATGAGCTACGCCGGCAACCTCCGCCTATTGGCAGTCAAATCACGTTTAAATATAAAGGCCTGACGGGAAACGGCCTGCCCAGATTTGCCAGCTATTATCGGGTTAGGGTAGATCCGTAAGCCAGACGTTGAGCTTGTAACAGAACTCAATCAGAGTTCATTAAAATCAAAGCGCTGCAATTACAGATACAGAGCCGCTTGCTGCGAGTGTGCGGCTGAGCAATGCAGCTGAACAAATGTGCAGCCAGACAAATGTACAACCAAATAAGTGCAACCAAATAAGTGCAACCAAATAAGTGTGCGCCGAAACAAGTGTTCAGCTAAATAAGAGTTCAATACCAGATGAGTGAACATCCATCAATTTTGTTTGTGTGCATGGGGAATATTTGCCGCTCGCCGACGGCAGAGGCGGTGTGTCGTAAAATGGCTCATGAAAGGGGTATAGATCTTGAAATCGATTCTGCCGGCACCATTGCCTATCATGCCGGTGAACGGCCTGATGCCCGCAGTGAGGCTGCAGGAGTAAGGCGTGGCTATGATTTCACCGGGATGACAGCCAGGCAAGTGACCGACAGCGACTTCAGCCATTTCGATTATATTCTGGCGGCCGATCTGAGTAATCTTGCGGATCTTAACAAACGTTGTCCGGCCGAGTATCAGCACAAGCTGAGCCTGCTCCTGGCGCCATTAGGGCATGACGCCGAGGTGCCGGATCCTTATTATGGCGGTGCACGGGGTTTTGAGCAGGTACTGGATTTGCTGGAGCAGGCCTGCGAGCAATGGCTTAGCCAAATATCCGGCCGTTAAGTAATAACTTGCGTGGTTATTAACAACATTCAGCTGCCAAAAAGCCTGCCAATGCAGGCTTTTTCATGAAGTTTTGTGCCGCTCAATGATGGTTGCAGGGCTCAGTGACGTTTCCCTGAGCGCTTGAGCTTATCGGCCGCTTTTTTGGCTTCTTTTTCCGCCGCCTTTTCCGCCAGGATACGTTCGACTTCTGCTTTTTCGACTTCGGCCATCGCCGGGGTTTCCAGACTCAGCAGGCCAATTTTACCACTGCGGAACTCGTGCAGCAGCAACTCGGAAACCTTGTGCAGATCCACCCGGCCACCGGCGCGTCTGGCGCCCCGTTTGGCACCAATCTCTTCCAGCAATTCGATATCCGTCTGCGGCAGTTCATCAATCTTGTAGCGCTCCTTGATGGCGTCCGGATAAGCCTTGAGGAAATATTCAGCGGCAAACATGGCCACATCTTCGTATTCCATGGCGGTGTCTTTAATGGCGCCGGTCACGGCCAGTCGGTAACTGGAGGCTTCATTGTCCACCTTGGGCCAGAGGATCCCAGGGGTGTCTGACAGCACTATACCATCGCCCAGATTGATGCGCTGCTGAGCTTTGGTAACCGCCGGCTCATTACCGGTTTTAGCTATGGTGCGGCCCGCCAGGGTATTGATAATGGTGGATTTACCTACGTTGGGGATGCCCATGATCATGGTGCGCAGCTTTTTTTCCTGACCAACACGCTCAGGCACCAGCTTGCGGCACAGATCCGGAATTTTTTTAATCATGGCCGGCTGCAGAGTGGTGACCGCCATCGCTTTTACGCCCTGTTCGCGCTCGAGATATTCGATCCACTGGGCGGTGATCTCTGGATCAGCCAAATCGCATTTATTCAACAGTTTGATACAGGGCTTATCGCCCCGTAATTGTGCCACCATGGGGTTTTCACTGGAGTAAGGAATACGGGCATCGAGCACTTCGATAACCAGGTCGATTTGGGGCATCGCCTCGGCAATTTCCTTGCGGGCTTTGTGCATGTGTCCGGGAAACCAATGAATGGCCATGGGAGAACTGTCCTCTTAGAGCAATGGCATATAGAGCGGATTGTGTCGCGGCTGCTATTGTAGCCGGTAACGGCGTGATGTCATAAAAAAAGCGCCGAATGGCGCTTTTATTGGCGAGTCTGCTCAGATAACGCCCAGTTCCCGTAGTCGTTCCTGCAGATAACTGTTGGCGGTATGCCGCTCCGACAGGACCACGTTGGGTTTGGGGTGCAGGAATAGCGGCAATGACAATCGGGATTTCGCCATGTCCGCCCCTTTGGGGTTGATGACTCTATGGGTGGTGGACGGGAAATAACCGCCGGAGGCTTCTTTGAGCATGTCACCACTGTTGATGATGAGGTTGCCAAAATCACAGGGCACATCCAGCCACTCACCTTCGAGAGTTTTCACCTGCAATCCGGGATTGTTGGCGGCCGGCAGAATGGTCAACAGATTAATGTCTTCATGGGCGGCTGCGCGCACCGCGCCGATTTCTTCATTGCCGGACAGTGGTGGATAGTGCAGGACGCGCAATAATGTTTTCTGACTGCCCAGGATCATTTCCGGCAGTGGCATGGAAAAGCCGGCCATGATCTCTTCCGGGCACTCCTGATCCACCCAGTCCAGCAACTCGGTAGCCAGACGATTGGCATCGTCATAATAGCCGAGAATATCTTGCCTGAGGGATTCAGGAATGCGGCCCCAGGGGTACACATGAAAGTATTCTTTGATGTCTTTGACGCTGTGGCCTTTGGCGGTCTCTGATACTTCGCTGGGAAAGAAGCCATCCTGGGTTTGTGGATTGAACAGGTAATCCAGCTTGCCCTGGCTATTAAAAAAGGCCTGCCAGTCAGCATAAATGCGATTGACCAGCTGTTGATTGATGGGGTGGTTGGTCAGTACGGCAAAACCTGTAATTCGCAGAGATTCGACAAACTGTTTGGCGCTGTCCGCTGCGCGGTAATCTATGACGGAAAGTTTCATAAGCAATCACTTCACTGTTAGTTGCGGTGCCGATTTTACCCGCCGAACAAATGTGACGCAAATCAATATGATCTATTCCTGATTGGCTGCAGTAAACTGGAGAGTGAAATAAAGGTGTGTTTGCCCGGGTCTATCCTGACCCGCATGAAGAGGAGTGCTGTGATGCGCAAACTGACTGATTTTGAACGCTATGTCATTGAAGAAAAAGGCACTGAACGACCTTTCTCGGGTGAATATCATCAATTTGATGCACCCGGGGTTTACCATTGTCGCAAGTGCGATGCGCCTTTATACCTGTCTGAACACAAATTTCAGGCCCATTGTGGCTGGCCGGCGTTTGATGATGAGATACCGGGCGCAGTGGCTCGCCGTCCTGACGCTGATGGACGGCGCACTGAGATTGTCTGCGCTGCCTGTCATGGGCACCTTGGCCATGTGTTTGAGGGCGAGTATCTGACAGATAAAAACCTCCGTCATTGTGTTAACTCTGTCTCCATGATTTTTAAAGGTCGGGGTGAGGGCGAGCGTCCGGGCAGCAATCTGCAACTGGCGACTTTGGGGGGCGGATGTTTCTGGTGTATTGAAGCAATTTTTGCCGCCCTTAGGGGCGTGACGTCAGTCAAATCCGGCTACGCTGGCGGTGATGCGGATAGTGCGGATTATCGCAGTGTCTGTTCAGGTGACACAGGCCACGCAGAAGTGGTACAGATCACTTATGATACTGACATCATCAGCTACCGGGAACTGCTTGACGTGTTTTTTACCAGCCATGATCCCACCACCTTGAATCGTCAGGGCAATGATAAAGGCACTCAATATCGCAGTGTAATATTTGCCCATGACGCAGCGCAGCAGGAGGTGGCGGCAGAGGTTATCACTGCTCTGGATGCCTCGGGCTTATGGTCCTCACCTTTGGTTACTGAATTGGTAGCCTATCGCGGGTTTTATCCGGCGGAAGAGTATCATGATGAATATTTTGCCAGAAATCCTGATCAGGGTTATTGCAAACTGGTGGTAGCGCCCAAGGTCGACAAGGTCAAAGCCATCTTTGCTGACAAGTTAAAGTTTTGATGTGCAAACACTGAGGTAGATAGATTGAGATGATGACTGTCACCGGATAAACAGGCGGGCTGGTCTAGATTGCCCGCCTGCTATCTGGTTAACACTGAATCGAGTACCGCGTATTTGCTGATGTTGAACTCAGATTTTGCGGCATATCGCCGCTGATAGGGCTTGCCACTAACAATACGCTCTCATGAATCCAGTTTGTCATCGGCAACCTTGTAGGATGGGTCTTCCAGCAGGTTAACTTCAACCAGCCCCGCCGCCTTTTTCAGCACTCTGGCACAGTCAGCAGACATATGACGCAGGTGCAGACGCTTGCCGGCGGCTGTGTATCGCTCCGCCAATGTGTCTATCGCCTCAAGCGCCGAGTGATCTGCCACCCTTGACTGACCGAAGTCGACAATCACATCCTGCGGGTCCTCCTGGGCATTAAACAGTTCCAGGAAATTGGCAGTTGAGCCGAAAAACAGTGGGCCGTTGAGCTCATACACTTTCCAGCCCTGAGGGTTGATATGGCTTTTCACGGCAATATGTTTGGCATGCTGCCAGGCAAATACCAGTGCAGAAACAATCACCCCGACAAATACCGCAAAGGCAAGATCGGTAAATACCGTTACCACGGTCACCAGCACAATAACAAAGGCATCCGAGCGCGGCACTTTGCGCATCATCTTAAAACTGGCCCACTCGAAGGTGCCCAGCACTACCATAAACATCACACCCACCAGTGCAGCCAGTGGAATGATTTCGATAAAGGCGGCGCCGAACAGAATAAATGTCAGCAATGCCAGGGCTGCGGTAATGCCAGACAGCCGACCTCGACCACCAGAGTTGATGTTGATCATCGACTGACCAATCATGGCACAGCCACCCATGGCGCCGAAGAATCCTGAGATGATGTTGCCTGTTCCCTGTCCTACACACTCTTTGTTGGAGCGGCCACGGGTGCCCGTCATTTCATCGACTACGGTTAAGGTCAGCAGGGATTCAATGAGTCCAACGGCGGCGAGGATAAAGGAATAAGGCAGAATGATCTGTAAGGTTTCCCAGCTCAAAGGCACATCGGGAATAGCGAACATTGGCAGCGTTCCGGCTATGGTTGCCTGCTCATCGCCACTCATGCCCCGCAGAAAGTCCAGTACTGTGCGGGTATCCATCTCCAGTCCCACCACCAGAGCGGTGACAGTCAAAATGGCGGCCAGGGAAGAGGGCACAGCCGTGGTGAATTTCGGCAGGAAATGGATGATGGCCATGGTCAGGGCCACCAGGGCCAGCATGGTGGTCATCTGGGATGCCGGCAACCATTGTAAAACGCCCTGTGCATCGGGCATCTTGAATTGTCCCAGTTGCGCCAGAAAGATCACAATCGCCAGGCCATTTACAAAGCCTATCATCACAGGGTAGGGGACGATACGGATAAACTTGCCCAGTCTGCAGGCTCCTGCAGTCACCTGAATAATGCCGGCCAATACCACGGCTGCAAACAAATACTGCACACCATGTTCGGCAACCAGTGCCACCATCACAACGGCCATGGCACCGGTCGCGCCGGATATCATCCCTGGTCTGCCGCCAATCACTGCGGTGACCAGACCCATGATAAACGCAGCATACAGACCAACCATAGGTTCGACCCCGGCCACGAAGGCAAAGGCGACGGCTTCAGGTACCAGGGCCAGTGCCACGGTTAACCCTGATAATAAATCAGCCCTGTGGCTGGCGGTCTTGTGACGAATGATATCGAACATTGAACCTCTGCTTCTAATTGTGTGATCTTGTTAACGATTTGAAGCGGCGCATACTAACAGAAAAACCTGCCAATGACAGTACTCATGTTTTCTGCCACAGATAATCTATATTTGTCTGATGTTGGCACTGGCTGGTGCTGCAAAGGGGAAGGGATGGCACAGAAAGTTGTGACTAAAGCGGCTGTGGTATTGACGAGCAAAGTCAAAGATAAGGTACGGTCAAATCCTCACTGCACTCTGGCTTTAGCGTCGAAGCGAGTTCGGGGTTTTCAGATAAAGGAAGGCTGGTTGCCTTTCAAGGCTGAAAACCGAAGCTGCGAAAATATTCGAAAGTTCAGGAGGCTGACAGCCTTATCTGCTTTGTTGCAGCGCTTGATAGGGGCTCGGCATCAACGTCAAACTGCGCCGCATATTCAAAGGTTGTCAGCTGTCGCAGAGCAGGCACGGCCGCTTCATTGGCACAACAGGATT
>NZ_JBOZWP010000012.1:0-148314 GCF_050865035.1 Shewanella sp. GXUN23E | reverse complement strand
GGTTAGCGGTATTATCAGGATCGGCAGGTCTTGTTGGCTGCAAATAGGCCCACTCAACCTGAACGACTATGCCATCAACATCTTCTGCCCAGTTGGCGGGTTTAGCTGGATCAGCCACATTGGGATTATCAAAACCATTGCGACTGCCGGGAGCCTGGGCAACATCACCACGGGTATAAAAGCCAATTGCGCGATCTTTTGCCTGCGCCTCATCCACCACAAAGCTACCAAATACAGTAGCAACCATAACAGGAAGTAACGACCACCATTGTCTGGATTTTTTAAGTTCAAACATATTAAGTCACCTTATATTTTTATTGTTTACAATAGGTTACCGCTTAATAGTTAACAACAAATATCACATTTATATGATATTTAGCTCAAGCTAGCATTCAGGAATAGAGGTGTCACTACTTTATATTGAAATATCTTCAAGTTACTCATGGGGCAATTTCTGAAGATGCGCAGCCTTACTCCCGGGCCATTTTTGCTGCTGATTGACCAAAAGTAACAAGACAAACTACGGGTGCTTACTGTTGCAACTCGTCACAACGAAATCCCCTAACAGTAATGCAGGCAGGCGGTGGTTGAACCGGATGTTAACAGATTAGGGTTTGGAAGAGGTTTGGGTAGCGTTTGGAGCCTGTTTACATGTTTACAGGCCTTCCTCCCAGAAAGATTTCATCGACCATTGCTTCGCGCATGCTTTGGTGACAAAACAACTTAGGCGAACGTGCATCAGCCACCTGGCAGAAGGAAAATTCACCGAGTCAGACGCCAGGTGATGCCTATCCCCAGAACAATTCCCCAACCGCAGGCAGAAAAACAAAACCCCGCTTGAATAAGCGGGGTTTTCAGTGTGTTTGCCCCAACCAGATCTTTGGTGGTGGCAGTCAGCAATCGTCAGCGGATGCTTAGATCAGTGGTGACAGTGTTCGCCACACTCATGGTCGTGATCATCATCGGCAAACTCTTCATCACCTTCCTGATGTTGCATTACGCCCCAGCCGTCGGTCATGCCGTCGTATTCAGCGGCGAAGTTGTTCAGTGCCACTTCACGCTCAACGATGGCATCATACTCAGGCACCATGTTCAGGGTGACAATCAGCTCCCACTTTTCCAGCTCTTCGTTGAAGTTGATTTCCAGATCGCCATCGTCTTCACGGGCAACCAGATCTTCCAGTGCTGACTCAGCATCGCGCTTGTCGTCAAATACCAGAAAGAAATCCACGTCCAGTGCTTTGCTCAGATCTATGCCCGACTCGGCCATGGCCTGCAGCATTTTGCCGTTATCGTCATCAGGAAATTGCATATTTGGCTCCAGTTTTTGCATTCTTTGCTATCGCATTTATCGCGTCAGTGATCCCCGGAAATAGTCCCGGAACGAGTCTTACCCGGCAACCACGCGCAGGGTCACGCCCTGAAATTCAACGGTATCACCCACCACCAGCTTCTTACGCTTGCGGGTTTCCACTTCACCGTTAACCAATACCATGCCTTCACCAATCACATGTTTGGCTTCACCACCACCGTCAGCCAGACCTTCAGCTTTCAGCAGTTTGTACAGTTCAATAAATTCATCCCCGGCGCGCAGGGGAAACAGCACTTGATCGCTCACTCAATTTTGCCTTGGTTAATTTCAACTGCTGCAGTATACCTTATCCGCCTGCAGGGCAACATACTGACGGCCGACAAGATAGCCGTCATGCCAGCACTGTCATTCAGCGCTCGCTGGCGACCAGCCCCATCACATACTCATCGACCCAGATGTCACCAATGCGATAGTGCGAACGCATCAGCCCTTCCTGAGTAAAGCCGCATTTTTGCATCACTTTGACGGAAGCCTGATTTTGAGTGGCGCAGCAACCCACGAACTTATGCACCTCAAATCGCAGACAGGCCCAATCAACGACGGCACGGAGACTCTCGCTGGCGTAGCCTTTTCCCTGTTGTAAGGGAGACATCATATAGCCGACTTCAACCCGCTTGCTGAAGGCATCCTGACAATAGAAGCCGGTAAAGCCGACAAACTCGCCATCCAGGGTTTCAACCACCAGAGTCAGCCAATCACCGCTTGCGTAATACCAGGGCTGGAGGCGCCCCTGAAATTTGGCGATGATCTCAGCCTCACTTTGCACTTCCCGCACAAATCGGTTCACTTCTGCATCCAAGTGCAGCTCACGGAATGCCGGCCAATCCCGCGGCTCAATGGGGCGAATGATCAGCCTGTCGGTGTAGAGTATGCTTGCTTCCATGGTGCAGCTTCCTGTTGCGGCAATAAAAAACGGCAGATAACTGCCGTTTTGGATGTGCGTGTCAGACTATCAGCCGCGGCTGGTCACTTCCAGCAAATGGTAACCAAATGCGGTTTTCACCGGTCCCTGAACTTCATTCAGTGGTGCGGAAAAAACGACGCGATCAAATTCAGGCACCATCATACCCGGGCCGAATGAACCCAGCTCGCCGCCCTGGGCGCCCGATGGACAACTGGAATGGGCTTTGGCCAGTTCGGCAAAATCAGCGCCATTTTCAATTTGTTGTTTCAGCTCAAGACACTGTGCTTCTGTGTCTACCAGCAGGTGTCTTGCTGTTGCCTGTACCATAAAACTTACTCCTGTATATTGCCCTAAGGCATGATGGACACCGGACTGCCCTGCTTGAAAAATCAGGTACCACCATCCGGCGCCAGACTAGCACTGCAGGCTGAACATCTGTCGCCGGCAGCAATTCGGTCAGTATAAGACTGACCTATGACAAAGCCAATTATTGCTTCTTCAATTCAAATTCATGGGTTGACTGGTTGGGGCTGTGTTTCACCCAACGCCGCTGGGTCTGATAGCCGGGCGCCGACACCTGAATATCATAGTTGCTGACAGGCAGCGCCATTGCCGGTTCATACCTGGGTTTGATATTCATAATCCGCACCTTGGCTCCTGTGATATTGACCTTCACCGTCAGCGGCACCAGTTTGAGCATCCCCTGTTCATCCACCACTTCGCCGATATTGGCGTTGCTACTCCCGATCACCAACATAGGCATTATCCAACTATCGAGCGCGCCAATGCCCGGTTCCAGATGGCGTTTGAACAGCCCCGTGATACCCAGTTGTCTATCCAGACTATCCCCCAGCGGCTGCACCACCGGCTGGGTGTGTACCACCCAACGCAGTGCCAGCGCCGCCAGTGGTGAGCTTTGCTGCTCAACCTGGTCAAAGAAGTAACCGGCAGTCGAGCCGCCCTGGGTAAATCTGGACTGCAACAGCGTCACTGGCACCACCAGTACCAACAGGATAAGCCCGATACTGATGCCATAGTCGCGCCAGCGATTGATCTGCTGCGCCGGCTTAAACAGTTGCCAGCATTTCATCGGCAGTTTCAGGGCGGTCAGGATCACCAGCAATAATGACAATGCCATGGATATTGGCGGCACCAATACCGAACGCAGGGCATTTTTCCCTTCCTGCGCCAGCGGCCCGCCATCGGCAAATTGACTCAGGGACGCATCCAGATAACCAATCCAGTGTTCGGTCTCCCGCTTGATATTGGGCTGTATGGCAAAGCGGTAAAACTCTTTGTTGTTCCAGTCCGCCAACATGGGAGAAACATAATAGCGCTCGCCCATTTCGGCTTTAATTCTTGCCTGAATCGCATCACTGCGCTGAAACTGTGCCCAGCTCAAATTCGGCTTGAGGGACCAGCCCTGTTTGCGCATTTGCTGTTGCCAGTTGGCATCTGCTTCCTGCCGGACCCGTTTGGCCACCGCCGACTGAAACGCGCCCATTTGGGTAATTTGCCAGTCACTGCCAAGGTCTATGCCCTCTTTCGCCAGACGTGCCCGTACCTTTGTTGCCGTGACTGGATGCTGACGGAATGCCGAAAGCTCAGTAATCCCCATGGGATAACCGGTTTCCCGGGCAAATTTGTCCTGCCAAAGCGCCATGATTTTCGGCGTATAATCCGCGACATCACGACTGTATACCCAGTTCACCACCTGCTCCCCGGCATCACCGGTCAGGTGCTCAAGCCCGGCTACCAGTGCCGACAGTCCCAAGGTCATCACCGTCTGACCAACCGTGGTTTCCCCTTTGATCCGTCCTTCCTGACGGATAAGCCAGTAATCCAGCGGTTGATAGCTCAGATGATATTTTTTAAGCAGCCGCTCGTGGGATTGATCCACATCGCGGATACAGGCATTGAGCCGCTCGGGATTTTTGCGCTTTTTCTGATACCGCTCAATACAGTCATTGCGCTCATCAAACAGCCTGGCAATTTTTGGTGCCATTTCCTGCGCCCGCACCTCTGCGCGGCCCCAATACGCCTGCTGCGCTTGTTGGTATTTATTCCAGCCTGCGGCGACTTCTGACTCGACCTGCTCCCAGGCCTTGTCGGCGCGTGTCGGTGATGAGGCAATCGCGCTGTTATAACGTTTAACCCCATCCTGATAGCGCGCCCAGCCCTGCGTCAGGCGCTCGCGCATTCCCTGGTATCTGTCGTAATAACGCTCAAACTCCAGTCCGGCGCGATTGCTGATGTACCGCTCAACGATGGCGTGCTTTTGTTTATCAACATGCTCCAGAAATTCGGAGTTGGCGTACACTAACCCGCCCATCAGTGCCAGAAAGGTCATCTCTTCGGGCCTGGTCGCATGCGCAGGATCGTAAGGCAGCCCGGCAATATTCACCGCATTGGTCGCCAGACCGGAGCGCAAGATGGAGGCAAAGAAGGCTTCCTGGCGCTGCTGGGCACTGCTGGGGTCGACCAACAACTTGTCAATCAACAACTTTTGCCCAAAAAACACAGTCGGCCAGGCCAGTGCAAAAATCACCACTGTGCCCAGCAGCACTCTGGGCACGGTGCGCACCAGCCAGCCCTTGAGCAGCCAGTCCGTCAGCAGCAAACTGACGCCAATACCTGAAATGGTGCGGCCAAATAGCTCAACCAGATGCAGCTCATGACTGTCCATCACGCCACCACCGGCAACCTGCACCAATCTGGCGTTAAAAATGGCCTCCGGCAGCAGATACAGCGCCGACAGGATAAACAGTGCGATCATCAGCCATCTGGGTTTATCAGTGCTGAGTTTGTCACTTTTGAGCTTGTCACATACAGGCCTGCGCCTTTGGGCCTCTGGGCTGGCGCCGCAGTCACTGCTTACCACCGGATGCGAGTCAAGCGGCACAGGCTCTCCAACCGACACAGGAGTCTTGGCATCACTCACTGTCGACCTCCGACAGGCAGACTGATCTCTACCGCTTTGCCCATCACTTCCAGTGAAGCATCATCCTGTATGACTTTAGGCCCGTCGTCTGCCTCTTTTGAGCCAATGCCCGGGTCTGGCTGATGGGCAAACAATGCCCGCACTTTGCCAGCCAGCGTCAGATAAAAGCCATTGCTGACATAGTCACTCTGCTCATCAAGCCGGGAAAAGTCGGCATCCGATGGCAAAAATCCGATCATCTGCGGTATAGACAATGACTGACCCAGCACCTGCTCACGGGACAGGGCCAAAGCAGGCGGATAGACCAACTCGGGCTGCATCCGACTGTAAAGGTGATATTTGTCGGTGTCAGCAATCACTTCGTCCGGCAGCGCCCTGCCCTGACGTTTGAGCAAAGCCAGTTGGGACTGATGATAATCGGTGCCGTTAATGCTGTAGCTGGCAAGCCGCTTAAGTCCTGCAGACTGTACCCGTTGAGCAATCGATGGAGAGCGGACAAGATTGCGGATATCCACGTGCAAACCTGAATGACTGCCCAGCTTGTTTTTCACCTCAGCAGCCGACAGCTTGTTGCTGCCATTGCGGTGCCTGCGGCGGGTTTCATAACGCCCGGCAAAATTTACCCAGTCTTGGTACTCACCATAGGCGGCATCGGATTGCACCGCTTTACGGTACTCACGTTTGGCAATCTCGATGGACTCACCATCAGCTTCCCAAACATAGCCAAGATACACCTGTGGATTGAGCGCCCTGAGCTGTTGCAGAGTGTCTATCTTCATCGCCGAATAGAAGAAATTGCCTTGCCCCAGGGTTTCTCTGGCCATACGATCCAGGTGGTAAAGTTCGGCATTGCCCGCCTCGGATTTAAGTTCAATATTGAGCGGTTTACCTGAGCCGTTATAGCGCGCCCACTGGCGGAACACATCAAAGGCATAAGGCGCGGGGTAAGAAGTCAGCTGCCCGCTTTTGTCGCGAATGCGCAGGCTGTTCCACTCTTTGCCGTTGATGTCATCCATGTCAAAGCGTTTACCATCAGGGCGGGAAACGGCGCGGCCGGTTTTACTATCATGATGCACCACCCAGTAACCATCCCCGGTAAGCATCACATCAATCTCGGCGCCATCAAAGTCGCCGGGAAGCGCCATACTCACGGCATCCGGTGAGTTTTCCGGCCAGCCATAGTGGCCCCTGTGCGCCACCACCTGCGGCAGTCCTGCAGGCACATGGATCATACTGAGCGTACCGGCTCCTGTCATAAACAGGTTACGGCTGGCCAGCGCCAGCTGCTCAGCTTCAAGGGAAGCCAGTCGCTCGGGTGTGCTGGCATATTTCATGGCGTTGGCAGGCAATTGTGCCAACGCCGGGGTGGTATTCCACACCACAGGAGCTGGTTTGGGCGCGGTCTGGCAGCCGGTAATCAGCAACATAGAGGACAGAGAAAGGGCTAACAGTCGCCGCATCTTGCGGCTGGTCCAACGAGATTCCATAAGAGATGAAACTGCTTTTGATTGATGGCAAACCAATCAGGCGGTTGCCTGACACAAAGCGCCAAACCTTAGAGAGTTAATGCAGCAAATTCAACAGAATAATGAACAAAACATGAATGCGGGCAAGAAAAAGCCCTGCTTGGCAGGGCTTCAGATTGTGACTGATAACGGTGAAATTTATCAGGAACTTTGTGACGCTATCCAGCGATCAATTTTTTGCTCCATCACTGCCATGGGCAAAGACCCTGAAGTCAGCAACTGATCATGGAACGCCCTGATATCAAACTTATCGCCCAATTGCGCTTCGGCGCGGGCACGCAGCTCGAGAATTTTAAGCTGGCCGACCTTGTAGCTCAGCGCCTGTCCCGGGATCGCCATATAACGCTCAACCTCAGCAATGATGTCGGACTCCGCCATGGGCGAGTTATCTTTCATATACTGAATCGCCTGCTCGCGGCTCCAGCCTTTGGCATGCAGACCTGTGTCCACCACCAAACGCATAGCGCGCAGCATCTCATCAGACAATTTGCCAAAGTACTGATAAGGGTCGTTAAACAATCCCATTTCTATACCCAGGTACTCGGCGTACAGGCCCCATCCCTCTTCAAACGCTGTGTAGCCAGAGAAGCGCTGGAAATCCGGCACGCCTTCAAGCTCCTGCTTGATGGCTATCTGGAAATGATGGCCTGGTGCGGCCTCATGCAGTGACAGCGTGGTCATGCCCCACTTCGGCTGCGCCTTGAGATTGTAAGTATTGATATAGAAGATGCCGGGACGACTGCCATCCACAGCGGGAGACTCGTAGGACGCACCGGCGGCACTCTGCTCTCTGAACGCTTCTACAGGCTTGACCACATAATCTGCTTTGGGCATCACATTAAAATAGTCTGGAAGTACCAGATTAATTTTATCTTTCAATGCCATATAACCATCAACCAGATCCTGACGGTCAGTAAAGAAGTATTGTGGTTCACTGGACAGCGAATCAAAGAAAGCATTGAGATCCCCCTCAAACCCCACCTGCTCGCGCACCTTATCCATCTCTTTAAGAATGCGGGCCACTTCGTTGAGGCCGACCTGGTGAATGTCATCCACAGGCATAGTGGTGGTGGTGTGACTGTTGGCCAGGTGCTGATACCAGAGCTTGCCATTGGGTAAATCCCACCAGCCATCACTGCCACGGGATTTGGGCAAATAAACCGTGGCAAAGTATTCTCTCAATCCGGCCAGTGCCGGCAGCAAACGCTCACCAATCATGGCTTTGTATTGGCTTTGCAGCGCAGCTTTGTCAGCCTCTGAGATACTGTCAGGCAGATTGGCCACAGGGCTCCAGAAAATACTGTCCTCCGGCACTTTGCCAGTCTGGGCATCCAGTTGCGGTAAAATCCGCTCAACCAATACTCTCGGCAGTACAACCTTGCTTTCAATCCCCTCATTCATGCGGACTTTGGCCTTTGCAATCCAGTCAATGAAACCATCAACCCGTCCCAGCCAGTTCTGATAGTCTTGCACCGTATTGAAAGGTTGCGCGCTCTCGCCACTGCCCAGCTGAATCATGGTGATCACCACGCTGTAGAACTGATTCATTGGCATAAAACGCTCAGGGAAGGTTTCACCGACCAGTTCAGTATTGCGATCATACTCAAACAGGTCATAACTCAATTGCATTTCGGGGGGCAAAGCGGCCCTGTCTATTTGCTTTAATTTGGCCAGATAGCTTTTGTTGAACTCATGACGCTGCTTCAAAAATTCATCAGACAGGTAATCACCAAACTGATTGTTGTAGTCTGATACCCCAACATAGGTTGCCATGATGGGATTCAGTGCCAGGTAATCACTGAAATACTGCTTAACCAGCGCCTGATAAGCCTGCTCAGCGGTTTGAGAAGCGACATTTTCAACCAGAGTTTCAGTCCCCTGAGCAGCAACCTGACTTTGTCCCTGATGTGTATCACCACAACCACTTAACGCCAGTAATACAGCAACAGATAATGCTGATTTAACTCCAGATACCATTTTATTCATTGTAATTTTTCCTGTTTCCCCAAATAGCTATCTATACTTCCTGTATCAGGTCAGAGGGAGGCACCCGATGATATATTCATTCAGAAACTCTGCATTCCGGGACCCGGAAACCGGTGTATATAATCAGATTTACTTCCTTGAAGTATTCCACCGTGAATGGCACAGACACCTGCGTGAGCAGGAGCAATTAACGCTGGTATTTCTGCGCCCCCACCTACATGAAACCTACCGCCATCAGGGGCTGATGGAATCCCTTACTGCCGATATTCAAGCGTGCCTGCTGCGAGCAACTGACATTATTGCGCGCCTGGAAAGTGATCTATTTGCCATTGGACTGTTCAACATCAGCGACCACGGTACAGCAACCGTAGTAGAGCGGGTGGAACAGTGTATGGATCAATTCGTCCAGAATTATGAACGTGACCATAGCTTCAGCCTGGGCTATAAAATTGCCGCCGTAGGTTGCAACCCTACCCGCAACAAGTCACTGGAAACCCTGTTTGAACGGGTCCATCAGTTAAGTGGCGAGCTTGAACATAATGCCAACCAACATCTGATAAGCAAATTCTAATTGAATTTGAGTTACAAAAAAGGCCACATCACGTGGCCTTTTTCACTTGGCTTAACATCAAAGTGTCACGTTGTTGATACGTGCTTTCTCTTTGATATAGCTGATATAACTCTTGGCGTTACGAGCAGTTTTACTGTCGTTGGCAGCACGCTGCATATAGGTATACGCTGACTTGTACTGTTTCAGACCAATATAGGCCAGGCCCAGTTCAAAATCGACTTCACCCTGGTTCTTCACTCCTGAATCCAATGCCTTCTTAAAGGCTTCGATTGCAGGTTTGTAGTCCCGCTCAATGGAGTACAGGCGACCTTGCTTCAAGTACATATCACCATCGTTGTCGAAGGTCGCAGCTTCACCGTAATAGCTGGCAGCAACTTTCAATTCTTTGGCCTGATGGTAAAAACGGGCCAGTTGCTCAACGTTGGCTTTATCTTTCTTGATGTCACCGGCCTTCAGATGTTTTTCAAACACCTTGGCGGCCTGATAAGGCGCACCCTGCTGAGCCAGCAACTGAGGCAAACGCTTCAGATTGGCTTCAGTGGTAAGAGCACCCATCTTGTACGCCAGATCATAGGTAACCGCAGCGTTGTTGTAGTCTTCAACCAGCAGGTAGAACTGTGCCAGCTGTACCCACAGTGATTTGTCCGCAGGGAACAACTTCACCATAGTTTCCAGCACACCGATGGCGTTTTTGTACTGTTTCTTCTCGTAATAAGAAGTCAGCTTCAGTTGATACAAGCCTTTATCAGGTTTGTCTGCATACTGAATCGCCTTGTCGGCAGTTGCCAGTGTCTTGTCCCACTCTTTGAGCTGACTGTGTGATACGGCAATCCGACGGTAGACCTGAGAGTCTTCTGTTTTACAGGTGAATTCCATCCACTTGTAATAGTACTCAATTGCCCCTTTGAATTGCTTCTCACCCACCAGAATATCGGCATACAGGCGCATGGTCTGGCCATGATCTGCACCACCCAACACATTGGCGTCTACGGCTTGCTTCAGATATTTGAGTGCCGTATCCATCTGCCCCTTTTCGGCATAGAAGTTACCCAACATACGCGCGACATAAGCCTTGTCGAAACTGTCACTTGGGTTGGCTTCCAACAGAATGGCAATGGCTTCATCCAAATTACCATCCTGATAGGCCTGAAATGAGCGCTGAACTTTTTTAGCACTGCTCTGACCAACGGCCTGAGACTTGCGCTTGTCAATCGGACATTCTCCCTTGGCTGCAGCAAAGGCAACCGGCGACGCCACCAGGGCGCCACCTGACAAGGAGAGCAACATCAGTGCGGCAAGTTTGTTCACTTTACGCATTCACAATCTCCTTAGTCTTTATTGAGTTTAAAGTCCAACTGGACAGTCATGCCGGGTTGTTTGATGGCCTTGCCGTCAACAATCTTTGGCTTGTACTTCCACTTTTGCAGTGCGCGCTTGGCTTCACGGTCAAAAATACGCTTGGGCTCAGCATTGATGATTTCAATGTCCTCAACCCCACCGATCTCATTGATGGTAAAGCTCAACTGCACCCAGCCTTCTTTACCGTCACGTGCTGCTGCCACAGGATACTGAGGCTCAATACGTACGATTGGAGTGGCGTCACCGTCACGGGTCATCATGTTACCCAACTTAAACCCTGTGTTGGCCGAACCCGCTTCTACCGCCCCCATGTTGAAAGACATGGAAGTATCGATGTCAGATGAAGCATCTGGTGGCGTCACATCCGGCTTAGGCGGCTGCTCCGGTGGTGGTGGTGGCTTAGGTACTACCCTCGGTTTGGTTTGCGCCTTTGTATCCGTCTTATCCATGGTAACTTGAATAACCGGGTTTTCTTCACCGACTTCGGCGCGCTTGGCGCCTCCGCCGATCAAAAATGCCATGAATACAAAGAGAGCAAATGTGATAGCAGCACCAATGATGATTGATACTATTGCTCTAATCATAATCAATCTTTCCCTGCTGATACCGAGATCTTGTTAACCCCTGCGGCCTTAACCTGATCCATTACCTTGATAACCAGACCGTGCTGAGTGTCTTTGTCAGCTTCGATCAGAACGGCTGCTTCCGGAGATTCCGCCAGCATACGTTCTACGTTAGCCGTTACACGCTCCACATCAACCTGACGGTTTTCCATCAGGATGAGGCCTGTCTTGCTGATACCGATGAAGATATTGGCAGACTTCTGCTTGGTTGCAGAGTTGGCTTCTGGTTTGTTGTAATCCAACCCCGACGGCTTCACGAAAGACGTGGTTACGATGAAGAAGATCAACATGATGAACACGATGTCGAGCATCGGCGTCATATCGATTTGTGCTTCTTCATCCATACTGGAATGCTTTTTACGTGCCATATTTATTCTCTCTTTAATGATGCGGCATGCTGTCTTTCAGCTTTTCAAGACTGATTTTCATCTTGGCGTCCAGGCGGGTACTGAAAAATACCCCTGAAAGCGCCGCGACCATACCAGCCATGGTTGGCATAGTTGCCATCGAGATACCTGCCGCCATCATGCGCGCATTACTCGTTCCATGAACCGCCATTACATCAAACACGCTAATCATACCGGTTACGGTACCCAGCAGACCGATCATAGGACAGATGGCTACCAGAGTTTTAATGAGCAGCATGCGTGCATTCAAGTCTTGCTTAGCTTGGGATACCCAAGCTTCACGGATGCGGTGTGCATACCAGGAGGTAGTTTCCTCTCTGGCGTCCCATGCAGTGATAATTGCCTTGTGCTGCTTTGGCGTGACAAAGGTCAGATACCAATAACGCTCCAGCATTAACACCCACATTAAGAACAACACTGCCGCAACCAGCCAGAGGACATCGCCCCCGGAGGCCATGAAGCCCCTGACGGAATCCCAAACATCCATCAGGATTAGCATCATTACTTAGCCCTCTTCTCAGCGTGCTCGGCTACAATACCAGCGCTCTGTTCTTCCAGAATCTGAACCACAGACTTGGAGCGTGCTACCACAATAGCGTGCAGCAACATCAGAGGCAGTGCAGCAATCAGACCCTGAACGGTAGTGACCAGAGCCATGGAGATACCACCGGCCATAAGTTTTGGATCACCGGTACCGAACAGCTGAATGCTCTGGAAGGTTGCAATCATACCGGTTACGGTACCCAGCAGACCCATCATAGGCGCGATAGCTGCAAACACTTTGATGATAGAGATACGGGTTTCCAGTGCTGGCGTCTCTTTCAGGATGGCTTCATCCAGCTTCAGTTCCAGAGTCTCAACATCAACATCTTTGTTTTCCTGGTAAACTTTCAGGATACGACCCAGTGGGTTGTTACCTGGGTTGTCCAGATTCTTACGCTGAGCCTTAACTTTCGCGGAAATGATTGACAGAGTGATCAGACGTTCAAGCGCGATCAAAGCACCCAATGCCAACAGAATCAGAATGATATAACCGATTGGACCACCCGCTTCGATACGGTCTTCGATAGATGCTTTCTGAGTAAAGATGTTCAGCAGCACGCCACCGGTCAGGTCAACATACAGGTTCTCAGTGGTACCGGCAGCGGCGCCTTCAAATGGAGCAACTGTGCTGACCACATATCCATCAGGCTGCTGAGACAGTTCCTGGATCAGACCCAGCTCAGGATTGAACACAACATATTCGCCGTCAGCCAACAGGTTGAAGGTACCAATACGGGTGATGGTGGTGTCGCGCACGTTACCATCGATACCGGTTACCTGACCCTGGAACTTAACGACTTTGCCACTTTCAACCATTTCAAACAGCTGCTCTTCCCAGAACTTTTCCAGCTCTTCGATTTTTGGCAGCTGCTTGCGGGCACCCAGTTCAGCGATGAACGCTTCACGGCCTGGGTATTGAGCAGTCACGTTGGAGCCAACCAGCTTACCGGCGAAATCACCGGCTTCACCCTTGACCACACCGAACATTTCACCCAGGTCACCCTGTGCAGTTTTCAGGTCTTCTTCCAGTTGAGCAATTTTACGCTCGTTGTCCAAAAACGCCTGGTTCAGGTCCTGACCACGCTGACGCTCTGCCGCCAGAGCATCTTTCTCACGCTTCAGCAGTGCGGCTTTGTCACCACGGTCTGCTTTGAATTCAGCTTCACGCTTGGCGTTTTGCTTGGACTGAGAGTTGCGGTCGGTTTGAACCTGTTTCAGCAACTGTTCAATATTCTGAGGCGCGTTTGCCGCAACAGCACTGGCAGAGCTCAGAGCGAATGTCGCCGCCACGATGGCAGTAGAAATAAACTTCTTCATTATTGTGCAGCCTCCGCAGCTGGAATTGGTAAGGAGAAGAGATCTGGTGCACCCTGCTTACGGGCCATACGAATACCTTTGGTCAATTCACGCAGGTATGAGGCATCCAGCGCATCCCAGCTTTTGGTTTGCTCGTTGTACATCCAGCCAGACTTCTGATCCAGACTCTGCGCATACAAGCCAACGCGACCCAGATTCAGGAAGTCAACCAACACTTCTTTACCATCAATATTCAACTGACCAGTCTCAATGCCCAGGAAGCGGCCATATTCGCGTTCAATGTTATAGGCATCCAGGATCAGACGATATTTTTCTGCCAGCGTCACTTCAGCAGTGTTCAGCAGGCTCTTGAGGTTCTCTACACGCTCTTTGCGGATTTCGGTGTTGAACGGCAGATCCAGGGCCACAAATTGGTCCAGTGCCTCTACCATTTTGAACATCAAAGGCACAACGCCCTGACGCAGACGGTCAACACCATTGATGTCGTCCTGAATGGACTTCATGGTCGCTTCCTGATCGGCAACCAGACTGGCCAAATAATCGTTATAGGCCTTCAGGGACTCACGCTCATCAGCAACTGAACTGTATTCGAACAGCATGTCCTGAGCCTGGTCAAAATACTTATCAACCGTCTTTTGAGATGCAGCGGCCTCAGCATGAATCTTGCCATCCGCTTTTTGCACGTCGGTAAGAGGGTCTGCAACGACTAAGTTGCTGCTGGCAAGCGCCAGGGCACCAACCAGTGCAGTAGCGATTTTTGTTCTATTACTTACCTTGGACATAGTTCCCAACCAATTTGATGTGAATTAAAAAGGTTAAACTCACAGGCTGCGTGCAATTTGGCAAACAATGCCACTGCCAATCACGCCTTTGAGTATGTCTTTATATTGTGATTGTTTGTTTTTTGTTTCCTATCCCATGCCCTTCCGGGCATAGACCCGGTGGCATCATTTCACAAAATGTTGACCTGTGTCAACAATGCGGCAGCAGTAAAACTGTGTGAAAAATGCCTTTGACGCGGGATTATCACAAAACGATGTTTTTTTAAACTTAACCGTTTTAAGAAGTCAGCAATGACGATGTTCACAAACCACCAAAACAAAAACAAAGCCCATGTTTTACTTAATTTTTATCACAAAATAATTAAGTCATTCCTGATTTAGCAATGTGAGTTCAATCATTAACATTCAATCTAATTTACTGAAGTCAAAACCTCTTGGATCAATCACTTTTGCACCATTCCCTGCGCCACCACCAAACCATAAGGTTGCTGATTTGAAAAGATCTGAAAACATACGCCGAAATTTCAACCCACACTTTGTTAATGATGGAATATCTGCATTTGTTAATTTTTAGATGTGAAATTTGCTGTATCAGAATATTAAACAGTGGACAACCGTGCCATTGTAAATCATTCTCATTTACAGATAAGTGATCGACTGCACAGCATTGAGTGCCGATATCAAATGCCGCACCCGCAGTAGTAGACAGAATAAAAATAAACCGTAAAGCAACAGGTTAAGACTAGCCAGAAGCTGTTGTCCCGGATGTCAGGCGAGATTCTGAAATAACAACGAAAGAAAAGGGGCCCTGTCGGCCCCCTGTTGTAGTTAATCGAACAATTGGTCGGCGACGAACGGGTTACTGCGCCTCTCTTCACCAAATGTCGATACCGGACCATGCCCCGGGATAAAAGTAACCTGGTTACCCAAAGGCCATAATTTTCCGGTAATAGACTTCAACAACTGTCCATGATTTGAACCGGGAAAATCGGTTCGCCCAATAGACCCTCGAAACAATACATCCCCAACCAATGCCATATCCGTGTCTTGATGGTAAAACACAACATGCCCTGGTGTGTGTCCCGGGCAATGCAATACTTTTATTTCCATGTCACCAAGTGACAGGCGATTACCATCTTCCAGATATTGATCCGGTTCAAAACTGCCACACTGCGGAAATCCGAACGTTTGACTTTGATGAGGTAACTCTTCAAACAGGAATTTATCGGCAATATGAGGACCATATATCTTAACACCGGTCGCATCCGCTAACTGCTTTGCCCCACCGACGTGGTCAATATGCCCATGGGTCAACAGAATCTTGTCCAGGGTAACTCCCTGCCGGGTCAGCTCAGCCTGAATTCGCTCCAGATTGCCCCCGGGATCCACAACGGCAGCCTTTTTAGTGGCGTCACACCACAACAAGGTGCAGTTCTGCTGAAAAGGGGTTACGGGAATTATCAGATATTTCATCAACTCATCACTCATAAACGGCATTGTCTACCAGACTACGTCAACTCAATACCCATGCGCCACTGCAAATATCACATAACTGAGCAAATATCCGTCTTCCTGTTCTTGCCGCTGTCTATTTGGCTAAGTCCATATTATCGCTGGGCATTCGCGAAAATGTCATTGGTTGACTACTCTTAAAAGCATAACAGGGATTCTTCTGAAATGGACATTGGATGAACAAGGTCGTTGCATTGGCAGTGGCTGGATTGGCTATAGCTACCTCGATATTTGTATTCACTCGCCCCACAGGCGATATGCCCACTTATTCTCTGACGCTGGCGGTATCCGAAACCCCGCTGTCTGCCCCACTGCTTATCGCTGATGAAATGGGAATGTTTCAGGAAGAGCACCTGAGCGTCACCATTGACATGTGTAATGGCGGCAACCAGTGTTTTCAAATGATGGCCGATGGACAGGCTGATTTGGCAACCTGTTCAACCTCTGTCGCTATGTTTCGGGCGTTTACTCCTGACCAATTCCAAATATTCGGCAGCTTTGCCACATCGGGCAATGACATCAAACTGATTGCCCGGAAGCAGAAGTCACTTACCAGTCTGGGACAGTTACGACAGTTTCGCGCCGGAGTGGTCAAGGGGAGTGCCAGTGAATATTTCTTTGACTCATTAATGATTCTCGGCGGGGATTCGGCAGCGCCAATCCAAAAACACTACTATCCCCCCGAGCAATTGGCTCAGGCATTGTCCGACAATCAGGTTGATGTCGTGTCAATTTGGGAGCCCTGGAGTTATTTACTGCTGAAAAGTCAACCGGATGCCGAGCTGCTCGATACCAAAGGACTGTATCAATTGAGCTTTAATCTCGCCGGTAAGCCAATTACCTCACAAACCCAATTGGACAAACTTGTCGCGCTTTTTAAAGCACTGGAAAAGGCCAATGTATTCATTTCCGAACACCCTGCCCGAGCCAAAGCAATCTTGTCAGCCCGGTTGGGGGTCCAGACAGATCAAATAGATTGGGGATGGGATGACTATCACTTCCAGATCTCAATGGGAAACCAGTTGCTGTCATCATTGGAGGATCAGGCCCAGTGGGCGGTGCAATCCGGGGTCATTGAGGCCAGATTACCACCGGACTTCAGAACGCTGATTGATCCAAGGCCATTGAACTTGCTCAGAAATTCGGAATAACGGACAAATAACCATGAAAATTGCCCACCGCTTGCTCATTCTGGTCGTGCTCAGTCTTATCATGACCCAGGTGCTGCTCTATTCATTGATGAAACACCGGGAGATCCAGGCACACTCCCACACCCGAATTGAACATGTTACCCGTATTGAGCAGCAAATGGATTTGGTACGCAACCAGCTATGGCAGCTGCAGCAATATGGCGATCGTCTGGCCATAGATAAGATCCGTACCGAGCAGCAAACACTCACATCCCTGCTGGAACAAACCCAAATCGATATTCCAGAGCAACAGGTGCTGGTCAGCAGCATGCTGAAAATCAGTGAGGGGATCAGCCGGTTATTGGTCATTACGGAGCAAAATATTGACTCGGGAGGTCAGGGTATGACCTCCCCCAACGGCATGCTAATGTCTCGCTACGGCATTGCATTTCAGGCCATGACCGAGACCATCTTTCAGTATCAACGCTCGGTGATTACCTATGCAACCAGCGAGCAGCAAAGCTATTTCTACTTAAATGGTGCCGCCATGTTGCTGTTCACCCTTACTCTGGTGGGGGTGGCAACCCGAACTTACAGCCAATTCAGGCAAAATCTGACCCTGCTCAATCGGGGGATAGGTGCGCTTGCTGAAGGCGATATGACCAGCCAAATCTACCTTCCCAATAATGACGAGCTGGCTAAATTGGGAAGAGAGTTCAATCGGATGAAAGCCTGTCTGGAAGAAACCACCATACAAAAAGATGAACTTGCCAATGAAGTCGCCAAACAAACCCAGCAACTGCAGCAACAGCAGGAAAAATTGAGGTACCTGGCTGATCACGATGATCTGACCGGCCTGTTCAGTCGCAGTGCATTCAATAATCTGTTGGAAGTATCACTGCTCCGATGTCAGCGCAATGGTGACAAGGCGGGTTTACTGTTTGTGGATTTGGACAAATTCAAGCCCATCAATGACAGCTATGGTCACGCGGCGGGAGACTGTGCATTGGTGGAAGTGAGCGATCGGATGCAACAACTGCTGCGTAAATCCGATGTTATCGCCCGCTTCGGTGGCGATGAGTTTGTCATTCTGGTTGAGCCGGTTAAGACCCGTGACGAATTGCTGAACCTGGCCAACAAACTGCAGGAGTGCCTGTGTCGTCCCATACAGTATCAGGGGATTGCGCTTGAATTAGGGATCAGCGTGGGGATTAGCATCTATCCCCATGATGGCCTGTCGGCACAGGAGCTGCTGCTCAACGCTGATGACGCCATGTACCGGGCTAAGAAGTCCGGAGGCATGACCTATGTATTTGCCAGCGCTGCCGGTTAAGCCGGGGCGACACTCATATTCGCTGACAACCGGATACATCAAAGCCGCAGCTCGCTGACGTCCTCCCGAAAGGAATTACCTCAGCGCTGCGGCTTTATCATCACATAAGCCCGGAGCTTAGCGCTTCATGTCCGGATACTGGAACTCATGACACTGGTTACAGTACACCTTGCTCTCTTTATGCTCCATATGACAATAAGTACAAGGCAGATCAGTACCATAATGCAGACTGTCATGGGGATTGGGCTCAACATTGATATCATGGGGATCGGCACGTTTGGTCATCTCAGCCACATCAGCCGGCGTGCCATGACAGGCTTCACAGGCTGCAGCGTCCGGAATGGTCTTGCGTTTGGCATCACCATGACAGGCAGCACACTCCACCTTACCGTTATCACCGGTCATGACTTCCTTGTGGTAGTCCTTGATACCGAAAGCACTGG
Source organism: Shewanella sp. GXUN23E (assembly GCF_050865035.1). Classification (NCBI taxonomy): domain Bacteria; kingdom Pseudomonadati; phylum Pseudomonadota; class Gammaproteobacteria; order Alteromonadales; family Shewanellaceae; genus Shewanella; species Shewanella sp. GXUN23E. The sequence continues at coordinate 129,565 of NZ_JBOZWP010000012.1, read as the reverse complement.
CGGCCGCCGGCATCAGTGCCAGCATCAACATCATTGCAGTTAGTTTCTTATGCATGTTATTTCCTGCTGCGGGGCCACTGACCCCGCATTCTTTTGATCAGTAGTTCGTGATAAATTCGCTGGCAGCTTTGATATCCGGCGTGAACGGACGGTCCTGCTCAACAAATGGCACCTGCTTGCGGAATGCCTTGTACATGGCCTCAGTTGCATCACCCAGCTTGATGTCCGGATTAGCTTGCTTACGCAGGTCGATAGCCTGAGTCGAGTGCATCAGCTCCAGGCCATAAATGATGTTGGTGTTGTCAACAATCTGGATCAGATTGTCAGACGCCAGCTTCAGGTTGGTGAAAGTGTCTTCGATATTACCGGCAATCGCGATGCCATCGAAGGATACCGGTCCGGCCAGCTGTTTGTTGCGCACCTGCATGTCCACGAACGCCTTCTGGATTGCACCAAAAGCGTGACCGTTGTTTTCAGGCGCCGCCAGGAAGCGTGACAGCTTGGTAAAGTGGTTGTCCGACAGGTGAATAGTGCGCTGCACCGCATTGTGGGATACCTGCGTCAGGGCAATATTCAGTCCCTGAACAGCCAGTGCTACCGGCAACGGTTCAAAGTTAGTGGTCGGGAATACACCACCTTTACCTTCAACCAGGTACTGAGACACCTGAGAGAATTGGCTGTAATCATCGGATGCATCCAGCACTACGGCTGGGTTATCGTCAGAATGGTTAATCTGAATGTCGATCATCTGACCCAAATCAGCCAGCGCTTTCTCGGCTCCTGCCAGGGTATAACCTGTGGTGCGGAAACTCAGTGGGTCCTGCAATGGGCGGTCTTTGTTAGCATCCCACAGGTAACTGCCATTGAGCACATTACGGATATCACCGGCCACTTCACCAATATATGGGAACGGACGGATATCATTGGTTTGTGGCAGGAATGGCGCAATATTGCCGTTCAAACCTTCCAGACTCAGACCAAATACAGTGGGAGAGACTTCAATCAGATGCTTGGCATTGCGATAGCCTTCCATCGCATAGGCAACAGCAACTGAGTTGTTGGACAGAATCGACAGCGCATCTTTTCCGATTGGCTTGAGCGGCTCAATATCAGCTTTATCCATCGCCTTGGCCGCGCTCATGCGCTTGCCCTTGTACATCACATCCCACTCACCGATCATGGCCAGGCCCACGTGAGATGACAGCAGAATGTCCGCTTCGCCAACAGTGCCCTGAGAAGGAATAATGGGAGTCAGTCCTTCATTAAGGAAGGATTGATACATGTGCGCCACGACCGGCTGAACACCGGTTTGACCGGAAAGGATCGTGTTCAGACGCACGGCCAGCGCCAGACGGGTCAGACGCACCGGCATGGCTTCGCCAACCCCGGCACTGTGCGCCCGCAGGGTGCTGACATTGAACTGGCTTGAAGCTTTCATCACTGCGTCGCTGAGTTGACCATTGGCGTCAAACAGCTTGTGATCCTTGTTCAGACCCACCCCCACGGTCAGACCATACACCGGCTTACTCTGACGGGCAGACTCCATCAGCAGGTCATAAGCTTTCTCAAGACGCACCAGCGCATCAGGCGCAATCTCAACCTCTGCTCCGTCTGCAATTGCCCAGGCCTGAGCCTGAGTCATATCTTTACCGGTGAGGGTGATGGCATCTTTTGCCAGTGCACTGCCGGAAATCATTGCCAGTGCCAGTGTTGCCAACATCGCTTTTGTTTTTTTGTTCATCATTCTCTCCACTCCTCATTCTCCACACCTAAATAGGGGGGACGGAATTATCAGGATAATTTAAGGTCGATACCTTTTTCTGAAGCACACATACGGCCGGCATTACGACCGGTTACGACGCCTTCAGCCACCGCACAGGCGCCCAATCGGCTGGCGCCATGGATACCGCCGGTCGCTTCACCGGCAGCATACAGTCCCGGAATAGGTTTATTGGTTACCAGATGCAGCACCTCACTGCGGGTGTTCACTTTCACACCGCCCATGCAGTAGTGCACTTTTGGCCACATACGGGCGGCATACCATGGGCCTTCTTCCAGCAGAATGGCTTCCTGCATTGGACGGCCAAATTCTTTGTCGGTGCGGTTTTTAACTGCGTCATTCCAGCGTTCAACCTGAGCCTTCAGCTTGTCAGCCGGCATACCGTAGATCTGAGCCAGCTCTTCCAGCGTGTCCGCCTTTTTGATCACGTTGTACTTCATCCCCCAGCCCAGAGTCTGAGCCTTAGCAGCGCCGGCTGCGTTGGTGAAACCAACCGGATAGACAGGTGCACCATTTTCATCACGGCGGGTCATGATCGCGTCAGCACGGGCTTTACGGTCAGCCAATTCGTTAAAGAAGCGCTCACCGGTACGGACGTCCACCACAATGCCGTGGGGATAGGTGGCGATGGTGGCAAACTGGGAAGCAGTACCAAAACCTTTCTCGTCTGGAGAGGACCATGGGCCCAGCTGGATCTGATCCAGATGAATCGGGTTAGCACCAATCAGCATCATCTGCTTGAGGGCTTCAGAGGTTGCGCCGGCATGGTTGGTTGAATCCAGTTCATGGTTCAGCTCTGGCATCTGCATCATGCGATATTCGACATCGTTGCCAAACCCGCCGGTTGCCATGATCACGCCCTTGCGTGCGCCGAAGCGACGGATTTTACCGGTTTTTTCTTTCGGGAAATAATATCCTTCACGAACCTGAAGCCCGATCACACGGCCTTTGTCATCCTGGATAAATCCTTCCATTTTGACTTGGTTGCGCATATCAATGCCCTGCTCACGGGCGACTTTGATCATCGGACGGATAATACCGGCGCCGGAGCTCTCAACAGTCTGCAGGACACGTTGAATGGAGTGGCCACCAAAGTGCTGGACGAAAGGTTTCCACTGCACACCATGACCAATCAGCCATTCACAGGATTCGGCAGTACCGTCACACACCAGTTTGAGCATCTCAACGTCATTCATGCCCCGACCAGCCTTCAGCATGTCCTGCACCATCACGTTGACATCGTCCTGAATACCGGCCTGTTTCTGCAACGCACTACCGGCAACCGCCATCGCGCCGCCGTTAATGGTGGAGTTGCCGCCAAATACCGGCATCTTGTCGATAACCATCACGCTGGCGCCACCTTCACGGGCCTGCAACGCCGCTGACATACCGGCAAAACCACTGCCAACAACAATGACATCCACGACTTCATCAAAGGATTCTGGAGTCGCCGGCGACGCCACTGCGGTACCTGTCACAACGGCCCCCAAACTTGTGGCGGCGATCGCCATACCACCTTTCAAAATCGTTCGACGACTGTGATTAAATTCTTGTTTTTCTGACATTTGGAACATTCCTTCAATTAGGTTCCAGGGGAGATAATCTATGCCATGACAGAGCATTAGCCGTGCCAACTACCTAAAAAGGGTAAACAAGGTGGGAATTTATGACTGGCAACACACAAGCGCGATATATAACGATTTAAAATCACGATATGTCGTGATCAGCGTGATATATCAATGGAAAAAAACTGCTATTTCGAAGCAACCCAACGCCTGTGTGCCAGCCTGCATCTGGAAAAGTCTCTGGAGCACTATTTTCACTATATGAAACAGCAGTTGCCCATTGATGGCATCTTTATGAACCTGTTCCAACCCGAGCAGCAACGTATTCAATTTATCGCGCACGCCAATAACGACGCCGCCGAGGCACTGGATCTGTGTGTGACACTCACCCCACAGATGTGTGATCTGCTGAGCCAGCCTGACAGGCCGGTTATCCGTATTATCAATCACATTGAACTGGACGCTGTAACCCTGCATGTGGCCCCCAAAGTCGTGCCGGGGATCCACTCAGTGATCCTGCTGCGGATGATCTGCGATGACACCCATCTGGGCGTTGTCGGTTACTACAGCTTTCAACCTAATCGCTTTCGTGCCATTCATGCTGATTTGCTGGAATCTCACATGCCGCCACTGGCGCTGATCACCGCTTTCAATCTGCAGGGACGTAACCTGCTGGCCCAGAATCAACAGCTCAGTGAGCAGAACGACACCCTGAAACGCACACTCAAGACCAGTGCCGGGGTCATCGGCTGTGATGCCGGGCTGAAACGGGTAATGGAGCAGGTTCGGGCAATCGCTCATCTGCACACCAGTGTGCTGATATTGGGAGAAACCGGTGTAGGTAAAGAAGTCATCGCCAATGCGGTACATGAACTGTCTCCCCGCGCAGACAAACCCTTTATCAAGGTTAACTGCGGCGCCATCCCGGACTCCTTACTGGACTCGGAGTTGTTCGGTTATGAGAAAGGTGCTTTTACCGGTGCCGAGCAGCGCAAACAGGGCTACTTCGAGCAGGCCAATGGCGGCACCATTTTCCTTGATGAGATTGGTGAGTTGCCGCTCAGCGCGCAAGTCAGGCTGCTGCGGGTACTGCAAAACAGTACCATTACCCGGGTCGGCGGTCATGAACAGGTGGAACTGGATATCCGGATCATCGCCGCAACTCACAGAGATCTGCAGCATATGGTGCAGGACGGGCAGTTTCGTCAGGATCTTTGGTACCGGCTGGCAATATTTCCGATCCAGATCCCGCCGCTGCGTCAGCGTACCGGCGATATCCCATTACTGGCGCAATTTGCACTGGAAAGACTGGCGGCCAAATTTGGCCTGACGCACCTGCCCCGGATCCCCTCAGAGCAACTGAGCTTGCTGAGCCGTCACAGCTGGCCCGGCAATGTGCGGGAAATGCTCAATGTGATTGAACGGGCTGTCATTCAGAATCCGGAAGGGCCATTGGATTTCAATTTCCTGATGCCATCCCAGGCGGAAGAAGTGACCTGTCATAATCAACGGGTGATCATCGACCCCAGTCGGGCCGGCGACAAGCTGGTACCACTGGATGTGATGATGCAAAAGTACATCAGCCACGCGCTGAAAGTTTGTGGTGGCAAGATATACGGCGCCGGAGGCGCAGCTGAGATGCTGGCCATCAACCCCAATACACTGCGCAGTAAGATGAAAAAGCTCGGCATCTCGCCATAACCCGTGAAAACCTGGCTGCTGCCCACTTTAACCAGGTTCCTTCCCTGGCTTTGGCTTTTTAACCTGGAAAAGTACTGTGGTGACAACCAGCGCGCACTGGCGGCTTCGCGACTTTGGGTATAACCTGCAAAAACGCGGTCAAATTTGAGGGCACTGATGATGGAAATTCATCATCCTGAACGACTGGATGCTGCCATCCTGCTGGGCATAGTCAACGAAAAGCTCCGCTTAAGCTGCCCGGATAAGCTTTCACTCCATTATGAGCTGAATATGTCAGCACAGGAGCTGGACAGCAAACTGGATCAGCTTGGCTATCACTATGATGCGGCCACCAATCAATACAAACAGAACTGATACATAGCTCAGTCACCGGTAACGTCACGGTCAATCAGTATGTAAGGTCACGATTAATCGGTGTGTAATACCAATTTCATTTAATAGTTGATCTGTTTCAGCGGGAGTTCAATGCGCTTGAAACAAGGTCATTAACCACTCCTTGGCATCAGCTCCTGCGTTGCTCTACCTCCTGCATCCATACAGTCGTGAGTGAATGATATTCGCCACACCCTTGCGGCTTGCGAGCTGGCGAAATCATAGTGGTGTTATGTCAAGACGGATACGCAGTATCAAGTGCATTGAACCCCGCACAGAGTGCGCGTATCAGGCATCCGGCTTCTGTGTTGCATTGCTCTCAAAGGGCTCCCCCTTAGTCAATCAATGCGCCTTGAATCAGCGCCCCTGACGCTCTGAAGTGATCAAACTAATTCTGAAGTGATCAAACTAATAATGAAGTTGGTATAAGGTCATAATCCTTTAATTTAAAAGTCTGCGTATCTCTATGGCTGTGCATGCGTGCATTGATACAGTCATCCCGCACATTCAGCTGCCAGGCTTAATGATAGCGATGAACTCAAGCATTCCTGCTCGCGGTCGCTCTTCTTGCCGGACGCCTGGCTGCACCGCTGCCTGCGGTACGTGTTTTTTTCGAGCCACTCCGGCCCTTGCCTGATTTCTCCTTCCATGCAGGCCTGGCCTGCACACCGGCCAGCGCATTGGGCGTCGTTTGCGCTGCTATCTCAAGCAGATGATGAATATTGGCCAGTAGAGGATCCATAAAATTTTGATAGCGCATGCTCTTTTGGCTGATGGCCTCCAGGCTTTGCTCCCATAATGCTGTCATATCCGGTGTGGTCGCTGCTTCAGGCAAGCTGTTAATCAAGCCTCTGCCTGCAGGCGTGGCCTGAATACTTTTCCCCTGACGCACTAAAAATCCGCGCTTAAACAAAAGCTCAATAATACCGGCCCGGGTGGCTTCGGTACCCAAACCATCAGTGTCTTTGAGCGTCTTACGTATCGCATCATCTTTGACATAACGGCCAATTCCCGTCATGGCACTGAGCAACGTGGCATCGGTGAAATGTTTGGGGGGCTGAGTCATCTTATCCAGCCGCTCTCCCCGCTCACAATAAAGCTCCTCGCCTTTTTTCAGCACCGGCAGGTGGCTTTGCAGCGGCTCATCCTCTTTGTCGTCACTCTGATTGCGGGTCTCGTCGGGTTGCCGGCTTGTGGCAAACAACTGCTTCCAGCCCGGCGAGCGGGTGACTTTGGCCTTGGCCACAAACTGCCCGCCTGCAATGGTGAGCTCCACTTTGGTGTCCTGATACAGATGATGAGGATAGAACTGTGCCAGATACTGGCGGGCAATATGTTCGTACAGACGAGCCTCATCCCGACTCAGGCGGGATAGATCCGCTTTGCGGTCGGTGGGCACAATGGCGTGGTGGGCATCCACTTTACTGTCATTCCAGGCGGCGGATTTAATGGAGAGATCCGGCTTATCCGCACCCTGAATCAATTCCGGAGCGTTACTGAGTACCGCATCCACCACGCCCGCAGCCAGCTTCAATTGCTCTCTGGGCAAATGGCGGCTGTCAGATCTGGGATAAGTAATGAGCTTATGCCTTTCATACAGACTCTGACAGGTATCCAGCACGGCCTTGGCGGACAGCCCAAAACGTTTGGCAGCATCAATCTGCAGCGAGGACAGAGAGTAAGGCAGCGGCGGCGCCTGACGTTTGTCTTTTTGCTCAAGTTCGGTCACCTGGGCAGGCTGAGCGGTGATCCGCTCCACCACATTATCGGCAAGACGGGGCGACAATACCCGCCCTTCTTCATCCATAAACTTCTGGCACGCCTCACTGGGTTGCCAGCGCGCGGTAAAACGCTCTCCGGCCTGAGTCAGCAGGTGCGCATCAACCTGATAGAAAGGTTTAGGTTCAAAGGCTTCGATGGTTTCATCACGGCGCACCACCAGCCCGAGCAAAGGTGTCTGCACCCGACCAACAGACAACACTCCCTGATAGCCAACCTTGCGTCCCTGCAGGGTAAAGGCGCGGGTCATGTTCATGCCGTACAGCCAGTCGGCGCGACTGCGTGCCAGCGCAGAGGTTGACAGTGGCACAAACTCACGGTTATCGCGCAATTGACTGAGCGCCCGCGTTACCGCCTGGGGGTTAAGATCGCTGATGAGCAGGCGTTTGGCATTACCCAGTTTGGTTTGGCTGACCTTGAGATACGCCAGCACTTCATCCACCAGCAGTTGCCCTTCCCTGTCCGGGTCGCCGGCGTGCACCAGAGTATCGGCCTGTTTCACCAATTTACGCAGCACCGCCAACTGGCTGCGGCTGGATGATTTGGGGATCAGTTGCCACTGCTGCGGCACAACCGGCAAATCCTCCATCTTCCAGGATTTGTACCTGTCATCATAGGCATCAGGTGGCGCCTGCTCCAGCAGATGACCAATACACCAGGAAACCAAATCACCATTGCCCACCTCAATATACCCCTCATGTTTTTTATGGGGTTTTGGCAGAACATCTGCAATAGCGCGGCCCAGACTGGGCTTCTCGGCGATGTAGAGGATCATAGGATTGGATACACTGCAAAATACTGGATATGTTTACAGTATAATTTAGCCAAGGAAAGATGCGCTGTAAACCCGCCAGCGAGTTATTCGCCGATTTAGTCGCAGGTGAAAGGCAGCTACCAGGACTGATTGCTGCAATTTGCCACAATCATGCGCGCATGATTCAGACCTACACAGCGACTCTCAAGTCTGCCGGACTTAATTATTAAGACTTTCTGGACGATGGCGCACCGTACAGGGTCGTGGGTTACTTGCACCAAAGGTGCTGGAAAGGACTTAGAACAACAAGCCGGAGCATGGCTCCGGCTTGTGTCATTAGCGAGCGTCGGTTGGCCGATTAAGGATGACAGACGTTGTGCAACTCCAGATTGGTGCCCAGCTCCATGTTACGGTTGGCTTTGGCATCATCGTTACGCAGGGCGGTAAGGTGGTCCAGATAAGCCTGATCCACATCTTTGGTAATGTACTGACCATCAAATACCGACGTTTCAAACTTCTTAATATCCGGATTTTCCTGCTGCACGGCGGCAATCAAATCAGACAGATCCTGGAAGATAATACCGTCGGCACCAATAATGCGCGCGATTTCATCAGTGTCACGACCGTGGGCGATCAACTCATTGGAGGTTGGCATGTCGATGCCGTACACATTGGGAAAACGGATTTCCGGCGCAGCAGAGGCAAAGTACACCTTGCGGGCACCAGCTTCACGGGCCATCTCGATAATCTGCTCTGAGGTGGTACCGCGCACAATGGAATCGTCCACCAACAGCACATTCTTGCCCTTGAACTCGGCGCCAATGGCGTTGAGTTTACGGCGTACCGACTTCTTGCGCTCCTGCTGACCGGGCATGATAAAGGTCCGGCCGATGTAGCGGTTTTTCACAAATCCCTGACGATAAGGCAGATCCATGCAGCGGGCGATTTCCAGTGCGATATCGCAGGAGGTTTCCGGAATAGGGATCACCACGTCAATGTCGTGATCGTACCATTCACGCTTGATTTTCTCGCCAAGACGGGTCCCCATGTTGACCCGCGAGGCATACACAGAGGCTTTATCTATGGTGGAGTCAGGGCGGGCGAAATACACATACTCGAAAATGCAAGGCACGTGGCTGGGGTTTTGTGCACACTGACGGGTAAACAGCTGACCATCCAGAGTGATATACACAGCTTCACCCGGCGCTACATCGCGCATCACCTCGAAGCCAACGGCGTCCAGCGCCACACTTTCAGAGGCCACCATATACTCAGTGCCCTGCGCCGTTTCATGTTTACCCAGCACCAAAGGACGGATACCGTGCGGGTCACGAAATGCCACCAGCCCCTGACCAATGATGATCGCCGCCACGGCATAAGCACCTTTGACCATTTCATGCACGGCCGCAACCGCATCAAACACTTGATCCTCGGTCAAATGACGGTTACTGGTGTGCTGCAATTCATCCGCCAGCAGGTTCAGCAATACTTCAGAATCTGAGGTGGTATTCACATGACGACGCTGCTCAGCCAAACGCTCCAGCAGAGCTGTGGTGTTGGTGAGGTTACCGTTGTGAGCGAGGGAAATACCGAAGGGAGAGTTAACGTAGAATGGCTGGGCTTCTGAAGAGCTGGAGCTGCCGGCGGTGGGATAACGCACATGGCCGATGCCCGAATTCCCCTGCAGCCTTTGCATATGTTTGACCTCGAACACATCCTTCACCAGGCCGTTGGCTTTTCGCAGACGAAACGCGCCGCCGTCGATGGTGACTATGCCCGCAGCGTCCTGGCCACGGTGCTGAAGCACTGTCAGTGCATCATAGATGGTCTGGTTAACCGACGAGCGGCCAACGATTCCGACGATACCACACATGGGAATAATTCCTCATTGTAAGATGTTCTGATTGAATGTTCTTTCAGGTCATCCCGCCCCTGCCGGGCAAGAGCGGAGTGACTGTATTTTTTATATATTGGGTACAAAGCTTGAGGTGTTTTCCAGGTACTGGAAAAACCACTGGATAACCACGCCGAACTCGGGCACCAGCACAGAGTCCTTCCACCACTGGGTGTTAGGTGCGCCGGTAAAGGCATCCATAAAAAACAACAGGGCACTGACGATCAACGCGCCACGAATGGCGCCGAACACCAGCCCCAGAATACGATCCGTGCCGGACAGTCCTGTCTTGGAGACCAGTTGTCCGAGTAAATAGTTCACCAGGGCGCCAAGAATTAATGTTGTTACAAAGAGTATGGCTATCGCGACACCATTGCGCACCATTTCATCCCCGATTTGGGTCAGATGCACGGCGAGATCCTGATAAAACTGACTGGCAATAAAGAAGGCAACAAACCAGACGACAAGAGACATGGCTTCTTTGGCGAAGCCGCGGACCAGGCTGATCAAAGCCGACAGTCCGACGATTCCAATAATGGCGTAATCAATCCAAACCATGAAAAATCGGTTTCCGAGGAGAAGAGTTTTTGACGGGCGGGATTCTAACAGAGACTGGCGCTCATCTCATCTCTGTCGGCAGAAATAATGCTAATTATCAATTCATTCTGGCGAACAGTGAAGCCTCATCAACATCATCGTTGCGCGGCAGACTCGCCACCGCAAAGGTACCTGTGACCGGCCAGGTTTAGCCGGTATCCGCGTTTGTTACCGATAACCGGCCCGCACAATCCATGCTTCCAGCATGGCAGGCAACTGTCAGTGGTGATATCCGTGGTCGCCATATCGGCACATGGCCACTTGCGCTGGCCGGGAAAAATCCGCACTCTGCGCCGGCTCAATCCACTTTTTTCGCCCGAAAGATGTTCAACAATGTTTAATTTGGCGCAATCCACTGCCACAGATACCATCGTCAGCATTCCCAACTGCACCACTGAGTCATGAGTACATTTCTCAAATATCAGCACAGTGACAGTCTCAACCGGGTAAGACAGGGAACCGCACTCATTGCCGAGGGAGGTGGCCAGAAAGGCATATTCACCGCAGGCGTACTCGACAGCTGGCTGGAGCTGGGCTTCAATCCATTTTCATTGATGATAGGCTCCTCTGCCGGGGCCCAGAATTTGTCCAGTTTTCTTTCCGGTCAGGAAGGGTTTGCCCGTCGCTCGATTATGCAGTTGACCTGCGACAAGCAATTCTACAATCCCAAACGCGCACTGCTGGGTGGCAATACCGTGGATCTGGATTGGTATTTTCACCAGACCAGCCTGCAGGATTACCGGCTGAATGTCGAGAAAGGTGCCCAGGCGCTGAGCGACCGGGAGTTTCTGATCACAGCTACCCGCATGCAGGATATTCAGCCCTGCTTTCGTCAGCCCGATGAAAGCAACTGGCTGTCGCTGCTCAAAGCCTCCAGCGCCCTGCCGTTTCTGTATCGTCACGGCGTTGAAATAGAGGGCCAGCACTATCTGGACGGAGGCCTGGCTGCACCACTGCCGGTGGAAGAAGCCTATCACCGTGGGGCAAGGCGTATCGTCATCATTCGCACGGCGCCCGCCACGACTCAGTTTTCCACGCCCTGGCTGCATCGCCTCAATGACTGGCTGGAACACCACAACAAAACGGTTCCCATGGTGGAATATCTGGCGCACCATGAAGCGGTATACCGCCGCTCGCTGCACTTTGTGGAAAATCCACCGGCCGATCTGCAAATTGTGCAGATCAGCCCCAAACGCCCCTTGTCCAGCCGTTTGATTGGCAGTGAAATCAAATCACTGCGCTACGACTATTTATCAGGCATGGCGGTTGGCCGACGGGCATTGCTCGGCGGGGAGCTGAATTTCGTCCTCAATCAGACAGCACAGAGTTATCAAAACTGGGCAACGCCATCTGCTGCGCCTGTTGCTTCAGCCAATTAACAATATCACCGCTGCCGACGGTCTGGCGGTGGGCCGCGCGTCGGGTTTTGTGGGCCGCGCCATGGAGCGTCTGATTGACGGCTATTACACCTTAAGCGATCAGCACATGTACGATCTGCTGGGACTGCTTGATAAAACCGAAGGCATCCGCCTTGAGCCCTCGGCGCTGGCGGGCATGGCTGGGCCGGTGCGGGTATCCAACAACCCCGAGTACCTGAGCCGGATGCAGCTGGATACCTGCATGCCACAGGCAACACATTTGGTATGGGCGACCGGCGGTGGCATGGTGCCCGCCGATGAAATGGCTAACTATCTGAACAAAGGACGTTTGTAACCCGTTATTTCCCCATCGGCCCAACCCGGAACATTGCTCAAAACTGTGATCTGGCGTTGGGCCAAAAGTCTTGAAATCCATAAAAATCAGAGTATATTCACGGGAATTTTGTCTGGAGCACCTTCGACCCATGGTATTTGCCATCGCAACCAAGCCTGCAGCTTGCCGCCGCACCGCCGGTGGATTCGGGTATTTGCTTCAGTCACTGAATAAATAAGCCTCCCTGTTCGGAGGCTTTTTTTTGGGTCAAAAAACAAAGGATAAGAACTATGCCTAATCCGCTCTACAACAAGCACATACTGTCGATTCCTGAACTTTCACGGGAAGAACTGGAACTGGTGGTAGCCACCGCCGGCCAAATCAAAGCCGAGCCAAGACCCACTCTGCTGCAACACAAGGTGATCGCCAGTTGCTTCTTTGAAGCGTCAACCCGAACCCGTCTATCCTTTGAAACTGCCATTCAGCGTCTGGGTGGCCGGGTGATTGGTTTCCCCGATGCAGGCAATACCTCAGCCGGCAAGAAAGGCGAGACCCTGGCTGACTCAGTGCGGGTCATCTCCTCCTATGTGGATGCCTTTGTGATGCGCCATCCCCGCGAAGGTGCAGCCCGTCTGGCCTCTGAGTTCTCCGGCGGCGTGCCGGTGATCAACGGCGGTGACGGAGCCAACCAGCACCCATCACAGACGCTGCTGGACTTGTTCACCATCTATGAAACCCAGGGCCGGCTGGACAATCTGCATATCGCCATGGTGGGCGACCTCAAATATGGCCGCACCGTGCACTCACTGACCCAGGCACTGACCAAGTTCAACAACAACCGCTTCTATTTTATCGCCCCGGATGTACTGGCCATGCCTGACTATATTCTGGATCAGGTCAAGGAAGCCGGTATGGAGTACAGCATCCACGCCAGCATGGAAGAAGTGATGCAGGAGCTGGACATCCTGTACATGACCCGGGTTCAGAAAGAGCGTTTCGATGAGTCGGAATACGCCCACATCAAGTCAGCTTATATTCTGTCGAGCCAGACACTGGAAGGTGCCAAGGATAACCTCAAGGTCCTGCACCCGCTGCCCAGGGTGGACGAAATCACCGTCGATGTGGACCGCACCCCTTACGCCTACTACTTCCAGCAGGCAGAAAACGGCGTCTACGCCCGCCAGGCATTGCTGGCACTGGTACTGAACGAAGAGATTTAAGGGAGCGATAACCATGACCAAAGATAACCATTTGCAAGTAGAAGCCATTAAAAACGGTACTGTTATCGACCATATTCCTGCCAATATCGGCTTTAAGGTTCTCAAGCTGTTCAAGCTGGATGATACCGCTGAGCGGGTCACCATTGGCCTGAACCTGCCCTCTTCGGCGCTGGGCAAAAAAGATCTGATCAAGATTGAAAACGTGATGTTCAACGAGGCCCAGGCACAACGTCTGGCGCTGCTGGCACCACAGGCCACGGTCAACAAGATTGAAAACTATCAGGTTGTTGCCAAACTGCCGGTGACCCTGCCGGGCTACATCAAAGGCGTGTTTGGCTGCGCCAACACCAACTGCATCACCCATGTGGAGCCTGCAGTTGAAAGCCACTTCGGCGTATCGGTTAAAGACGGTGATATCCAGCTCAAGTGCAAATACTGTGAGAAAGTCTTCTCCCGCGAAGTGATGACAGAGCGGGAATAACACCCGCGAGTGTTACTGCCATAAAGCCAGTCCCCGGACTGGCTTTTTTGTGCCCGCTTGTCGGCTCATCCAAAAAGGCAGACACTGATTCAGTAATCCGGCTGCAGCGGTGAACTGCCAGATCAAATCGGATGCACAGTGCCTGGCACATTAAATAATGGAAGGAAGCTGACGATGACAGACAGGGCGATACAACTGACAGGTGGCTGCCTGTGCGGCCATATCCGTTACCGGCTGGATGGGCGGTTAATTGATGCGGGACTGTGCCACTGCCGTATTTGCCAGCGCTCCAGCGGCGCACCTGTGGTCGGCTGGCTGACCATGAGCAACGACAGCCTCTGCTACACCCGGGGAGACATTGCCACTTATGCCTCAAGCCACAAATATCAGCGGGAGTTTTGCCCTTATTGCGGCACCCAAATCGCCTTTCGCGCGCAGGTAAATCCTGCCATGGTGGATGTGACTCTGAGCTCATTGGATGACGCAGAAGCCATCCGGCCTGAATATCATATCTGGTGTCAAAGTCAGCTCAGCTGGCTTCATCTGGACGACGGCCTGCCGCGCTTTGACGATGCAGGCCCTGATGAGGAGCCTGTTTAGTCAACGGGCTCAAAGGGCATCAGCACAGGTAGCAGCGCAGCTCGTCGGCCAGCGATACCGTACCTTTCACAAACCGCACTTTTCACAAAAAAAGCACCTTTCACTAATCACCAAATCACCCAGTGGCCTCATGTGACAGGTGCGGACTGAAAAACTGAGCACAGGCTTAAGGCCGACAAGCGCATATCCGGCCCTGACATGATTATACTCCCGCCAATCAGAATCTGAGTTTGGCTTTACCTTTGAGGTTATCGTTGTCTGTCACTTCCAGCTTCACTTTTGATGCTCTGTGGCCAAATATCACCGCCACCGGCCCATTAATGCGTGAGCCGTTGTTGAACTTCCATTTGTGAGATTTTATATAACCATCAGGATCATAGCTTTGTGAGATAAACAGCTGAATAAACCTCATATCAATGTGACGGATAACGGCCACCGGCTTTTGCTTATTACCGTGATTGGGCACCGACACTGTCTGCACCCGGGTATCGCTCAGGCCATCCTCATCAGTGACCGTCAGGCTGACCTGATAGTCTCCGGCGCGGTGAAATTTGTGGTTTGCCTGCTCGCTATCGGCACTGCTGCCATCACCGAAATCCCATAGATAACTCAGTAACTCACCATCCTCATCGCTGGAGGTGCTCTGAAAACTCGCCCTAAGCCCCTGAGTCTCGACCGTGAAGTCGGCCACCGGCGGATAGTTGGCGTCCAGAGTAATCGCATCCACCGAGGCATCCCCTTTTTCGCCATCAACCTGATAATCCAGACGGAACTGCACCTTCTTGCCTGTGTATCCGGACAGATCCACCTGTGCCAGCTCCCAGTCGCCATCCGTATGCTGAGGTCCATCCATCTGCCAGATTGGCTGCCAGGACTGGCCATCATCGATACTGGCCTGCATCGCCAGATTGCCCATGTGCGCACCATACATGTTGAAATAGAAACTCATAGAGGGCGCTACGACACGGGTAAAGTCATAACAGGGACTGAGCATGGCCACATGATCGCCGGCCGTGATAAAGGGCTCCATATTACTGGTATCGACATGGATAAAGCTGTGACCATCCACCGGCTCATCAGCCCCGGTACGGGAGGATGAAGTATCGCTGTCAAAGCGCCAGTTGAACCGGTTGTTTTTGACATCCTGAACCCAGGGAAATGGGGCGACCGCTTCGTTGATGTTGAAACCTTCGTGATGGGGATACGCCGTCACTGAGCTGGTATTACTGCAGGTTGGCAGTGCCCTGTCCATGCCGTAGGTGTTGAGCAAGTGGTACTTGTCAGTAGACAGTATGCGCTGCATCCGCGCCTGTTGCTGGGGCGAGAAATGGGTCCGGCACTTGTTGCTGCCGCCACTCATAAAGTTGGCGGCATCCGGCGCATAGGGCACCCCCTCCTCATCCAGCACATCACCGCTGTAGACGCAGTTTTCAATCAGATCATCACGGTCCGGATCTGCCGGGGTATCTATGACTTTGTCACCGTATTTCCAGCCCTCCAGCCCTTCCAGCAGCGAAATGGGACCGTCATTTTTACCCTGATAGGTATGCAGCAGACTCAGGTTGTGACCAATTTCATGCACAGGCGTGGTTCTGACCAGATCAACCGGGTCAACCTCTACCGCATCCGTTGCCTCATAGGGCCACCAGGCGTGACCGTTTTTACCGGAAAGCTCGGTCACTATGATGTTGTAACTGTCCAGCGCGAAGAAGGGCCTCAGCAGCTCCTCTTCATCAGTATCCCAGCCATCATCCGGATTATGAAAACCTGGCACCTCCTCGTTGGTGATGTACAGGGTATCACCCAGGGAAAACTGCAGCCCCATCTCCTGATATCCCAGATTCAGTTGCTCAATACCCTGCGCCAGCATCTCCTCGGTTGCCTGCGCGCCCGTTCCGTCTTTTTCCTCAGCGGCCACCAGAAACCTGACCTTAATGGTGTTGTCGCTGTCCTCTGTTGCCTGAACCAATGAACTCCCTGAGTACATCATCATCAGTGCCAGCATGCCTGAACTTAAGTATTTCACTGTCTTGTTCCTCCCTCACAATTAACTGTGAATCAATATGATTGTTATCGGGCGGGGTGGACTTTCCTGCCCGGAATCCATCAGACATGGGAGTGAAAGGAGCACAAACTGTTTCCAGATCGTTTTTATATCGGTTTTTTATCTATTAACCCCAACGGATTCATTTGAAAGAAGAAAAAGATCAGAACACCAGACTGCAAAATCAACAAGCTGTGGAATTATTATCCACTGAAATCGACTGTTTTTGCACAAATATAAAAAAAGCCGACAGGTGATTCCGGTCGGCTTCAATATCAATTTCGTTTAATCGCTGCGCTGCGTCAGCGGGATCACCCCACCACCAGCATCTCGCACTTATGGCAGTCAAACACCAGCTTGAACTGCTTGCCACCCAACTCCATTTCCAGCGGCTCGGCTTTCAGGCCCGGCACCTCTTTGGGGCACATGTTGTAGCTGTAACGAATGCAGTGTTTGGTGATCATCAAAGGCGCATCGCCCTTCACCGGCCGCACTTCATAAGCATCACGGATAGATACCACGCCATGGCGGGTGTAGAAATCCCTGGCCTTCTGGTTGGATACATTACCCAGATAGGTCAGGCTGCGCTGGGGATAACGCACACTGTCATCCCGCTGCCAGGGAGTGGGCCGCTGATAACCCGCAACCCGGGCCTGACTCAAGGCATCGATGGCCTCGCGGCGCAGCTGGTTTATTACGGATGCCGGCGCAAATACCTCGGCGGCATCGCCATACTCCACCCGGCCGGGCATAAAGTCTGTGCCGCCCAATTTGCCGAGGTTCTTGCGCAGCCCCTCACAGTTACGGGCGATATCTTTGGCCACCTGTTTATCGAAATCCGCACTCACCTGGACTGAGTGACCGTGCCTGTCAGCAGCAACCAGCGCCAGTCCAGTGGCGGTCGCCGACAGAGCAAAGTCCACCGGAATAAGCCGCTCAGCCGACTCTTTGGCCAGCAGCGCTTCAAATGCCTGATCCCGGTTGCGGTATAAGGTCACACCAACACGCAGATCTTTGGGCATCATCTTGAGATACAGCACATTGCCTTCGGCGCGGTTGACCCGAAAACCGGTCAGCTTGTCATCGGACAAGCGGGCTTTTTCAAAATTGCGGGCAAAAAAGCCCAGACCATCGCCGTTCTGAAATACCGCATCTGAGTCCACCACGATATGGTCTTTGCCTATGTGGCTGACCTTACCCACTTCCACCCCGAGATACTTGGGGGTACGGAAATCGGCGATACCCGGCTTGCGATCATGGACAAAGTAATCTGTCTTGCCACGGTTAAAGCTCTTGTCCGGATCCGGCACAAAGGTATAGCTGCAACGGCCATGGGAGGATGCCTGCAGCTCGGGGCGGCGGGCGATGATCTCATCCAGCTTCTGCCGGTAGTGAGCCGTGACGTTCTTGACATAGTTGACGTCTTTAAGGCGACCTTCAATCTTGAAGGAGCGAATGCCGGCGTCGATCAGTGCTTCGAGGTTATCCGTCTGGTTGTTGTCCTTGAGCGACAGCATATGGTCATTGGTGGCAATCACCTCGCCCTGACGGGTCTTGAGATTGCCCGGCATACGGCACTGCTGCGAACACTCACCGCGGTTGGCACTGCGATCGGTATAGGCTTCGGAAATGTAGCACTGGCCACTGAACGCCACACACAGGGCGCCGTGGATGAAAAATTCCAGCCGCGCCTGAGTTTCACTGGCCACCGCGCGGATCTGCTCAAGACTCAGCTCCCGCGCCAACACCACCTGAGAGAAGCCCACATGTTCCAGAAACGCCACCTTTTCCGGCACCCGGTTGTCCATCTGGGTACTGGCATGCAGGGCAATTGGCGGCAAATCCAGCTCAAGCAGTCCCAGATCCTGCACGATAATGGCATCCACTCCGGCTTCATACAGCTCCCAAATCAGCGCACGGGCGTCGTCCAGCTCACTGTCCAGCAAAATGGTGTTTACCGTGGCGAACACCTGAGCATGGTAACGATGGGCAAATTCACATAACCGGGCGATATCGGCCACGCTGTTACCGGCGGTATGACGGGCACCGAAGGCAGGGGCACCGATATACACGGCATCGGCACCGTGACGAATGGCTTCAATACCGAAATCGGCATTCTTGGCCGGTGCCAGCAGCTCCAGTTTGTTGTCTGCCAGTGCCACCGGCGCAGCAGTCATCGGCTTGCTGGTCGCCGCGCCGGGAGTGAAGATTTCAACGCCATTTGTGTTCATTGTTTAAAACCGCCTATGTGAGTCAACTCACCCTTGATACATCATCGCCTGCTCAGTGACGAAAAATCAGAGCCAGATCACCAGTGAAAAATCGGCGAGAGTATAACAGAGCCTGAGCAGCAGAAAAGTTCCGGGGCAACAAAAAGCCAAAACCCGCCATCAATGGCGGGTTTTGGCATGGGTTAACGCAATCAATACCGGCAATTCAGTTCAGCGCAGTTTGACCACTTTCAGCCGGTTGGCGTTGGTGACCACAGTCAGGGAGGATAGCGCCATCGCCGCGCCAGCCACCACAGGACTGAGCAGAATGCCAGTTAGCGGGAACAGTACACCGGCCGCCACAGGAATACCCAGGGTATTGTAAATAAAGGCGCCAAACAGATTCTGTTTGATGTTGGCCATGGTGGCCCGGGACAGCGCCAGCGCATCACCCAGAGTCGTCAACTTATGGGACAGCAGGGTAAAGTCAGCGCTTTCAATGGCCACCTCAGTGCCACTGCCCATCGCAATGCCCACATCGGCGCTGACCAGTGCCGGCGCATCGTTAATACCATCACCGACCATGGCGACAATCCGCCCCTCAGATTTGAGTTTCAGCACCTGAGCCTGCTTTTCATCCGGCAGCACATTGGCGATCACCTCATCAATGCCCACCATGGCAGCTACTGCCCTGGCGGTTTTCTCATTGTCACCGGTCAGCATCACCACCCGGATCCCCTGTTTTTTGAGCACGGCTATCGCCTCGGCGGCATCTTCTTTGACCGGATCGCTGATGGCTATCATCCCGGCCAGCTGACCATTGAGCGCCACATAGACAGGGGTTTTCCCGGCACTGGCCCAATTTGCCAGCTGAGGTTCAACGCCCTCAAGGCCGGTGACACTCTGTTGCTGCATCAACTTGGCGTTACCAATGGCCCAACGCGCGCCGTTGATCTCGCCGGTAATGCCCCGCCCCTGATGATTGTCAAACTGCTCCGGTTCCTGCAGCGTTATCCCGGCCTCTTTGGCCCTGGCCACCATGGCGGATGCCAGCGGATGCTCCGAGTGTTGCTCGAGCGAGCCGATGGCCTGCAACAAAGCGGTTTCGTCAAGCGCCTCACCAATCACCTGGTTGAGCACAAGCATATCTGTCACCTGCGGCTTACCCAGGGTGACTGTGCCGGTTTTATCCAGCACCACAGTGTCTACTTTGGATGCGGTTTGCAGCGCTTCACCGTTCTTGACCAGCACGCCCATCTGCGCGGCGCGGCCCACTGACACCATGATAGACATGGGCGTTGCCAGCCCCAGCGCGCAGGGACAAGCGATAATCAGCACACTGGTGAGCACCACCAGCGCATGTGACAAGGCCGGTGCCGGACCTGCCAGATACCAAATCACACTGGACAGCAGCGCAATGACCACCACCACAGGCACGAAGTAAGCCGCAATCTTGTCGGTCAGGCGACCGATGGGCATTTTGGAGGTCTGCGCCTGCTGTACCAGCGAGATGATCTTCGCCAGTTTGGTGTCCCCCGCCAGCGCGGTGACCCGGTAAACCAGTACGCCATTGCCGTTGACCGTACCGGCACTCAGGCTGTCGCCGGAGTGTTTCATCACAGGCACAGGTTCGCCGGTCAGCATGGACTCATCCAGCGCCGAGGAGCCTGATTCCACGCTGCCATCCAGTGCCACTCTGGCTCCGGGCTTTAATCTCAGGCGATCACCAATACGCAGCGCACTGATTTCCACTTCCTCATCACCCTTTGCCGTCACCCGAATCGCCGTGGTGGACTGCATCCCAATCAGCTTTTGCACCGCTTCACTGGTTTTGCCCCGGGCCCGCAGCTCCAGCGCATGGCCAAGGTTAATCAGCCCCAGGATCATCACACTGGCCTCGAAGTACACATGACGGGTACTGGCCGGGAAGTACTGAGGGAACAACACCACCAGCATGGAGTAAAGCCAGGCCGTGGTGGTGCCCAGCACAATCAGGGTATCCATGTTGGAGCTGCCGACTTTCAGCGCCCGCCACATGCCCTGGTAAAAGTGCTTACCTGTGGTAACAAGCAAAATCCCGGTAATGACCCCCACTATACCCCAGCCAAGCTGCAGCGAGGGCGAGTTAATCATCATCTCACCACCGGCCAGTCCCCAGAGCATCAGTGGAATACCCAGCCCCAGGCCCAGCGCCGCTTCTATCATGCGCGTCCGGTACTCTTTTTTGTCGTTCAGCTGCTTTTGCGCTGCCGCCTCACGGGCATCGACCACCAACTCTGCCCGGTAACCGGCTGAAGCAATACGGGCAATGGCATCATCGGCAGACAAACTGCCGGCCACCTGTACCTGCTTATCTGCCAGATTGACCACGGCACTGCCATCATCAAAAGCCTTCTCGATTTTTGCCACGCAGGAGGCGCAGCTCATGTCCGGCACATAAAAGGTCATGGCATCGGCCAGCGCGCGGTTATCCGTTTGCGCTGGGCTTTTCTGCACTGGGCTTTTCTGCTCTGGCTCAGGGCTTGATTTACCTGGCTCAGGGCTGTTTGTATTTGGCTCAAGGCTGTTGTTCACCTGCGCCTGCTGACGCTCACTTGCCGTCTGCGAAGCGCTGGCAGTGTCAGCAGCACTTGTTGAGTGTCCGGCATTTGCCGGCAACAGGCTGGCAGGATATCCGGCGCTGTCAAAGGTTTCGAGCAAAGTGATATCGGCAAGTGTCGAGCGCACTGCAACAGTTTTGGCCGTCAGATCCACTGTCACCTCAACGGTACTGCCGGTATCGGTTGCCAGCGCTGCAAATGCTTTTTCAATACTGGCCTGACAGTGAGCGCAGGTCATATCCGGCACCGCAAAAATTCGCATCGCCGCAGCACTCTTGTCCGCGGAGACAGCCGCGTTCACCTCGGTGCCTTGCGGTATCGCTTCAGCCTTATCGTTTTCGACCGGTTCATAGCCTGCAATATATAAGCGCGCTTTGGCTTCACCCGGGCTTATCTCGCCATAAAGACGCAGGGATTTACCTTCCACCTCAGTTTCGGCTTCAATACCGGGCAACTTATCAAACAGCGCGCGAATACGACCGGCGCAGCCACCACAGCGCATATTACTGATGGTCAGAATTACCGAAGGCACGCGCTCTATGCACTCTATGGACTGGGTGCGCTGCGCACCGGCTGGCAGACCAATCTTGGGCACAACACTCTCAGGTACAGCAGGCTTAACCTGATCATGAGGCGCCAGCGCACCGCTCAGTTTGATGACAGGTGCAGCACCGGCCATGGCTGACACAGGGTTTAATACCAGCGATGCTGATGGCTTGCTTGTCGCAGCAGAACCCTTGCCAGTGTCCGCTTTACCTTCAGGGATATGCTCGCCATCGGCAGTCATGTGCTGCGCCTGATAACCGGCGTCATTCAAGCGTTCGGCAACCGCCTGACTGCTCAGGCCGCCTGTATAGGTGAGTGTTTTGGATGGCAAATCAAAGCTCAGTTTATCGGCTTCACTGGTAAACAGTGCGGTGATTTTACGGATACAACTGCCACAGTTCATATTGGCGATATGGAAAACCTGTCCCATGCTTTACTCCCCCGGCATCTGCCGGGCCATTGAACTTTAGATGGAGCAAGAGTAAAGTCTCCCCCAACTGGAGAGTCAAGCCTCTTTTTAAAGGGGTTTGCAGCCCGGCTCAAAAATACACTAACCCAATGGTTGAAAAGGGATCTGAATGAAAATCGGTGAAGTGGCCAAACGTACCGGTATGACCATCAAAAGCATCCGCTATTACCACGATATTGGCCTGATCACCGCCCAGCGGGGCGACAACGGCTATCGGGTCTATCGCGAGCAGGATATTGCGGCGCTGCAGTTCGTGCACCACTGCCGCGAGCTGGGATTTTCACTGGAAGATTGTCAGGCTTTGCTGTCACTGCGCAATGATCAGGCGCGCACTTCCGCCGAGGTAAAAAGACTGGCCATGGCACATCTGGCTGAAGTCGATACCAGGATCCGCAAACTCAACACTCTGAAAAAAGAGCTGAAAGCCCTGGTTGATGAATGCAGCGGAGATGAAAGTACAGAGTGCGCCATCATCAATGGGCTCAGCTGCAGCAATCATTAATCAACGTTTGAACTTTGCCAGCAGCCAGGCAAGCGCGCTGCGCTGCCCGGCGTCCGACAGCCCGAAAAAGATGCAAATCCAGGGACTGAGCAGAAAAAACCAGGGAATCCCCGAAGTATCCCGCCCACTGAAAAACAGATAAAGAAAGCCGCCGTAAATCACCGCAACTCCCGCAATACCCACCACCAGCAACATACGGCGGGTCCATTTCTCCAGGCTATCAGCAAAGGACAAACTCAATTCTCCCCTATTTTTTGGTCGCGCCAATTGTGACAGAAAAGCCCCAGATTGCGTAACTGATTTGTGACTGTGTATTCTCAATGATGCTGCTATCGTTGTTCGCTGCACTATTTATTGGGCCGGCAATTGATTCAGCAAGAGCTAAAGTTATATTTGCATTAATCCTGAACTACTCACCAATCAACACCCCCGGGTAACATTCTCCCCTGCCCTTTGGAATAATAGTTAAACATTGACACTAATTAATTATTCGCCCACTACCTATTTTTATTTAGAGGACTATGCTCAATGCTGTTGTGTACTTAACTGTACCAACAGGCATTAACTATTGATGTATTATCCAGTTCAATGGCGGATTAATCGTGGCAAAATGATATCACTGAATATCCTGCATTTTATTTTTGATTTCTGATTCAGTGTATAGTTTTCATTTTTAACCATAGTGTGGTGCTGTCTGTCATTGATATCGAGTCAAAGATAACCCTTTGCTATGGAATAAATGATGAAAGCCAACCGTAATATTTTATTTGTTGCCAATGAGCACATGCATGAAGATGATGGTCTGGCGTTGACGACTTTGCAGCAATTGTGCGACGCAACGCAGGCCCTCGGGTTTCAAAATCATTACGCCAGATCCATTGAGGATGGTTTGCAGAAAATCACCGGCAGCCATCACTACAGTGCACTGCTGTTACTGTGGGATGAGCAGCAAACCACAATGCCATCTCAGTCTATCTCGTTATTAACCCAGATTCGTCAGCGCAATCCACAATTACCGATATTTTTGATTGCTGAGCAGGATGTTGTTAATCAATTACCGCTGGACGTTATTCAGCAAGTCAAAGAATACATATATCTCTATTCTGAAACCCCGGCATTTACCGCCAACCGTATCAATACTGCGGTGCAGCAATATTACCAGCAATTATTGCCAGTATATTTTAAAACGCTGAAAGAGTTTACTGAAGCCGGTGATTATTATTGGGACTGCCCGGGACATATGGGTGGTATGGCTTATACCAAACATCCTGTCGGCGCGGAATTCCTGAATTTCTACGGTGAAAATATGTTGCGCTCCGATATTGGGGTCGCCACCGGTGAAATGGGGGATTATCTCGAACATACCGGTGTTCCCTATCTGTCGGAACAAAAGGCGGCGAAATTATTTGGTGCCAAATGGACATTTTATTGTGTTGGCGGGTCTTCCGCATCCAACCGGATTGTTTCCCAGGGCGCCGTGGGCGCAGATGAAATCACATTGGTGGACCGAAACTGTCACAAATCATTGAATCACGGACTTACACTCTGCAGAGCACGTCCGGTTTACCTGCAGCCAACCCGAAACGGTTACGGCATGATTGGCCCCATCCCCAACAGACGTATGACTCCCGAAGCCGTTCAGGCGCTGCTGGATGCCAGTCCGCTGGTCAAGGATGCCAGTCATCCCAAACCCACTTATGCAGTGGTCACCAACTGCACCTATGATGGTTTTTGTTATAACGCCGGACAGGTCGCCAGCAATCTGGGACAAAGTGTACCCAGACTGCATTTTGACGAAGCCTGGTACGCCTATGCCAAATTCCATCCCCTGTATCAGGGCCGCTATGCCATGGGAATAGAGGACGATCAGCCAGATCGTCCAACTCTGTTTGCCGTGCAATCCACCCACAAGATGCTGCCTTCACTGTCCATGGCATCGATGATCCACGTCAAACCCTCTGCCCGCGCGCCGGTCAACTATGAGGACTTCAACGACGCCTTTATGATGCACGGCACCACATCTCCCTTCTATCCCATCATCGCCTCCATGGATGTGGCCGTTGCCATGATGGAGGGCGATTCCGGTCGCTCTTTGATGCAGGAATCGCTGGATGATGCCATCGAGTTTCGTAAAGCCGTGGTCAGGATAAAGCGTCAGTTTGCCGCTCAGGATACCGTTCCAAACTGGTTCTTTGATGTACTGCAGCCCACTCAGGTGACCGACCCCAACACAGGTGAAACCTTTGATTTTGAACAGGCTCCGGCGGCGCTGCTCAGCGCTTCTCCGGCATGCTGGCAACTGCTTGCCGACGATGAGTGGCACGGTTTTGCCAGGGAGGATATTGAAGATACCGACTGTATGCTGGATCCGGTGAAAGTCACCATTACCTGTCCGGGGGTCACGCCAGCCGGTGAACATCAGTCTCAGGGTATCCCCGGCTATGTGGTGGCCAAGTTCCTCGACTCCCGCCACACCGAGATTGCCCGCACCGGCGACTACACGCTGCTGATCCTGTTTTCCGTCGGCACCACCCGCGGTAAGTGGGGCACGCTGGTAGAAAGTCTGGCCGAGTTCAAACGACTTTATGACTCGGGTGTTGCGGCATGTGAAGCCATTCCGTCACTGCGCGATGCCTCCCCCATCTACCGGAACCTGAGCCTGAAAGAACTGTGTGATTTGATGCACAGGCAAATGAGTGAGCTGAAATTGCTGGAACATCTGGCAGCAGCCGTCAACACAGTGCCACAGCCAGTCATGTCACCCGCTGAGGCTTACCAGAAAGTCGTCAGATACCAGACTGAGTCGATTCCCGTCAGTCACTTCGGCGGACGTATCGCCGCCAGCATGCTGGTGCCATACCCTCCCGGAATTCCTGTGCTGATGCCCGGTGAACGCGTTGCCAGCGACAATGCCGCGATTGTCAGCTACCTGCTGGCACTGCAAAGTTTCGATCGCCAGTTCCCTGGATTTGAGCATGAAATTCACGGCGTCAAAGTCGATGACCAGGGCAACTATCACGTCCGGGCCATCATTGAAGATCAACAATCCTGCCAGCCCCAGACTGAGTGCAGGCCTTAGCACCATCCGGGCCTGCAGCCTGCCTGACAGGCCCGCTTGTTACCTGACGGAACAACGAGGTACACCATGTCACAAGAAGACTCCTCCAAAGGAACATCCAACGGCAAATTAGGCATGCTGGCGCTTGTCGCCATCGTGGTTGGCTCGATGCTGGGCGGCGGTGTATACAGCCTGCCGCAGAATATGGCACAGCATTCTGCCATCGGACCTGTGATTATCGCCTGGCTCATTACCGGCTTTGGCGTTTACTTTATTGCCAATACTTTCAGGATATTGTCTGACACCCGTCCGGATCTGCAGGCCGGCATCTACATGTACGCCAGTGAAGGGTTCGGTCCCTTTGTCGGCTTTAATGTTGCCTGGGGTTATTGGTTGATGACCTCATTCGGTAACGTGGCTTTTGCCGTTATCCTGATGGATTCGATGAACTATTTCATGCCCGGAGTGTTCACCGGCGGCAATAACCTCACCTCGGTTATCTGCGGCTCAATTCTGATCTGGGGCTATAACTTCCTGGTGCTGTCCGGCGTCAAGGTTGTCGGCTTTGTCAACACGCTGGGAACCATAGGCAAACTGGTGCCGCTGGTCATCTTCACCTTTGTGGTCGGCGCTGCGCTGAACTATCACCAACTGACCACTGACATCTGGGGACAGGTGCATACCGCCACCCAGGCACCGCTGGGGGGACTGGGTGGGCAGATTATGTCGCCCATGATCGTCGCCCTGTGGGCCTTTATCGGTGTGGAAGGCGCAGTGGTGCTCTCCGGCCGGGCTAAAAACAAACAGGATGTGGGTAAAGCGACGCTTATCGGCTTTTTGATTGCCCTGCTGTTTTATATTCTGCTCTCTATTCTGCCTTTCGGGCTGGCGCCGCAACATGT
Source organism: Shewanella sp. GXUN23E (assembly GCF_050865035.1). NCBI lineage: Bacteria > Pseudomonadati > Pseudomonadota > Gammaproteobacteria > Alteromonadales > Shewanellaceae > Shewanella > Shewanella sp. GXUN23E. Next base: position 102,799 of record NZ_JBOZWP010000012.1, on the reverse strand, counting down.
GCTGGCAAACATTCCCAATCCATCCACTGCGGGTGTGCTGGAAATGGTCGTTGGCCACTGGGGCTCCTGGCTGATGAACATTGGGCTTATCATCTCGGTACTGGCCGGGTGGCTGGCCTGGACATTGCTGTGCGCAGAGATCCCTTTTGTGGCAGCGCAGCATGGTACCTTCCCCAAAGAGTTTGCCATCACCAACAGCAAAGATGCCGCCTCCGTTTCGCTCTGGGTCAGCAGCTTTGTTATGCAGGCCGCCATGTTGCTGGTTTACTTTGCCAACAATGCCTGGAATACCATGCTCAGTATCACCACGGTAATGGTACTGCCGGCGTACCTGACCAGTACCCTGTTTCTGTGCAAAATGTGTCTTAACGGGAAATTCGATCAATATGCCCCGCAAGGCCGCAAAATGGCGCTGCTGAGCGGTATCATTGGCTTTATTTTCTGTCTGTTCATGTTCTATGCCGGTGGCATGCAATATGTGGTGATGATCCCACTGCTGCTGACTCTTGGTTTACCTGTGTATATCTGGTCCAGAAAAGAGCTGAAAAATGGTAAGCCACTGTTTTGTCGAAAAGAGCTGTTGTACCTGGCAATACTGCTGGTGCTGGACGTGCTGGCGCTGGCACTGTTTTACACAGATACCATCAAACTTTAACGGCGCCATCCTCAACGTAAGCGGCATGCCATCGATAAGGACATAGTCGATAGCCCCACTTCAGGTACAGCAACATTCAGCAGGAGCGTTCTGACCCTGTCGGTCCGGCGCTCCTTTGCTGTTGCCTCCAAATCACGGGCAACAGCTCGCTATCGTCCCAAACAATCACCACAAGTCACGCCCCCTGGGGGAATGGCCCGGGTCCAAACGACCCGAATGAGAATCCGCGCAGCTAAAGCTCAACGCTCAAAGAAGATTCACACCACCTGTTTTTACGGCTAGTTTGAGCTGCAGGGTTGCAAAAAATCTTGTTGTAAAAAACGTTGACCGAAAAGGTTGGTAAAAAGGCAGGTATAAAAAGCAAGCTCAGCTGGTTGATAGCCATGACTCAGGGATATCTGCACAGGCTAACGCAACCTGCGTACCTTCGCCTTTGAGCAACATCATTAAAGGAGCCGATATGACGCTGACTCTGACCGAAGTAGACGGTGTTATCATTCAGCCGCGCCATCAGGCCAGCTGCCATTGTGGTGCGGTGCAGTTTGAGCTTCAATTGCCCGTGGGACTTGTCGATGTGCGCCGATGTGACTGCTCGCTTTGCCGGCGCAGAGGCGCGATTGTCGCGTCGGTTCCACTTGCTGCCATCCGCATCCTCAGAGGGGCCGACAGCCTGAGGCTTTACCAGTTCAACACCAAAACCGCGAAACATTATTTCTGTGGCCACTGCGGTATCTATACCCATCACCAACGGCGCTCAAATCCACAACAATATGGTTTTAATGTGGCCTGCCTTGAAGGAATTAATCCACTGAAAATCAGCAATATACCAACTTACAATGGTGTAGAGCACCCAGCCGACCAAGTTAAATAGTGCCCAAAACCTATCAACGGAGCACTGACGTTGCGAGCATTGAACGACGCGGCGGTGTACTCGCGCATCATTGCGGCATTTACGTCAGTGCCGAAAGCGTCCATTACGCGGATCTAAACCGTTGATAAACCGCACGCCCCACTCAGGTCTGCCTCAGATAAACACATCAGCGGTCATCCGCAGAAGTCAACGCGAACACTTCAGTTTTCAAAATACCATTTCCGCCAAAGAGGCGGTTTGCAGAGACAAAAATGCCCGGATATTCCGGGCATTTTCAATTCAACTGGCAAGCTTTTATCGCTTCGCGCATCCACAACTTTCAGCTAACTTGCAGGTGCAGATTTTTTCTGCCAGCAAGGCGCTGGCGACCTATGTTTAGCAACGCTACATGAGGAGCCGGCAACACAGTGAGCGGGAAAGAGATGCCCTGCCTCGCTTTTAAGCACAAAACTTAGAGACGGATGCCGCCATCAACTTCCAGAACCCGTCCATTGATGTAGTCATTTTCTACCGCAAACATCACGGTTTTGGCCACTTCCACAGGCTTGCCCAGACGCCCAACCGGCACCATCTGCTCCAAACGCGCCAGTGCTTCTGGCTTCATGCCAGCGGTCATTTCGGTTTCAATTACACCGGGCGCTACCGCCACACTGCGAATGCCGTAGCGCGCCAGTTCTTTGGCCCAGCCCACAGACATGGCAGCAACCCCGGCCTTGGAGGCAGCATAGTTGCTCTGCCCCATGTTACCGGCACGGGCCAGACTGGAGATATTGATGATGATGCCCTGCTGAGCTGAGTTGATCATGGCTGCCGCCGCTTCACGGCCGCACAGGAAGCTGCCGGTCAGATTGACATTGATCACCGACTGAAACTGCGCCAGCGACATGCGGTCGGTAACTTCACCGTCTTTGGCTTTCAGCAGCATACCGTCACGCAGAATACCGGCATTGTTGACCAGCACATTGACCTGCCCCAGGTCTTCCAGAATGTACTGAAAACCGGCCACCACGTCCTCTTCGTCGGTGATATCCAGCGCATAGCCCTGCACCTCGGTGTGAGGATGGCTGGCACCCAGATCAGCACAGGCGTTTTCCAGCTTGTCCTGATCCACATCGATAAGCGCCAGACGCGCACCGGCTGCGGCAAATTCCTGGGCCATGGCCAGACCCAATCCGCCTGCGCCACCTGTGATGACGACTACCTTATCTTTCAAATCCATCCGCTTATCCTCAATTCTTGTACGTAATTCGGTTTATTCGTCGTTGGCAGGCACCGCAAACTGCTCAAAAATACTGGAGAAATCCCGCTTGCCGTGGCCGCTCCGGGCATGGCTGACATACAGGCTGCGGGCCAGTGCCCCCATGGGCGTGCTGGATTGGCTGGCCAGTGAGGCATCCATCGCCAATCCCAGATCCTTGACCATCAGATCCACCATAAAGCCGCCCTGATACCCTTTTGAGGATGGCACATTGTCCATCACCCCGGGACAGGGATTATATTTATCCAGCGTCCAATTACCACCACTGCTGACCTTCATGATGTCGGATAACACCTTGGGATCCAAACCATTATCTATACCAAGGGACAAAGCTTCACTGGTGCCAACCATGAGCACAGACAGCAGCATGTTATTGCAGATTTTGGCAATCTGGCCGGCGCCCGCGCCACCGGCGTGGAATATATTGGCGCCCATCGCCTCAAGCACAGTTTGTGCCCGGGCAAAGGCAGAGTCACTGCCACCACAGATAAAGGTCAGGGTTCCGGCTGCCGCGCCTGCTGTGCCGCCGGATACCGGCGCATCGATAAACTCCAGCCCCTTTTCGGCCGCGGCCGCAGCCACTGCGCGAGCACTTTGGGCATCAATGGTGGAGCAGTCAATCAGCAAAGTATCTTTACCAACCACATCCAGCAGGCCCTTGTTACTGCCATCGCCACTGCTGTCAGCGCTGTTGTCACCAAGATAGAGACCACGCACATGTTTGCCCGCCGGCAACATGGTAATCACCACATCAGCCCCGGCCGCGGCGCCGCAGGCAGTATTGGCACTGAGACCACCAACGTCGGTCAGTGCCTTGAGCGCCGCCGGATTCAGGTCAAACCCTGTCACTGTCATGCCAGCCTTAACCAGATTGGCCGCCATCGGGCCGCCCATATTACCCAAACCAATAAATGCTACCGTGGCCATTGGGGTTCTCCTTTGTCTGTGTGTTGGGCCGCAAGGCCGTATTCCATTCCGTTGATCATTACCATGCGAAGCGGTTAAAGCCCACGCAGTGGATGACTGTTCGCATCCCAGGGCGAGCGGGTCAGTTTGCCAAGAGCAGCGTCAGTGACCTCGTCCAGGGTGGCAAACTGCCAGCGGGGATTTTTATCCTTATCCAGCAGCAGCGCCCTGACGCCTTCACAGAAATCCCCATAGGCGCAGCAATTGACGCTCCAGCCAAGCTCTGTACGAAAACACTCGGCCAGACTCATCTGTGCGCCCAGTTGCATCTGCGCGTCAATCAGCCTCCAGCTGAGCGGGCTGCCAGCCAGAAAGGTGCTGCGGGCCCGCTTGAGCCAACTGTCATCAGTCTCAAGCAGACTCAGCCTGGTGTGAATATCCGCTATGCTGCCAGCCATCAATGCATCGATGCGATGCTGATTAGCGTGCAACTGACTGCCGGTTTGCAGCGCACTGTCAGCAAACCGCCCCAGCACAGCGGTCAAGAGTTCGCGGTTGTCTGAAGCCTCATCCTGCCAGTGCACTTCTGCCAGCGCATCCCACAGTGGCTCTTTGTTATCTCGGTCAATGGCCACATCCGCCAGTCCCACATACAGAGCATCGGCAGCATTCATGTTGTAACCGGTCAGCCCCAGAAACAGGCCGGTTTTGCCTGGCATGCGATTGAGAAAATAACTGCCGCCCACATCCGGATACAGGCCAATGGTGACCTCAGGCATGGCGATACGCGAAGTCTGGGTTACGACACGGTGACTGGCGCCAGCCATCAGCCCCAGACCGCCGCCCATGACGATGCCATCGCCCCAAACCAGCACAGGTTTGCCCAGCTCATGGATGAGATAGTCGAGCTGATATTCCTCGGTAAAAAAGGTCGCTGCCGCTGGCGATATCTCGCCGGGTGACGCCAGTGACGCCTGGGTAATGGCGCGTACATCGCCACCGGCACAAAACGCCTTGTCGCCGGCGCCATCAAGCACCACGCAGGCAATTTCATCCTGCAGTTGCCAGGCTTTGAGCTGCAGGGTCAGCAGCCGCACCATATCGAGATCCAGCGCGTTGAGCGCCTGTTCCACATTCAGGGTAGCTACACCTATCTGCTTGCCGCCCTCACATCCCAGGGTTTGAAAGACTACTTTACCCATCATGCTTACCTCAGCAGTTTTTCCATTGTGGCTTGCGCTTCTCCAGGAAGGCATTGACGCCTTCGGCCTGATCTTCAGTATCGAACAGACCGATGAACAGTTCACGCTCCAGCGGCAACGCCTGAGTACGCGGCATGGCGCGTCCGGCCTGAATAAGCTGCTTGCACACGGCGACACTGGATGGACTCTGACTGGCCACTTTGGCGGCAAGCTCAATGGCGGTTTCCAGCGCCAGGCCGGTATCGACCACCTCTTCCACCAGCCCGATGCGTTCAGCCTTGTCCGCCTTGATACGTTCACCACAAAGGATCATGCGCTTGGCCCAGCCTTCGCCCACCAGCGCCGTCAGATTCTGAGTGCCACCGGCGCAGGGCAGCAGGCCCACAGTGGCTTCCGGCAGTGCCATCTGCGCCTGCGTCTCGGCAATACGGATATCACAGGCCAGCGCCACTTCCAGCCCGCCGCCCATGGCATAACCGTTGATGGCGGCAATCGACACACCCCGAAAAGCACTTAAGGTTTCAAAGGCTTCGCCAAAGGCCATCGCCATGGTGGCGGCATTGCCCTTGTCACCGTCGGCAAACAGTTTGAGATCGGCACCGGCGGAAAAAAACTTGTCGCCTTCACCGGTCAGCACCAGCGCATAGATTTCAGGGTCGGCATCCAGCTCGAGAATTTTGTTTCTCAGGTTGTACAGGCCCTGCTGAGTCCAGGTATTGGCCGGTGAATTGCTGATGGTCAAAATGGCCGTGTGGCCTTCAATGCGTTCAATCAATTGGGTCATGCTTACTTCCTTAAATGCTGCTTGCGTCCTTAAATTCGGGCATTGCCACGGGGGCGAGTCTATTTACAGAGACCAACCTGAGCCGTCACGCGGCTCCGGCGGCCAACGCCGGTCAGCGAATGTCACCCACATGCTCATCGAGCAGACGGCGGGCAATGATCAGGCGCATAATCTCGTTGGTGCCTTCGAGGATCTGGTGCACCCGCACATCGCGGAAATGGCGCTCCAGCGGATATTCACGAATGTAGCCATAGCCGCCATGCAACTGCAGCGCGGCATCACACACCTGAAAGCCGACATCGGTGGCAAAACGTTTGGCCATGGCGCAATAGGCGGTGGCCTCCGGATCTCTGTTATCAAGCTTGAACGCAGCCAGCCGCACCATCTGACGCGCGGCCACCAGCTCAGTGGCCATATCCGCCAGCTTGAACTGCAGCGCCTGAAAAGCCGCCAGCGGCTTACCAAATTGCTTGCGTTCTTTAAGATACTCAGTGGCTCTGTCGAGCGCCGCCTGCGCCGTGCCCACCGAGCAGGTCGCGATATTGATGCGGCCGCCATCCAGCCCTTTCATGGCGAAGGTAAAGCCCTGACCTTCCTGCCCCAGCAGGTTGGACACGGGCACCCGCACGGCTTCAAAGGTGACCAATCGGGTGGGCTGGGCATTCCAGCCCATCTTGTGCTCGGCCTTGCCATACACAATCCCGGGCGCATCGGCGGGGATCGCGATGGCAGAAATGCCTTTGGGGCCCTCAGCCCCGGTGCGGCACATCACCACCAGCATTTCAGTGGCACCGGCGCCTGAGATAAACATCTTGGAGCCGGAAATCACATACTCATCCCCCTCGCGCACCGCTTTGGTCTGCAGCGATGCGGCATCACTGCCGCTGCCGGGTTCAGTCAAACAGTAGGACGCCAGTTTCTGCCCGGTCGTCAGGGCTTCGCTCCACTCGGCGCGCAGGGTTTCGCTGCCCCAGGTAGTGATCATCCAGGTCGCCATATTGTGAATGGTGAGCATGGCGGTGGTGGCCGTACAGCCCATGGCCAGCTCTTCAAAGATGATGGCCGCATCCAGACGACTCAGTCCCATGCCACCTTCACCTTCCGGTGAATACAAAGAGCAGAAGCCCAGCTCCCCGGCTTTATGGATCACTTCCTTGGGAAAATAATGCTCTTCATCCCAGCGGGCGGCGTGAGGCGCCAGCTCATCGGCGGCAAACTGACGGGCCAGTTCGGCAAACTGACGCTGATCTTCGTTGAGATTGAAATTCATCTGACAACTCCTGTTGCTTGTATCCTTGGCTTGTATCTTTGCGCTCCAGCTCTGCTGAAGCCGGTATCTTTTTAACAAACGGGATGCCTGACAGCATCCCGTTTGACATCCATCAGCGCAGGGCAATGGTCATATTGGGGCCGGACGGAATATCATCCTCGAACCAGCGGGCGGTAATGGTTTTGGTTTCAGTGAAAAAACGCACCGCCTGCTTGCCATAGGCGTGCTGATCGCCATAGAAACTGCCCTTCCAGCCGGTGAACGAGAAAAACGGCAGGGGGACAGGAATGGGTACGTTGATACCCACCTGACCCACTTCGATTTCGTGCTGGTATTTACGGGCGGCAGCGCCGCTGGCGGTGAAGATAGAAGTGCCGTTGCCATAAGGGCTGGCATTGACCAGGGCTATCGCGTCTTCCAGTGAGTCCGACTCCACACAGCACAGTACCGGGCCAAAAATTTCTTCCCGGTAAATGGTCATCTCAGGGGTGACCTTGGTGAACATGGTCGGCCCCACCCAGTTACCTGACTCATACCCTTCAACGGTAAAGTCTGAGCCATCCAGCAGACACTCAGCGCCTTCTTCCTTGCCTTTGGCGATCAGGCCCAGCACCCTTGCCTTGGCCTGTGGGCTGATCAGCGGGCCGTAACCTGCCTCTTTGTCATCCCACAATCCGGGACGAACCGCCGCCAGACGCTCTTTCAGCTCAGGGATCCACTCTTTGGCCTTGCCGACAAACACCGCCACCGAAATCGCCATGCAGCGCTGACCTGCCGCGCCCACAGAGGCCCCCACCAGGTTGTTGAGCACCTGCTCTTTATTGGCATCAGGCATGATCACACTGTGGTTTTTGGCACCGGCGAATGCCTGTACCCGCTTGAGGTGGTCAGTGCCTGTCTTGTACACATACTGGCCGACACCCACAGAGCCGACGAAAGAGATCGCCTTGATATCAGGATGCGTCAGCAAAATATCCACTGCGCTCTTGTCACCATGCACCAGCTGCAGCACACCTTTGGGGGCACCGGCCTGTTCAAACAGTTCAGCCAGTCGCAGCGGGGTCATGGGGTCCTGCTCGGAGGGCTTGAGTACGAAGGTATTGCCGCAGGCAATGGCCAGCGGGAACATCCACAGCGGGATCATCGCCGGGAAGTTAAACGGGGTAATGCCGGCGCAGACGCCCAAAGGCTGGGTGTAGCTGTAGGTATCAATTTTACGGGCGACGTTTTCCACGGTTTCGCCCATCAGCAAAGACGCGATATTGCAGGCGTGCTCGGCCACTTCAATGCCGCGCCACACATCACCTTTGGCATCTTCAAAGGTTTTACCGGTTTCCTTGGCCAGTATGGTCGCCAGTTCATCATGGTGTTCTTTAAGCAGATGCTGGTAGCGCAGCATCACCCTGGCACGCTCGGATACCGGCGTTTCTTTCCAGCTGGCAAAGGCGGCTTTGGCACTTTTGATGGCAGCATGTACTTCATCATCGGTGGCACAATTAATGTGGGCGATTGGCTGGTTGTTGGCCGGGTTGGTGACTGTGATCTGACGGGTGCCGTTACCCTGGGTAAATTCGCCGTCGATGTAATGGTTGATTAGCGTGGTCATGTTCTGGTCCTGTTGATTATTCGCGTTCCCTGTGGCCTTCAACCCGCTGGAAGTTGACCGGTAGCCGGGAAAAACTTGCCAAAGAAACAGGGCCGCATCGCGTCACGATGCAGCCCTGCGGGTTATTCAATCTCGATTGCCATGGCCGTGGCTTCGCCGCCACCGATACACAGACTGGCAACACCGCGCCTCAGCCCCTGATTGCGCAGGGCATGGATCAGGGTCACCAGAATACGGGCACCGGAGCAGCCGATGGGATGACCCAGGGCGCAGGCGCCGCCATGCACATTCACTTTAGTTTCATCCAGCCCCAGCTCAGAAATGGCCAGCATGGTGACCATGGCGAAGGCTTCGTTGATCTCATACAGATCTACTTCATCCTTGCTCCAGCCAGTTTTGGCAAACAGCTTGTTCATGGCGCCAACCGGCGCTGTGGTAAAGGCCGCAGGCTCCTGGGCATGAGTAGTGTGACCACGGATCACTGCCAGCACGTCCAGCCCAAGCTCAGCCGCCTTTTCACGGGAGGTGACCATCAGCGCCGCCGCACCATCGGAAATGGATGAGGAATTGGCGGCCGTGATGGTGCCATCTTTGGCAAACGCCGGACGCAGGGTTGGAATCTTTTCCGGGCGGGCATTGCCCGGCTGCTCATCGGTATCGATAACCAGCTCGCCCTGACGGGCAGCCACAGAGACAGGCACAATTTCCTGATTGAAAGCACCGGAGGCAATCGCGGTAATGGCCTTTTGCAGTGATGACAGCGCAAACGCATCCATCTGCTCACGGCTGATGCCAAAATCATCTGCGGTTTTCTGCGCAAAGGTGCCCATGGCGCCGCCTGTGTAGGCGTCTTCCAGACCATCAAGGAACATATGATCAAGCACCTTGCCATGCCCCATGCGCATACCGCCACGGGCTTTATCCAGCAGATACGGCGCCTGACTCATGCTCTCCATGCCACCGGCAATCACCAGTTCAGCACTGCCGGCTTTCACCAGATCATGAGCCAGCATCACGGTTTTCATGCCTGAGCCGCACACCTTATTGACGGTAGTGGCACCAACGCTCAGTGACAGCCCTGCACCCAGTGTTGCCTGTCTGGCCGGTGCCTGCTTAAGCCCAGCTGGCAACACGCAGCCCATCAGCACCTCGTCCACCAACTCACCGGCAATACCAGTGTCAGTCATTAGCCCTTTAATGGCTGTCGCTGCCAGTTGCGGCGCAGGTACAGTGGCCAAACTGCCCTGAAAGCCTCCCATAGGGGTGCGCCTGGCCGCCACAATCACAATATCCTTTTCAGTGCTCATAACCACTCCGATTGCTTGTATCTGCCTCCTGTCGCTATCACAGAAAGCCTTTGATTGCTCAAATAACAGCACTGTGACGTTTACGCGAACGTAAAGCAAGTGTTAATTAGTCTAATGCATTCGCTTTACTCCCTGACAAATGTCACTCTGAATTTACAAAACGCCCGCCCGGCACCATGCTGCCAGCGGGCATAGTGAAGTGACTCACACTGGTCATACCCCTGAGGCAAGTGGTGGCCCTCTGTCACGTGATAGCCATCCGCGATGGAAATAGCCTTAAGCGATGGAGATGGACTTAGCACTAAGCGAAGGAAATAGCCCTAAGCGATGGAGATGGACTTAGCCCTAAGCGCTCGAAACAGCCTTAAGCCATCGCAATAGCCCCGCCCTCCCGGCATCAGCGCTTTAGCATTAGCTTTGAGCCAAGGGCTCTCAGCATTCATCATCAGGCGTTACGGCGAAGCCCGCTCATTTCAGCACAGGCTTTCAGCTTGGCTAACGCAGATTCTTGAATGGTTGGTATTGAACGTTGACGAATAACTGCCGGGGAAGTTGGCAGTTATATAAGGGATGACAGCCCGGTCGAGATCCGGCAAGGTAAAAATTAAACAAGGTCGGCCAACGGCAAGCTGGGGCTTGCCGGCTGCACCATCAGGGAGAAAGCCGTCATATGCCAGTCAAATCCGCACCACAGCAAACAATCTCCACAGCCCACACTGCGAATCCAGCTCACTCAGCGCACGGACCAACACTGAAATCGGCCTTTGCAACACTGCAAATAGGTGCCGCCCGCTCCGATGGCACACTGTATCTGACCAATACCGAGGTTCTGTTCGAGCCCCTGAGCAAAGCGCTCAGTCTGGGACGCTGCCGGTTCAGTCGGCAGGCCATCTCTGAGGTTCAACAATGTCTTGGTAAAGGCGCGGGGATATTGCCGTTAACCCGGGATGCCATTCGCATTACCCTCAATAGCGGCGAACATTATGAGTTCGTTCTGGCCAATCCCGACCAATGGATTAACGCGCTGCAGGCCGTCGCCGGCTAAGCTGCGCCACAACTGGGGCTGGAATTTACCGGAATACTTGCCAACGGCGCTTAGCGGTGAGGTAAGGTCTGTTGCGATACGTGCAGATCCGCACGGATGCAGTCATGGATTCATATCACCGAATATCGAAAGGCCTGTCGCCAAATATCGTGAAATGCGATGTGGTATCCGCCCGGTTATTCCGACAACCGGGAAGATACCGAATGAGCACGGCGCTTATGACTCCCAGGGCGTCATGGCATTCATATCATGCAGATCATAAGGCGTCAGCTGATAAACATAATAGTTAAGCCAGTTGCTCACCAGCAAACTGCCATGCCCGAACCAGCGGGCCACGGCCTCGTGCTGTGGATTGTCATTGGCAAAGTAATTTTGCGGAATATCCGGCTCCAGCCCTTCTCCCAGATCCCGGAAGTACTCATCCCGCAATGTATGTTTCTGATATTCCGGATGGCCGGTCACAAACAGCTTGCGGTTATCTTTTGACAAAATCAGGTAGGCACCGGCTTCATCGGAGTGCGCCAGTACATTGAGCTCGGGATGGGCCTCCAATTTGGCCAGCGGAATTTCTGCATAGCGCGAATGCGGCGCAAAAAACTCATCATCGAAACCACGCAGCAACGGATAAGGCTGACTGGCACGCCGGTGGGGAAATACCCCGGAGCGTTTGCGTGCCAGCAATTCACGCTCCAGACCATACAGATGGTACAGACCGGCATGAGCCGCCCAGCACAGATACAGGGTTGAGGTGACATGGGTTTGCGACCAGTCGATAATCTCCTGAATCTTGCTCCAGAAGGTCACTTCTTCGTAAGGCACCTGGCCCAGCGGCGCACCGGTAATGATTAGGCCGTCATAGTTATTGCTGCGCACCTCATCAAAATCCCGGTAAAAGGTATTCATATGATCTGTCGGAGTATGTTTGGAGACTTTGTCATGAATACGCAGCAGGTCCACGTCCACCTGCAGCGGCGTGTTACCCAATAATCTCAGCAGCTGGGTTTCAGTTTCAATTTTGTTGGGCATCAGATTCAGGATAAGCACCTTCATCGGGCGAATATCCTGATTGGCTGCGCGGGTTTCCGACATAACGAAGATATTTTCGGAAATAAGCACCCCGGCAGCGGGGAGATTGTCTGGGATCCTGACCGGCATACTGCGCCTCTTCCTTAGTAATGGCAGGCGCAGTATCCGGCTCTGGATTAATGGCCTACCTTGTTCAACAGTACTGATATCGGCTCGCTGGCATTCAAGTCGACGTTATAAGCCTGAGTGTTGATGAACAGCAGCTGATCCCCCAACATAATGCGGGCACCGATGGCATAGGTATGACCAGGCTCAAACTGATCTCTGGCCATCACAAAGGAGAAAGTGGACGGCGTACTGACATCGTCACGCACCATCTCGGCAATCACTTCTGCCGGCGCATCAGCGCGGGAAACGTCTTTAAGCTGCACAGTCAACACCGCATCCGGTGGCAGCGCAATACGTTCGCGGTACCAGACCTCACCGTGGATATCCACTGTGGCATTCTGGGTAGCACAGCCACTCATCAATCCGGACACCAATACCAGCGGGGCGGCGATGAATTTAATCCATTTGTTCATAAACTCTCCTAAATCATACATTAAGACTTCTGGATGTCTACACTTCCAGATATAAATCTTGAAGTCACCTGTGGTTGTTCCTATGATAAGCGCCCCTAGGTTTGCCCGAAACCCATATGACTCAAGCGACTGCAATAATTATTGGCGCCAGCTCACAATTGAGCCGTGAAATTGCCAAACAACTCAGTGAACAACAGGTGAAGCTGGCATTATTGGTGCCCTCCCCCGACACCATCGCCGACTTTGCCGCGAGCCTGCCCGGTGATATCAGTGTTCATGCGCTGGATATTTATGCTCCCGACACCGCCATCGCGCAACTTGAACAGGTATGGCAGGAGCTGGGCGGCGCACATCTGGTGCTGGTCAATACCGGGGTTAATCATTATGACCCTGAGCTGCCCTGGGCACCGCAGGAAGATATTATCAAGGTCAATGTCACCGGCTTTGCCGCCATGTGCAACACCGCCTTTAATCTGCTGCGGTCACAGGGCTACGGCCAACTGGGCGCCATCAATTCCGTCGCCGGTCTGCGTGGGGGACCCAGCATGTCCTATCACGCCTCCAAAGCCTTTGCCCAGAATTACCTCGAAGGCCTGTCGATGCACGCCCAGCGCCTGAAACTGCCGATTACCATTACCGATATTCAATTGGGTATGCTGGATAAAGCCGCGATGCAGGGCGCTAAGATGTGGCTGGCACCTTTGCCTGTAGTGGCCAAACAGATCCTGTCAGCGTTGGCAAAAGGCAAACGCCGCGCCTACGTTCCCAAGCGCTGGATTATTGTGGCCTGGATGACCCGTTTGCTGCCGGAGTTTATTTACAACACCCGCCGCTGGAAGAAAAAACAGAAAAAGCAACAAGCGGAATAACGCCGGGTAACAGACAGAAAAAAGCCGGCTTACGCCGGCATAAATCGGAGCACCTGGGGAGAGTGCTCCAGCAGAAGACAGGGAACGAAGACTGTCTTTAGAAAACGTAACCGACGCTGATCATGTAGACCCAGGGATCGATGTCAGCTTTGTATTCCAGTGGACCGGCAACGGTATCAAATTTCACATCAGTGCTGATATCGGCGTACCAGATTGAACCATTCACCAGCCAGTTTTTGTTAACCTGATAGTCCAGACCTACCTGAGCAGCAACGCCCCAGGAATTGGACAGGCTCAGATTATCCAGCTTCAGATTAGTGCCAAGAGCCTGCTCAACTTTCGCATTGGCATCCGATTTAAATTCGTTATCAAAGAAGTTGGTGAAGTTCACCCCCAAACCGATATAAGGACGCAGTTTGGACTGGGCATCACCGAAATAGTACTGGGCAACCAGAGTCGGTGGCAGGTGCTTGGTTTCAGCGATATCAATCCCTGCCAATGAAACTGTGTGCTTGAATGGGGTCGCGGCCAGCAGTTCAATACCGATATTGTCGGTAATCATATAACCAAAGTTCAAACCCAGTTGCGTGTTGTTATCAACGGAGAATTCACCCAAATTTGGCAAACCCAATCCCGTTAAATCTACATCCTGACTCGACTCATTGGGCGCTACCATCACCGCACCGGCACGCACAATAATATCACCGGCCTGGTGAGCCAATGCAGGAGCAGAAATCAGGGTGGCAGCAATCAACGCAGACAGCACAGACTTTTTCATTTTCACTCTCCATAACAACAACGCAAAACGCTGTTTTGTTCACATCCTTAACAAGTTGTGAATACACTGCCAAACTGTGTTGCCAAATAAATTGATCTCTATCAAGTAAATGAGGTTGCAGAATATTTCACCAGTATTAAGTCGATCTGGATCACATATTTCACTGATTTGTTACATGCATTCAACGGATAACCCGGGGTAAGTATCGAGCCAGCCTTTGCCGGCAATCCGCTGCAAAAACAGCTGGCGTTCGCGTTTAATATTGTGGCTGATACCGCCATCAAACAGGCAGGCGAAGCCAAATGCACTGATAAGCTCAAGCTCGTTGTTGGCATTAAGCCTCACGGCCACCGCGGTTTGCCGCTCTGGCCAGAAGGACATGGCATCCAGCACGCTGTGGTAAGGCCGGTCGCCATTGCGCACATGCATACGAGCCTGATTCTTGACTGACCAGGGCAACTCCCCGGCAATCGCACCAAGTTGCAGTTCCAGTTGCCTGTCATATTGAGACAGCAGATTGTGCTGGCCGAAATAAATGACATCCAAATCATTCAGCGGCAATGCGGTCTCACGATAAAGTCTGTCCCATACCAGATTGCGCACAAATCCAGCCGCCAGCCACAGCTCATCGCCCGTTTGCGCGGCAACCCGGGCCACGGTTTGCAACATCACCATTCGCGCTATGTCCTGCGAAAGCCAGTGAGTGATCTGGCGTCTGGCGCTGACTTCATCCAATGCGATTCTCCTGCTGAGTAACGTTCATAACAACCTTAACCGGACGCATAAAAAAAGGCCCCTTTCGGGGCCCTGATTTACTGGCCGACCGGCTTCATCAGCACTTCTGTGGTAAATTTGCCGTTATTAATAACCGGATAACGGTTGAAGGTCTGGAACAGCACCTGTCCCTTGTAGGTGATCATTGCCACAACCCCGTAATTGACCCTGGGCGCCACAGTTTCCGGTGGCAGAATAAACTTGAACGGCACCGGCACACGCGCGATTTCAAAGGTTTTTTGCGCCAGAATAGAGCCGGGAGTATCCAGATCAATAATGGCAATATTGATGACAGCCCCCGGAGGCAAGGCCACCCGTTCAAGGTAACCGGCAGCACCGTTAACAATCACCGGCTTGGGTGGTTCGACTGTCACACAGGCAGAGATCCCCAGGATCAATGTGCACAATGCCAGCACGCGCACCAGACTGTTGAGCATATTATTTTCCTCCCTTGTAACGCATGAGGCCTTCCTGCGTGGTGGATGCCACCAGGTCGCCGGCCTGATTGAAGAACTGACCACGCACAAAGCCACGTCCGCCAACCGCAT
The DNA here is from genome assembly GCF_050865035.1 of Shewanella sp. GXUN23E. Classification (NCBI taxonomy): domain Bacteria; kingdom Pseudomonadati; phylum Pseudomonadota; class Gammaproteobacteria; order Alteromonadales; family Shewanellaceae; genus Shewanella; species Shewanella sp. GXUN23E. The sequence goes on along the minus strand of NZ_JBOZWP010000012.1, from coordinate 87,319 downwards.
TGGGGCTGTCGATGCTGTACAACAACCATTCATTGAAGTTAACCGGACGGTGGAACCACATAGCGTGATCTATCGTGGCAAACCGCATCCCCGGCGTCAGGAAAGACACGCCGTGGGGCTGGGCGGCTGTCACCAGGAAATTGAAATCCGAGGCATAAGCCAGCAGATATTCGTGTACACAGGTATCCGCAGGCAAGTTGCCATTGACCCGCATCCATACATGACGCACAGGCTCACAGGTCGCAGGGGCGATAGGATCCAGCGGCTCAACCAAACGCATCTCAATCGGCGCATCCGCCACAAAGGCCTCGAGGATTTTTGGCGGTACCTTATCCTGCATGGTCATGGCGGCCTGCTGTTGATTCATCAGCCCCTCTGGCCCGGGAACCTGCGGCATGGGAGCATGATGGCTGAAACCGGCCTCAGGCGTCTGGAACGAACAGGTCATATAAAATATCGGCTGACCTTTCTGAATCGCCTTCACCCGGCGGGCACTGAAACTGCCGCCATCGCGCATAATTTCAACATCATACACAATCGGCTGCTTCTCATCGCCCGCCCGCAGAAAATAGGCGTGAAAAGAGTGCACCATCCGACCGGGCTCCACCGTCTGACGGGCAGCGCTCAGCGCCTGCCCCATCACCTGACCACCAAATACATGGCCCAAACCAATATCCTGACTCTGGCCACGAAACAGTCCCAGTTCGATGGGCTCCAGTGACAACAAAGACACTAAATCATTTAAAACCTGACTCATGATTACCACTTAATGGAATAAATTGAAGCTGTAAGTCGGAGCGTCAGTATAACCTGCTGTCGCGTGGAGAAAAGGCCAATAACCATTTGATTTCATCCCGGGCATATTTCAGCCACAGTGAGCTCAGGCGCAAAGCGTCTGCCCACGGCTCATTGGTCCGTCATCCAGCGGTCCTGTGCCACCGACGGCGGCTGCCAGCCAAATCCGGCTCTATACCGCTCACCAGGACTGTCTCAACTGCCGCGGGAAATCGGGCAGTGTTGACCCGTTGCCCGGACGAAATCATCAGGTCCGGGCAGGACAAAGCTATAGCGCTTGTTAAAAGGAATGAACAGCCAGGAGATCAGTTCCTGTCCATAAGAGGTATAAATTAATACAGAAAAACGGTAACATGTGCGCCCTTCCGACAGGCTGTCAACACGCCCGGCGGAACAGGTCCCTGAACACTTGCAACAGAAATGAACATGAACAATCCCTGGATTCTCGCCATTCGCCCCCGCACTTTGCCTGCAGCCATCGGCCCTTTGCTGGTCGGAAATATGCTGGCACTGCGACTGGACTCTTTCAGCCTGACCATCGCCCTGCTGTCTACCGCCTGCGCGGTACTGTTGCAGATCGCGGTAAATCTGGCCAATGACTATTTCGATTTTAAAAACGGTATCGACACCGAAGAGCGTCTCGGCCCGGTGCGGGTCACTCAAAGTGGTCTGCTGTCACCCAAGGCGGTGCGCAACGCCATGATCCTGTCGCTGATCGCAGCGGTCGCCGTTGGCATGTTTCTGATTGCCCATGGCGGCTGGATCATCGCCCTGCTGGCGCTGTTTGCCGTACTGGGCGCGCTGGGCTACAGCGGCGGTCCTTATCCACTGGCCTCCCACGGTCTTGGGGAAGTGGCCGCATTCGTGTTTTTTGGTCTGGTGGCCGTGGTCGGTGCCTATTTTCTGCAGGCCGGTACCACCAGCACCGATGCCTGGCTGCTGGGCAGCGCCATCGGTTTTTTCAACGCCGCCATCATGCTGGTGAACAATACCCGGGACATTCAAACCGATACCAAAGCCAACAAACGTACCCTGGCAGTGCGCATTGGTGAAGGTCGTGCCAAAGATCTGTATCAGGCGCTGGTATACCTGCCCTTTGGCCTGATCATAGGTGGCTTTCTGGTGGGAGTTCTGCCCGGTTGGCCGGTGCTGCTGGCCGGTCCGGCCTTGCTGATGGCCCGCAGTCTGAGCAGCGCCTTTCAGCACACCAGCGGTCAGGCTCTTAACCCGTTACTGGGACGCACCGCCAAGCTGACCATGGTGTTCAGCTTCCTGTTCAGTGCTGGTTTGATACTGCCGCAATAAGCCCGGTTCAACACGGCCAATACCGACCCCAACAAAAAGGCTTCGCGCCATCACAGCGCGAAGCCTTTTACATACCAACTTCATTAATAGTTTGATCAATTCAGAGCGTGTCAGGGATGCTGATTCAAGGCGCATTGATTGACTCAGGGTGGCTCCCTTTGAGAGCAATGCAACACAGAAGCAGGATGCCCGACACGCTCACGCAGTGCGGCAATGCTCTTGATTCTGTGTTGAGCTGTCTCAAGTGCATTGAACGCCCGCTGAAACAGATCAACGATTAAATGAAATTGTTATAAATCCCCGCCATCAGTTGACTTTAACCAGATCCCGGGGCGAGTGGCTCCAGTTCAGATGATACTTTTCAGCTGCCGGTTTATCGGTACGCTCGAAGGTGTGAGCGCCGAAATAATCCCGCTGCCCCTGCAATAAGTTGGCAGGCAATACGGCCGTGCGGTAACTGTCGTAATAACTCAGCGCACTGCTGATACAGGGCATGGGGATCCCCAGCATGACGCCATGGGCAACCACCTGCCGCCAGCGCTGCTGATGAGTGGCCAGCATGTCGGCAAACGATGATGCCCCCAACAGGTGGGCCAGCTCAGGCTCGGCGTCAAAGGCATCTGCAATCTGCTGCAGGAACCCGGCGCGGATAATACAACCGGCGCGCCAGATGCGGGCAATATCGGCAAACTGCAGCTGCCAGCCCTGCTCACTGGCATTCATCGCCATCAGTTGAAAACCCTGCGCATAACAGGCCACTTTAGCGCACAGCAGCGCCGACTCCAGCGCATCGATAAAGCCGTCGCGGTCAGCGACCTGATAATCCGAAGACGCCGTCAGCTCGCGCGATAACTGCTGTCGCAGCGGCTTTTGATTGCTGACAGCCCGGGCATACACAGCTTCGGCGATGGTTGGCGCGGGACAACCCAGCTGCAAACTGGATACCGCGGTCCACAGCCCCGTTCCTTTCTGCCCGGCCTTATCCAGAATCACTTCCACCAGCGGCGAGCCGGTCAGCGGATCCTGCTGGGACAGAATGTCAGCACTGATCTCCATCAGATAGGAGTTCAGCGGCCCATTGTTCCAGCGGGCAAATACCTGACCTATCTCAGCCGCCGCCATGCCAAGGCCGGCAGACAGCAGATGATAGGCTTCGCAGATAAGTTGCATATCGGCATATTCAATGCCGTTGTGTACCATCTTCACATAATGACCGGCACCGGCGGGGCCTATGTAAGCCGCGCAGGGCTCGCCGGCCACAGGTGCCTGACCGGGCGCCGTGCGCTCAACCGGCTGCCCGCTTTGCGGGTCGACCTTGGCGGCAATCGCCTGCCAGATGGGGGCCAGATGCGTCCAGGCTGCTACACTGCCGCTGGGCATCAGGCAGGGACCGAATCGGGCACCCATTTCGCCACCGGAAATCGCTGAACTGAAGAAATGAAACTTGCCGCTGTATTGCTGCTCACGCTTGATGGTATCGGTCCACAGGCTGTTGCCTGTGTCTACTACGATATCGTCCGTCTCAATACCGGCATTGAGCAATGACTGACACACAGCATCCACAGAGGCGCCGGCAGGAACTGACAACACCAGTAATCTGGGCCTGGCCAGGCTGGCGAGCAGCGAGGGTAAATCAGTAAATCCCGAAAGACGAGCCGGGGTGCCGAATTCTTGTTGTGCTTGTTGCTCGGCGGCGCGGATTTTGGCGACGTCCAGGTCAAAGGCGGAGACAGCATATCCATTGTCGGCAATATTAAGTGCCAGATTTTTGCCCATCACGCCCAGACCAATGACACCAATCGCCGCAACGGATGTTTCATGTTGCATTAAATGGGTTTCCAAAGACTGGGGAAAAATCACGGGCGCGATTATAACGGTAACCTTGGCGCAAATTCCAGCACACAATCTGTTACATCAAAACAACAGGAGGCATCTCATGATGCCTCCTGATTCTTTATTGGTCAGATTGTCGGCAAACCGTCGCAGGGGTTACCTGAAGAAAAATCAGGCGTATCCCAACTTGGCCAGCGCCTCTTTAACTAACTCCAGCGTCAACGGATCTTCGATGGTAGCCGGGATTTTCAGCGGCTGATGCGCCGCAATCTGGCGCATGGTACCCCGCAGGATTTTCCCTGAGCGGGTCTTGGGCAGTTTGGGGATAGCCGTCACCAGCTTAAATGCCGCTACCGGGCCGATTTCATTGCGCACCAGCGCCACCAGCTCCTGCTGCAACTGCGCCTCTGAAATATCCACTCCATTACGCAGCACCACCAGCCCCAGCGGCAACTGACCTTTCAATTTATCCTCAACCCCGATCACCGCCGCTTCCGCCACGGCGTCATGCTGGCACAACACTTCCTCAAAGCGGCCGGTGGACAGTCGGTGTCCGGCCACATTAATGATGTCATCGATACGGCTCATGATGTACAGATAACCGTCCTCATCCAGATAACCGGCATCCCCGGTCAGGTAGTAGCCCGGATACATGGACAGATAGCTGTCCTCGTAGCGTTTGTCATTGCCCCAGAGGGTCATCAGGGTTCCCGGCGGCAGCGGCAGCTTAATGACCACATTGCCTGAAGTATTGGGCGCCACAGGCTGCCCCGATTCATCCAGCACCTCCACCTGATAGCCAGGTACAGCCTGCGCCGGTGAGCCGGGTTTAATCGCCACCGGATCTGTCCCCATCAGGTTGGCGGCCACCGGCCAGCCGGTTTCTGTCTGCCACCAGTGATCGATCACCGGCTTACCCAGTTTTTCCGATGCCCAGTTGAGGGTATCGGGATCGCAGCGCTCTCCGGCCAGATACAGGGTATCCAGGCAATCCAGATTGATTTCCCGGATAAACTCACCATCGGGGTCTTCCCGCTTGATGGCGCGAATGGCGGTGGGGGCAGTAAAGAAACTCTTCACCCCATATTGATTGATTGTCCGCCAGAATGTCCCTGCATCGGGCGTACCCACCGGCTTGCCTTCAAACAGCAAACTGGTAGCCCCCACCAGCAGCGGTCCGTAGACAATATAAGAGTGACCCACCACCCAGCCGACATCGGATGCCGCCCAGAACACATCACCGGCTTGAATGTTGTAGATATGCTTCATCGACCAGGCCAGCGCCACCGCATGCCCGCCGTTGTCGCGCACCACGCCTTTGGGCTGACCTGTGGTGCCTGAGGTGTAAAGAATATACAGAGGATCAGTGGCTTTTACCGGCACACAACCTAGCTGCGGCGAGCCAGGCACCACTTCGTCCCAGTCATGATCCCGCCCCGGCTGCATCTGCGCCTGGCACTGGGGCCGATTGAGAATAAGGCAATCGCTTACCTGATGGGCAGACTGGCGCAAAGCCTCATCCAGCAATGGCTTGTACTGCACCACACCGGAAGGCTCGATGCCACAGGAGGCGCTGATCACCACTTTGGGTTTGGCATCATTGATGCGGGTTGCCAGCTCATTGGCGGCAAAGCCACCAAACACCACTGAATGAATCGCCCCTATACGGGCACAGGCCAGCATGGCAACTGCAGTTTGGGGCACCATCGGCATATAGATAACCACCCTGTCGCCCTTCTGTACTCCAATGGAATGCAGAAATCCGGCAACCCGACTGACCTGCTCAAGTAACTCGCGGTAACTGATCGCCTGCTCAACACCGGTGACCGGGCTGACATACTGGATAGCGGTTTGGTCACCCAAACCGGCGGCCACATGGCGATCCACCGCGTTATAACAGGTATTGAGCTCACCACCGGCGTACCACTGATAAAAAGGTGCCCGACTGTCATCCAGCACCTTGTCCCACAGGGTGTGCCAATCGATAGCGCTGGCCGCTCTGCTCCAATAACCATCCCTGTCCGTCAGCGCCTGAGTCCGTAACTGCTCGCCCATGCTCCCCATACAACCTCCGCTTTTCATCCTTCGCCGGGTAAGTGAAACCGGGATCCCGCTGAACGAAATTCCGGCATATCCCTGACTAGATCTCATGTCCGCGTAATTTTGAGAATTAGACTTTGGGTTGAGACAAAGCTCAGACAAGCCCGCCAACGCCCATAGTGACAGCAAATTATTAACATTAAGCAGGCGACAATCTTTACCTTTACGTAAACTTCATATAAGGTGCTTAAAAACAATACACAGAGTCTGTCGATGAACACCAACCAAGCCCTACAAACCACATATTCAATCAGTGATTTATCAAAAGAATTTGATATTACCACCCGAAGCATTCGGTTTTATGAAGATCAGGGGCTGCTCAAACCCAAACGCCGTGGTCAGACCCGCATCTACAGTCTGAAAGACAGAGTGCGCCTGAAGCTGATCCTGCGCGGCAAACGCCTTGGATTCTCACTGGCGGAAACCCGTCGTTTGTTTGAGCTCTACGATGCAGATAAAAGCAGCACCACTCAGCTCAATACTATGCTTGAGCTGATTGAAGAAAAGAAGACAGCGCTGCAGCAGCAGATGGACGACATCAAAGTGGTATTGATGGAACTCAACTCAGCCGAGCAGCAGTGCCTGGGTGCGCTGGAAGACAGCAGAGTCAAAGGTTAACCGGAATATCGCAACGCCAAAAGTACACAAGAGCATCAGCTCACAGAGAATCTGAATAACAACAATAAGTTGCGCACCTGCTGACAGGAAAGCCAAAAGAAGCTGACCGAAGCAGACTGACGCAACCGGAGGCAAAAGCCTCCACAGGACCCAATAAGTCGCCCAACAAGACACAAGGATAAGTAACCATGAGCCTGCTCTACACCAGCCTGAACTTCGGTTTGGGTGAAGAGATTGACATGCTGCGGGACGCAGTCAGTCAGTTTGCCAGCAACGAAATTGCCCCCATCGCGGCCAAAGTCGATGAGCAAAACGCCTTTCCCAATGAGCTCTGGCCGGTACTGGGCGACATGGGGCTGCTGGGGATCACAGTGGCTGAAGAGTATGGTGGCGCCGGTATGGGTTATCTGGCTCATGTGGTGGCCATGGAAGAGTTATCCCGCGCTTCGGCCTCTATCGGTCTGTCCTACGGCGCCCACTCCAATCTGTGCGTCAACCAGATCAACCGCAATGGCACCGAGGCCCAAAAAGCCAGATACCTGCCCAAGCTGATTAGCGGCGAGCACATCGGCGCGCTGGCCATGAGCGAGCCCAATGCCGGTTCGGATGTGGTGTCGATGAAGTTAACCGCCCGCAAACAGGGCGATCGCTACGTCCTCAATGGCAACAAGATGTGGATCACCAACGGCCCGGATGCGCACACCTATGTGATTTACGCCAAAACCGATGCCGATAAAGGCCCGCACGGTATCACCGCCTTCATCGTTGAGCGAGGTTTCAAGGGCTTCAGTCAGGCACAGAAGCTGGACAAGCTGGGGATGCGCGGCTCCAACACCTGTGAGCTGGTGTTTCAGGATTGCGAAGTGCCGGAGGAAAACATTCTGGGCGGCCTGAATAATGGCGTGAAAGTACTGATGAGCGGCCTGGATTATGAGCGCGTAGTGCTGTCTGGTGGCCCACTGGGGATCATGACCGCCTGCATGGACATAGTGGTGCCCTACATCCACGAGCGGCAGCAGTTTGGTAAATGCATTGGTGAGTTTCAGCTGGTGCAGGGCAAACTGGCCGACATGTACACCGGCATGAATGCCGCCAAATCCTACATCTACAATGTCGCCAAAGCCTGCGATCGCGGTGAAACCACCCGCAAGGATGCTGCCGGGGCGATTCTGTACTCCGCTGAGCTGGCCACCAAAATGGCGCTGGATGCCATTCAGCTGCTCGGCGGTAACGGCTACATCAACGAATACGCCACAGGTCGTCTGCTCAGGGATGCCAAGCTGTATGAAATAGGCGCCGGCACCTCGGAGATCCGTCGCATGTTGATTGGCCGCGAGCTGTTCAACGAGTCCCGTTAACGCCCAGGCCAGCCCTTTTCAGGCTGGCCTGACTTTGCCGACGCAACCCAAAATAAGGAAGTGTTGTGGTGCAATTCAACTCCCGAATCAATCCCAAAAGTGCTGAGTTTCAGGCCAAAGCCGCCGATATGCAGGCGTTGGTGGATGACTTGCAGCAAAAGGTTCACACCATTATGCAGGGCGGCGGCAAGACGGCCTGCGAGCGACACACGGCCCGCGGCAAGCTGCTGCCCAGAGAGCGGGTCGAGCGCCTGCTGGATGCCGGTTCCCCCTTTCTGGAGGTGGGCCAGTTCGCCGCCTTTGAGGTGTATGACGAAGCCGTGCCTGCCGCCGGGGTCATTGCCGGTATTGGCCGGGTCAGCGGCGTCGAGTGCATGATCATCGCCAATGATGCCACGGTCAAAGGTGGCACCTACTATCCGCTGACCGTGAAAAAACACCTGCGCGCTCAGGAGATTGCCGAGCGCTGTCACCTGCCCTGCATCTATCTGGTGGACTCAGGCGGTGCCAACCTGCCCCGCCAGGATGAAGTGTTCCCCGACAGGGACCACTTCGGCCGCATCTTCTTCAATCAGGCGCGCATGTCGGCCAAAGGCATTCCCCAGATTGCCGTGGTGATGGGATTGTGCACCGCAGGTGGCGCCTATGTACCGGCCATGGCCGATGAGTCGATTATCGTCAAAGAACAGGGCACCATTTTTCTGGCCGGGCCGCCGCTGGTGAAAGCCGCGACCGGAGAAGAGGTCAGCGCCGAAGAGCTGGGCGGCGGTGATGTGCATACCCGCATCTCAGGGGTGGCAGATCATCTGGCGCTCAATGATGAGCATGCACTGGAGCTGGCGCGCCAGGCGATCACCCGCCTGAATCATCAAAAGCCGCTGGCGATTGAGCTGAAACCTGCCAAGGCTCCCAGGTACGACATCCATGAGCTGTACGGCATAGTCGGCACAGATCTGAAAAAGCCTTTCGATGTCAAAGAGGTGATTGCCCGCCTAGTGGATGACTCAGATTTTGACGAGTTCAAGGCCAACTATGGTGCCACTCTGGTGTGCGGCTTTGCCCGCATCTATGGCTATCCGGTGGGCATAGTCGCCAACAATGGCATTTTGTTTTCTGAATCCGCCCAGAAGGGCGCGCACTTTATCGAGCTGTGCTGCCAGCGCAAAATTCCGCTGCTGTTTCTGCAGAACATCACCGGCTTTATGGTGGGCAAGAAGTACGAACATGAAGGCATTGCCAAACACGGCGCCAAGATGGTCACCGCAGTATCCTGCGCCAGCGTGCCCAAATTCACTGTGCTGATTGGCGGCTCCTATGGCGCCGGCAACTATGGCATGTGTGGCCGCGCCTTTAATCCCACCATGATGTGGATGTGGCCCAATGCCCGCATCTCTGTGATGGGTGGTGAGCAGGCCGCCGGCGTGCTGGCCACGGTCAAGCGTGATGGGCTGGCCCGTCAGGGGGTAGAGTGGAGCCGCGAAGAGGAAACGGCGTTCAAAAAGCCCATCGTCGAGCAATATGACAAAGAGGGTCATCCCTACCATGCCAGTGCCCGCCTGTGGGATGACGGCATCATTGACCCGGCCCAGACCCGGGAAGTGGTAGGACTGGCACTGGCCGCCGCGCTCAATGCGCCCATCGAAGAGACCCGCTTTGGCGTGTTTCGGATGTAAGGGGGCAGACATGGATTATCAATACATCAGCACCCGGGTAGAGCATGGCGTTGCCAGCCTTGTTCTCAATCGCACCGACAAACACAACGCCTTTGATGAGGTGATGATTGCCGAAATGCGCTCGGCGCTGACGGCGCTGGCACAAAGCGATTGTCACTTACTGGTGCTCAAAGCCGAAGGTAAGCATTTCAGCGCCGGAGCCGATCTGCACTGGATGCGCAAACAGGCCGGCATGGATCTGCCACAAAACCTTGACGATGCGCGGCAACTCGCCGGTTTGATGCAGCAGCTCGATACTTTCCCCCGGCCGACACTGGCACTGGTGAACGGCGCAGCCTTTGGCGGCGCACTGGGACTTGTCTGCGCCTGTGACATCGCCATTGCCAGCCCCAATGCCAGTTTTTGTCTGAGCGAAGTCAAACTCGGGCTTATTCCGGCGGCGATCAGCCCCTATGTGCTGCGGGCCATGGGCGAGCGGCAGGCGCGCCGCTATATGTTAAGCGCTGAAAAATTCGATGCCCACACCGCGCTGTCGCTGGGCGTGGTACACCAGCTTGCCGATAACCTCCCAGCCGCGGAAGCCGCCATGACAGCCCAGCTGCTTGGCAACAGCCCGCAGGCCATGACCTGGTGTAAAACCCTTATCGCCCACCAGCAAAGTGGTGTCATCGATGCAGGGATCATTGATTACACCAGTGAGCAAATCGCCCGCATCCGGGTGTCTGAAGAAGGTCAGGAAGGACTCAACGCCTTTTTCGACAAGCGCCAACCCGCCTGGTGTCAGGCCAGTGTTCAGCCATCAGGAGAAGGCAAGCATGCTGACTAAACTCGTTATTGCCAACCGCGGTGAAATTGCCTGCCGTGTGATCCGTACCGCCAGAGCCATGGGCATCAAAACCGTCGCCCTCTACTCAGATGCCGACGCTCAGGCCCGTCATGTCGAGATGGCCGATGAAGCCGTGTATCTGGGGCCAAGCGCGCCAGGCGAATCCTATCTCAGAGGCGATCTGATCCTGCAAATCGCCAAAAATTGCGGCGCCGATGCCATTCATCCGGGCTACGGCTTTTTATCGGAAAACGCCGGATTTGCCCGCGCCTGCGAGCAGGCAGGCATCCGTTTTGTCGGCCCGGGCAGTGATGCCATTGATGCCATGGGCAGCAAAAGTGCCGCCAAAGCCATTATGGAAAAAGCCGGTGTGCCACTGGTACCCGGCTATCACGGTGATGATCAGAGCGATGCTGTGTTGCTGGCGGAGTCGACGCGCATTGGCTATCCGCAACTGATCAAAGCCGCCTTCGGTGGCGGCGGAAAAGGCATGCGGGTAGTGGAGTCTGCCAAAGAGATCCAGGAAGCCATCGATTCAGCCCGCCGCGAAGCCCGCTCGGCCTTTGGCAACGACAAACTGCTGATTGAGCGTTATCTGCGCAAGCCCCGCCACGTGGAAGTGCAGGTATTTGCCGATACCCATGGCAACTGTGTGTACCTGTCTGATCGCGACTGCTCGGTGCAGCGCCGTCATCAAAAAGTGATTGAAGAAGCCCCGGCACCCGGGTTATCGGATGCGCTGCGCAAGCAGATGGGTGAAGCCGCAGTGGCGGCGGCCCGCGCCATCGATTATGTCGGTGCCGGCACAGTGGAGTTTCTGCTGGATACCGAGGCCAATACCGGAGCAAAAAGCGGGGCCAATACTGGGGCAAAAAGCGGGGATCAGCAAAGCTTCTTCTTTATGGAAATGAACACCCGCCTGCAGGTGGAGCATCCGGTCACAGAGATGGTCACCGCCCAGGATCTGGTGCGCTGGCAACTGCTGGTTGCCGCAGGCGAGGTGCTGCCACTGATGCAGCATGAGATCCGCATTCAGGGCCATGCCTTTGAGTCGCGCATCTATGCCGAAGATCCCGCCAATCACTTTCTGCCGGCCTGCGGCACAGTGCAGTTTTTACGTGAGCCGGTACAAGATGCTCATGTGCGCATTGACTCAGGCGTGCGTCAGGGCGATGAGATCAGTAACTTCTACGACCCCATGATCGCCAAGCTGATCACCTGGGATGTCGACAGAAGCGCGGCGCTGAGCCGCATGGCCAGTGCACTGGATGAGTTCAAACTGACAGGGCTTAAGCACAATATCGCGTTTCTGGCGCGCATCTGCCGTCACCCGCAGTTTGCTGCCGCGCAGCTGTGTACCGATTTTATAGAGCGCAATCAAACCCTGCTGCTGACAGAGCAAACCGTGGATAACACCGCCGCCCTGCCTTTGGCCGCCCTGTACCGCCTGCTGTGGGATAACGCTCAGCAGCACGCCGCTGCTCAGGCAGGAAAACTGGCCGAGCCGGATTCGCCCTGGCAACAGTTCAGCGGCATGCGCCTGGGCGCCCCCAGCCGTTTTGATGTGATGCTGCAGGATGATGAACATCAGGTGCATGAACTGATCCTGACCCGCTCGGCCAATGGCGAATATCTGCTGATGGCTGGCGAGCAGCCTATCCGCCTGCGCGGTGAGCTGACAGCGGATGGCATGACGCTGACCCTCAACGGCCATCGCATGACCATCACAGTGGCACGCATGGGCGATGACTTTACCCTGTTTATGCCACTGCCGGATGCCGGGATTGCACCTGTGCATTTTCGCGCCGTGAAGACTCACAATGAGGACAGTGGCGATACTCACGCCAATCCCCTCAATGCACCGATGAACGGCACAGTGGTGACCCATCTGGTGGAAGTTGGGGCCAAGGTCACCAAGGGCCAGGGGCTGATGGTGATGGAAGCCATGAAGATGGAGTACACCATTACCGCCCCGGCGGATGGCAAAGTCAGCGAGTTTTTCTTCAAGGCCGGTGAACTGGTCAGTGATGGCATTTTGCTGCTGGCCTTTGACGCAGACACAAGCGCAGACGCAGACTCGGGCACAGGAGCTGACCCGAGTAACACAGGAAAAGCCAGGCAAGCGGAGGTGACAGATGCGCGCTAAGCAGATCAGCCTGTTTGAAGTCGGTGCCAGAGACGGCCTGCAGAACGAACGCGCTGTGCCGCTAGAGGCCAAAATTGCGTTGATTAATGCACTGGCAGAGGCTGGGGTAAAGCGCATCGAAACCGGCAGTTTCGTGTCACCCAAGTGGGTGCCGCAGATGGCCGACAGTCAGGCGGTGTTTGCCGGCATCACCCGTCACACAGGTGTGCGCTACAGCGCCCTGACTCCAAATATGCAGGGACTGGCAGGAGCCATTGACGCCAGAGCCGATGAAGTGGCGGTGTTTGCCTCCGCCTCTGAGGCCTTCAGTCAGCGCAACATCAACTGCTCCATTGAGGAGTCAATTGAGCGGTTTATCCCGCTGATAGACAAAGCAAAACAGCTAAATTTGCCGGTGCGCGGTTATGTCTCCTGCACCCTGGGTTGTCCCTATGAAGGTGAGATAGCTGTCAGCGAAGTGGTACGGGTGTCTGAGATCCTTTACAAACTCGGCGTCTATGAGATCTCCCTGGGGGACACCATAGGCATTGGCACACCGGATAAGGCCCGTAATATGCTCAAAGCCGTGGCAGAAAAAGTGCCGGTTGAGCAGCTGGCCCTGCATTTTCACGATACCCGCGGCCAGGCGCTGGCCAACATTCTGGCCTGTCTGGATACCGGCGTCAGCACCATAGACACCTCAGTTGCGGGTCTGGGTGGCTGCCCCTATGCCAAAGGCGCTTCGGGTAATCTGGCGAGTGAAGATCTGGTGTACATGCTTCATGGCATGGGCATAGAGACAGGCATAGATCTGCTGAAACTGGCGCACGCCGGGCATGAGATCAGCCGCGTTCTGGGCCGCCCCAGTGGCTCAAAAGTGGCGCTGGCACTGGGCAAGCCTGAATAACACAGTCAATACAGCCGGCAGCCACTGGTGCATTCAGGCGGTCGGCCAACAAGGATAACAACAGGGCAGCCTTGGCTGCCCAACGCAAGGAGTAACAGTATGGCAGGACTGAATAAGGTCGTTGACAGTTATGAGGCGGCGCTGGCCGGTCTTACCGACGACATGACCATCATGGTCGGCGGCTTTGGTCTGTGCGGCATCCCCGAGGGCTTAATCGCCCGCATGGTGGCGATGCAAGTCAAAGGGCTGACCGCCATTTCCAACAACGCCGGAGTCGATGACTTTGGACTGGGGCTGCTGCTGAAACACCGCCAGATCAGCACCATGATCGCCTCCTATGTGGGCGAAAATGCCACCTTCGAGCAGCAGATGCTCAGCGGTGAGCTGAATGTCATCCTCACCCCTCAGGGCACGCTGGCGGAAAAAATCCGCGCCGGTGGTGCCGGTATTCCGGCATTTTTCACCGCCACCGGCTACGGCACCCCTGTGGCTGAGGGCAAAGAAACCCGCGAGATCAACGGCCGTCACTATGTGCTGGAGCCTTCACTGACCGCCGATTTCGCCCTGATCCGCGCCTGGAAGGCCGACACCATGGGTAATCTGGTATTCCGTAAAACCGCCGCCAACTTCAATCCCATGATGGCCACCGCGGGTAAAATCACTGTGGTCGAGGCTGAGGAAATCGTGCAGCCAGGTGAGCTGGACCCTGACCATATCCACACGCCGGGGATTTATGTTGATCGGGTGATTAAAGGCACCTTCGAGAAGCGCATCGAGCAGCGCACTGTTAAAGCCAAGAACTAAATCGGGTAAGGAGACGCAATATGGCACTGACAAGAGAACAACTGGCCCAGCGTGTTGCCCGTGAACTGAAAGACGGTTATTACGTCAATCTGGGCATTGGCATCCCGACCCTGGTGGCCAACTATATTCCCGATGGCATCGAAGTGATGCTGCAGTCGGAAAACGGCCTGCTCGGCATGGGGGAATTCCCCACCGAAGAGACGATCGATCCGGACCTCATCAACGCCGGTAAACAAACCGTCACCGCGGTAAAAGGCGCATCATTCTTCTCCTCCGCCGAGAGCTTTGCCATGATCCGTGGCGGCCATGTGGATTTGACCGTGCTGGGCGCCTTTGAAGTGGATGTGGAAGGCTCCATCGCCTCCTGGATGATCCCGGGCAAGCTGGTCAAAGGCATGGGCGGCGCCATGGATCTGGTGGCCGGCGCCGACAATATTATCGTCACCATGATGCACGCCGATAAATATGGTAACTCCAAGCTGCTGAACAAGTGCGAACTGCCGCTGACCGGTTTTGGCTGCATCAAGCGGGTACTGACCGATCTGGCCTTTGTGGAAATCAAAGATGGCGCCTTCCATCTGCTGGAGCGCGCCCCCGGCGTCAGCGTCGAGGAAATTATCAGCAAAACGGCCGGCGCCCTGGTGGTGCCCGAGCATGTGCCGGAAATGCAGTTTTAATCCCTTTCAAAATAGCAAAACCACCCGGACGGGTGGTTTTTTATCGCTTGTAAACGCTGGGCAGTATTGCCCGCGCCAGACTGGCATCCTGCAAAAATCACCTTGTCAGACACTTTCTGGCCTGTCATATCCTATATCACACGCCCAGTTCAACCCGATTACAGAGTGACGGCTTACATCCGAAACTGTGAGCTGAGCTCAAACGGCTGCTTTCTTGCGGGTTTTCTGGCAGGTTAAATAAAGTCACCGGCTAACCGGAGAGCCACCTATGTATTCATCCCAGCCAGGTCAGGTCTTTCGTCTGACTGCCGTGTTCAGCATGATTTTTGCCTTGATAGGATTTTCCTACAATGTCTGGCGCATGGAGGTCACAGAACAAAATGCCACGGTGCGGGATGCCGCTTTTGAAATCCTCAAAGAGGTCGCCGAGCTGGAATTGATAGTGTATGCCGCTCACTATGATGCTGACAGCGACACTGGCAATCCCCGTCGTGGCTGGGTCAAGGTAGGCCTCATTGAGGATTTGGCCTTGTTGATGCCAAAACCCGCGCAGCGATCCGCCGCTGCGCTGAAACAGGTGTGGCAACAGAATTGGGGCATCATGGGTCAGGATGAGCAGGCCGCAATGGCGATTGTCAGTGCGCTGGACCGCACCCGCAGTGAGATACGACAGGCGCTGATCACGCTGGAGTAACCCACACTCGCCCCCTGAATTGCTCGGCACCCCAGCATCCCGGGCGATATCTGACGATGATGGCACAGTAAATTTCTGACCGATGATACCTCTAAAAAACTGAAATCGATTTGCCCACGGGCGCAGAAAATATCTCTATTTGGCATTTCAAACTGTTTTTATAAAACAAGAATTCTCAAAAACAGCATTTCATCATCATAATTTCATTCAGTTTTTTTTAATTGTCAGGACAAAGGAAACTGTGATCCCGCGCCATTGAGTTGCTTCCAGGCCGGTTTTAACCTGTTGGCGATGAAATGAATTCCAAGGGAGTGACCATGAAACTGAAACACCTGACTCTGACTCTTATTCTGGGCAGCACACTGGCCGCTGGCCATGCCCTCGCCTATGATGCCGAATTGGCCAAAAGCTATCAGGCACAATTTGCGGGCATTGAAGGCGCTGCTGCAGGTAAAAATCTGGGTCTGATGAGCCCCGCAGCTTTTGTTGATGCCGTAAAAGCAGGCAAGCAAATGGTGGCTCTGGATATCCGCACCCCTGCGGAAATGTCAGTATTTGGCCTGACTCTGCCAAATAGCCTGAATATCCCTGCTAATCAGGTATTTGAGGCCGAGAACCTGGCTAAACTTCCCACTGACAAACCTATCGTGGTGTTCTGTAAGTCCGGTGCCCGTGCAACCGCTATCGGTACCGCCCTGCGCCACGCCGGTTTTGACAATGTGAAGATCCTGAAAGGTGGTTTCAAAGGCCTGTCAGCCTATATGGGCCCGGGTGAAGCCAACTGATTAAGGAAGTCGCCCGGGTAAGCCTCCCGGGCCCCCTGCTTGCTCTTTCTCCATGATCCGTTTTGGATTTGGCAGCCTGATGGCTGCCTTTTTTTGCCGAAAAGCGCCCTGAAACCCGGCCGCCTAAAAAGCCTGACCGGCCACGCTTGTTGAGCGATGCCGCAGATGCCCCCTCGCAGCAATGCCAGCTATCCACAGCTCAGCAATCCGCCGGCGATGGCCGCAAATACTGGCACCCATCAGCGCAAATCTCTACAATGTCGCCAACTTGTCGCGATAACAACAGCAAAGTATTCCATGTCTGAGTTTTCCGTCCTCACCCCACCCGGACACCACAAAAGTGCCCGTATTCAGGCGCTTTGCGCTCCGGCGGGTGTCGCCAAGGCGTTGACCCTGGCCAATATTGCCCGCCAGTATCCGGGCACCAGTTTAATTCTTACCCATGACACTCCCAGCGCCCTGACTTTGGAAGCTGAGCTGAACTATTTGTTATCCGGCTCAGGTACCGACGTGCGTTTGTTTCCTGACCGTGAAACCCTGCCTTATGACAGTTTCTCGCCCCATCAGGATTTGATCTCGGCCCGTCTCGAAACACTGTCACGCCTCGGTGGCGAGAAACATTCTGTGCTGATTGTGCCGGTATCAACCGCCATGGTGCGCCTGCCACCGCAATCTTTTCTCAGTGGCAATGTGCTGATACTGAAAAAAGGCGACAAATACGATTTGCAGAGCATGCGCCAGCGCCTGACTGATACCGGCTACCATCTGGTCGATCAGGTGTATGAACACGGTGAGTTTGCCATTCGCGGCTCGATTCTGGATCTGTTCCCTTCCGGCAGCAACAAGCCGGTACGCATCGAACTGTTTGATGATGAAATTGAGTCACTGCGATTTTTTGACCCGGAAACCCAGCGTTCCAGCTCGGAAGTGCCGCAATTGCGCATGTTGCCTGCGCGGGAGTTCCCGACAGACAATCAGGCCATAGAAGGTTTTCGCCAGCGCTATCGCCGCCGCTTCGAAACTATCTCCAAAGAGCCAGAGTCCATCTACCAGCAGGTGAGTAATAAACTCATGCCGGCAGGTATCGAAAACTATCTGCCGCTGTTTTTCGACGATACCGCCACGCTGTTCGACTATCTTCCCGCCGATACCCAGGTGATCTCCTGTGGTGATATTGAAGCAGCAGCCAAAGCACATCTGGCGGAAGTTGCCCAGCGTTATGAAGATCGAAGAGTTGATCCGTTGCGACCATTGCTGGCCCCGCAGGAACTGTATCTGCTGACAGAGCAGCTGTTTGCCGCCATCAAGCCATTACCCCGTTTTGTGGTAGCCCGCAGCAGCGATGCCAATGAAAGCCATAAACAGGCCAAAGCGACGGCGTTACCGGACATTACCGCCAATCACAAGCTCAAGCAGCCGCTGCAGGCGCTGGCTCAGTTTCATGCCGGGCAGCCCAATATCCGGCTGCTGTTTGTCGCCGAATCCGAAGGCCGTCGTGAAGCCTTGCTTGAGCTGCTGGCGAAGATTGCCATCCGCCCTCAGGTGTTGCCTCATTTCAATGCATTTGTGGAAAGCAAAGCGCCACTGGGACTGATTGTCGCGCCACTGGCCAACGGTTGCCTGCTGACAGATGCCAATTTGGCGGTGATTTGTGAGACTGAACTCTTCGGTCAGCGCATTGCCCAGCAGCGTAGACGGGAAAAAGAGCGCCAAATCAGCAGCGATCTGCTTATCAAAAACCTGGCAGAACTCAAGGTCGGCCAGCCTATCGTACATCTGGAGCACGGCGTAGCCCTGTATCAGGGGCTGGAAACCCTGGACACAGGCGGTCTGGTTGCCGAGTATCTGAAGCTGGAATATGCCGGCGGCGACAAACTCTATGTACCTGTCTCTTCATTGCATCTCATCAGCCGCTACAGTGCCGGCACGGAAGAATCGCTGCACCTGAATAAACTGGGCAATGAAACCTGGGCCAAAGCCAAACGCAAGGCGATTGAAAAAATCCGCGATGTGGCGGCTGAGCTTTTGGATGTGTATTCCCGCCGTCAGGCCCGTCCCGGTGAAGCCTGTAATCTGGATGAAGAGGAATATGCACTGTTCGCCAGTGGCTTCCCGTTCGAGGAAACCGCGGATCAGGAATCTGCCATCCATGCCGTGCTGGCGGATATGCGCTCGCCCATTGCCATGGACCGTCTGGTGTGCGGTGATGTGGGCTTTGGCAAAACCGAGGTCGCCATGAGGGCAGCGTTTGCCGCCGTCAACGATGGCAAGCAGGTGGTGGTGTTGGTACCCACTACCCTGCTGGCACAGCAGCATTACGAAAACTTCAAGGACAGATTTGCCGACTGGCCGGTGACCATCGAAGTGATGAGCCGTTTTCGCACCGCCAAAGAACAGGATCAGGTGCTGGAAAACCTGGCACAGGGCAAAGTGGATATCGTCATTGGCACCCACAAACTGCTGCAATCCGGGGCGAAATTTGAAAATCTCGGACTGCTTATCATCGATGAAGAGCACAGATTCGGGGTACGCCAGAAAGAGAAAATCAAGGCGCTCAGAGCCAACGTGGATATTCTCACACTGACCGCCACCCCCATTCCCAGAACCCTGAACATGGCCATGTCCGGCATGCGGGATCTGTCTATTATCGCCACCCCGCCGGCCAAGCGTCTGGCGGTGAAAACCTTTGTGCGCGAATACGACATAGCCACAGTGCGCGAAGCCATCATGCGGGAAATCCTGCGCGGTGGTCAGGTGTATTTCCTGCACAATGCCGTGGAAACCATTGAAAAATGTGCCGCCGATATCCGGCAGCTGGTGCCGGAAGCCCGGGTTGTCACCGCCCACGGCCAGATGCGCGAGCGCGAGCTGGAACAGGTGATGTCAGACTTCTATCACCAAAGGTTCAATGTGCTGATCTGTACCACCATTATTGAAACCGGTATCGATGTGCCCAGCGCCAACACCATTATTATCGACCGCGCCGACCATTTCGGACTGGCCCAGTTGCACCAGTTGCGCGGCCGGGTTGGACGGTCCCACCATCAGGCTTATGCGTACCTGATGACCCCTCATCCCAAGCGCATGACCAGCGATGCCCGCAAGCGTCTGGAAGCGCTGGAAGCACTGGAAGATTTGGGCGCAGGCTTTATGCTGGCTACCCAGGATCTGGAAATCCGCGGTGCCGGTGAGCTGCTGGGTGATGAGCAGAGTGGTCATATCTCCAAAATCGGCTTCAGCCTGTATATGGAGATGCTCGAAGGCGCAGTCAAAGCCCTCAAGGAAGGCAAGGAGCCATCGCTGGCGCAGATGCTCAACCAGCAGTGCGAGATTGACCTGAGGATCCCGGCGTTGCTGCCGGAGGATTATGTGGCAGATGTCAACATGCGGCTGTCGCTGTACAAACGCATCGCCAACTGTGACAGCGCCGCCGCGCTGGACGAACTGAAAGTTGAACTCATCGACCGTTTTGGCATGCTGCCGGATGCAGCCAAAAATCTGCTCAGTCTGACGCTGTATAAACATACCGCCACCGCCCTTGGGATCAGCAAGATTGAAATGCATGCCAAAGGCGGCAGCATGGAGTTTGCCGATCATCATCAGATAGATCCGGGATTTATCATTGGTTTATTGCAGAGCCAGCCACAAATCTATCGTATGGATGGGCCGAATAAGTTAAAGTTTCTCATCCCGGCAGAAACGCCGAAAGACAGGCTGGAGCTGGTTAGCACCATACTTGAGCAACTGTCACAACATCGTCTTGGAGAGTAAACGTGTTCCGTTTTATTGGAATTTCCCTGATGCTGGTCACTCTGCTTGGTGCCCCGCAGGCCTTTGCCAGTGAAGAAAACTGGTTCGAGGTGGAGGTCTATGTATTCAGTCGTCAGGCAAATGACACTGAGCAGTGGCCCGAAGATGCGGTGCCTGCCGATACCCGTAAAGCCATCGATCTGATCACCCCTGTGGTCGTCACCAATTTGAGCAGCCTCAATTCCGCGCTGAATGGCTGCGATGCCTCTGACTGGGCAACCCGGGCAGACTGGTGTAATGAGCAGCTGCAAACTACCGCCAAAGCGCATCCGGAAGTGATCCCTGCGGCGGTAGGAGCTCCCAAACCGACCTATGCCAAACCTCAGGAAGGGGCCGTGCTGCTGGCCAGTAGCCAAGGGCAATTTGATCAGATAATTGGTAAAATTTCCCGCGAGCCCGGTGTCACCAGTCTGCTGCATATGACCTGGCAGGAGAATATGTTGCCCCGCCGTCAGGCCAAGCCTATCCGCATCTTTGCCGGCAGAGACTTTGGCAAACAGTATCAGGAAAACGGCCTGTTGCTTGAGGACGATGATGATCTGACGCAGCATTTCAGCTACCTGAACGAATTTATGACACCGAAGGGCGAGCAGCCGGTATGGCAGTTGGATGGCACCATCAACATCTATCTGAATCACTGGCTTTATATAGAAACAGATCTGGTGCTCAGAGAAGAAGGTGAGAAAGCCCGTCTCAAAGGAACCCTGGAAGATGACCTGGCGCCCGGCCAGAGCCAGGATACGCAGCATCAGGCCGCCGAACAATCCCAGGCTGGGGACTCAACCCCCTTCCTGTATGCCATTCATATGAAACAGAATCGTCGGGTCAGAAGTGACGAGATGCACTACTTTGATCACCCCAAGCTTGGCCTGGTGATCCAAATTCGCAAGATGCAGCAGCCGGATGATAATCAGACCGGAGCGCCGGCACCGCAACCACCTCGCCAGAACGCACAGTAAACAACAAAAGGGCAGATTAACTGCCCTTTTTGCTGCCGTAACCAGCATGTCTTGCAAGCCGCTCCGAGCATTGGCTAGAGCGCGATAATCGAAAAATCCAGATAAAATTCATCACCCGGATCTTCATCGACGTCAACTCGACTGACACTGGCCGATGACGAACCCTGATGGCACCAGTCAATCAGTTGCGATACCGCAGGCTCACTGCCCTGTGCCAGAATTTCTACCCGACCATCATCGAGATTCCCCACATAGCCGGTTAGACTCAACGCGTTGGCCTTATCCAGCGTCCAGCGGCGAAACCCCACCCCCTGAACCAGTCCAGATACCCTGATACGTACCCTTTTCATCAAAAGGCTCCAATCAATGCCGTTACCGGAACCATATACCAGGGTTTTTCAACGCGCAAAAAAAACAGCTAGCGAAACCGCTGCTAGCTGTTATCGGGCGACATACGCAAACTACGTCATAAGCGGCCACACCTGTATCCAGATGTAACACGCCTCTGACGGTCGTCACTCTACAGGGATTATAGAAATCCGCAACTGTTTTTTAGCCATATCCCCGACTTTTTAACCATTTACCAGCACAAAATACCAAACAATGATCACCAAGCAGCTAAAGCATCGACCTAACATATTGATAAATAGGGGAAGACTTATACATAGACGGGAACGGTTGCTGCAATTCCGGACAAAAATAGCCGTCTGACAGCGGCGCCAAAACGCCGCGATATATCAGTCTAACCACAGGGAATCAGAGCATATTTTCAATGAAAGCAGGCATCGTGGAGCAAACATCGGCGGGGGGGCTGAGCAGGAAAAAATCGACAAATGACCGGCAACAGGGCCGGTCATTGATACTGACAATTTACCGTATTATTCAACTGGCGTCGCGAAACGCCTTGATAGTCATCAAATGCGAGGCAAGGGACGGAAACTTGTGCGGCTGAGCCTCATCCCAATGCACCTCATAAAAAGGCGACAAGGTATCGGCGATAGTGGTCGAATCAAACACTTCATCCTGCCTGGACAGCACAACCAGACTTTTACCCCGGTTTTTTTCCCTGAATTGCGATACGCATTTATTGGCGATATCAGCATACTCTTCTGGCCGGTCAATTTTGCCCGCCATATTCTGCTCAGGCCACAGATTGGGGTTGATCAATACACTTCGCAGCCCGGAGAGAAAGCCGATACGCTCACACCAATACGCGCCCAACCCCACCCCAATCATCAGAGGGCTGGCGTCATCGCTGAGTTTGCACTGCTTATCAACTTCATTGAGCAGGTGCTGCATATCATGGCGAGGATGCGCCGTGCTGTAGCTGATTAACCGTACATCCGGGTCAATAAATGCCAGTTGCCGTATTTTATCGTGATTGCCCGGACTGGTGGCATCAAAACCATGAAGGTATAAAATCATTTTGCCTCCTGTTATTGATTCGAACATCCATTGATTTGCATCGCCAACTCCCTGCCCCGCAGCCACCGCTGTTCATTCTCCAGTGCACTGACAGCATGCAGTGAGTCAGCCTTGAGCCTGCTGGCCGGACGGGTCGATGCCTGCTCAGGCCAGGGGAAATCCGCCAACACCTGTGCCACTCCGGCCGGATCGTTACACAGCAGGATCATATCGCAACCGGCATCAAGTGCCGCAGCGGCCCGGGCTCTGAAGCCACCGGCAAAAGACGCGCCGTGCATCCCCAGGTCATCAGAGAATATCACGCCATCGAACGCCATCTTATCCCGTAATATTTGTTGTAACCAATAGCGGGAGAATCCGGCGGGATTGGGATCAACTGCCGAGTAAACCACATGTGCCGGCATCATACCATCCAGCATACCGGTGGCGCACAGACGTATAAATGGTTGCATATCGGCAGCCTCTATTTGCTCGTAGCTGCGCTCGTCAACCGGCATGGCAATATGAGAGTCGGCCTGAACACTGCCATGACCGGGGAAATGCTTACCGACGCTGGCCATGCCGGCGCTGCGCATTCCCTCTATCCAGGCAGTCGCCAGCCGGGTCACTTCGTCGGGATCCGCGCTGAAACTGCGCTTGCCGATGACCTCGCTGATACGATTAAGATCCAGCACCGGGGCAAAGCTTAAATCAATATCGCAGGCCAGCAACTCAACCGCCATCACAAAGGCCAAATCCCGCGCCCACAGGCAGGCCTTGTGCATATCATTGTCAGCGGCGATCAGAATATCCCCCATTGCGGGGATAGAGGTAAAACCTTCGCGAAAGCGCTGTACCCGACCGCCCTCATGATCCACTGCGATCAGCAAATCCCGGCGAACTGCGCGGATCTGCCGCACCAATTCACATAACTGGACACGGCAGGAAAAATTCCGGCTGAACAGAATCACACCACCGACGGCCTCATGTTGCAGCTGCGCCGCCTCCAGCTCGCTGACCTGCAGGCCCACCAAATCCATCATCAGGTAACTCATTACTTCCCCTGCAACTGGCCAATATCAGCATTTCTTGGGAAAAATGCGCCATCCTGCACAATTTCACTTTTCCCGGATAAGCTTATCTGACATGGCTCATCAAAAAATCTAATGCTAAAAAACCGTAAAACCTATGGGATACTGGCAACCTGCGAATCACATTACGTCATACAAGTCCCATCTCCTCGTGCGTTTCAGGCCAAGAGTAACCCGAAGTGACAGGCAGCGCGAGTGATAACGGCAAGCAACCATAAAAGGCGAATCTCATGATTAGTGTTTTTGATATGTTCAAGATTGGCATCGGCCCTTCAAGCTCACATACCGTGGGTCCAATGAAGGCCGCCAAGGCCTTTGTCGACATCCTCGAGCACAAAGGCCTGCTTGGCAGGATTGATGAATTGCGCTCGGAATTGTTCGGCTCTTTGGGCCAGACCGGCAAAGGGCACGGCACAGGCAAAGCGGTGATTCTGGGGCTCATGGGTGAAGATCCGCAAACTGTCGATACCGACAAAGTGGATGAAATCCTGTGGCGGGTCGATAAAGAGCAGCAGCTGGTATTGCACAATGGTCATATCGTCAAATTCACCCGCGAAGAAGGCATTACCTACCACAGACGCAAGTCATTGCCGGCCCATGCCAATGCCATGACACTGTATGCTCTGAGCCAGGGAGAAGTGCAGTATGAACGCACTTACTACTCTGTCGGGGGTGGTTTTGTGCTGGATGAAGACGAGATCCTCGCCAAAAACGCATCTCCTGCCACCCCAATTGCAGAAGTGCCCTTTGATTTCAACTCGGCAGCCCAGTTGCTGGCACTGTGCAACGACAATGGCCTGAGTATTTCATCCCTGATGATGGCTAATGAGCGAACCGTCACCGCTGAAGCCGAGGTCAAAGCCGGGCTGTGGAAAATCTGGGAAACCATGAAGTCCTGCATTGAACGCGGTTATCAGCGCGAAGGACTGCTGCCGGGCGGACTCAAGCTGCGTCGCCGGGCGCCTGGTCTCTATCGCCGCCTGAAAGCGGAAGGCAAAAACAACATGGATCCCCTGACGGCCATGGACTGGGTGGACCTGTTCGCTCTGTCAGTCAATGAGCAGAATGCCGCCGGTGATCGGGTGGTCACAGCGCCAACCAACGGCGCGGCAGGCATTATTCCGGCAGTACTGTGTTACTACCACACTTTTGTACAGCCGGTTGATGAAGACATTTGCGCCCGTTACCTTTTGACGGCTGCCGCTATTGGCATTCTGTACAAGAAGAATGCCTCTATCTCCGGCGCCGAGGTGGGTTGCCAGGGCGAAGTCGGCGTGGCTTGCTCGATGGCCGCAGCCGGTTTAACAGAGATCATGGGGGGCACAGTGGTGCAGGTTGAGAATGCCGCTGAAATCGGCATGGAGCACAACCTGGGGCTGACCTGTGACCCTGTCGGCGGACTGGTGCAGGTGCCCTGCATTGAGCGCAATGCCATGGGCGCGGTCAAAGCCATCAACGCCTCACGTATGGCACTCAGGGGTGATGGTAATCACAAGGTATCATTGGACAAGGTAATCAAAACCATGATGGATACCGGCAAGGATATGCGCTCAAAATACAAGGAAACCGCCAAAGGCGGCCTGGCCGTCAACATTGTTGAGTGCTGATTGTCGCCACAAAAAATCCCGCACTTGCGGGATTTTTTATGCTCGTCGAAAAACCGGTGTGTTATGGCTTCTCAGCGAACCGGCAGTTTAAAGTCAGCAAACATCTCATCAATGGCCTGTGCATCTCTGAGCGCCACGGCTTTTTCCACCACATCCCGGGTCAGGTGCGGCGCAAAACGTTCAATAAAATCGTACATATAACTGCGCAAAAAACTGCCTTTGCGGAATCCGATTTTAGTCGTGCTGTACTTAAACAGATGACTGGCATCGATCACCCGCAGATCCTGATCCAGTTGCTTATCTATCGCCATGGTTGCGATAACGCCTACCCCCAGTCCCAAACGGACATAGGTCTTCAGCACTTCCGCACTGGTGGCGCTGAACACAACTCTGGGCTCAAGCCCGGCCCGATTAAACGCCTTTTCAATCTCAGAGGCTTTATCAAAACCAAATACATAAGTGACCAGTGGATAACGTGCCAGTTCCTCGATACTGAGTTTGCTGACATTGGCCAGTGGATGGTCTTTGGGGACGACAATACTGCGATTCCAGTGATAACAAGGCAGCATGATAAGGTCGCTGTACAGGTGCATCGCCTCGGTAGCAATAGCAAAGTCCGCATCGCCGCGAGCCGCAAGTTCGCTTATCTGTTGCGGCGTGCCCTGATGCATATGCAGATTGACCTTGGGGTAACGGTCGATGAACTGACGGATAATATGGGGCAAGGCATATCTGGCCTGGGTATCCGTGGTGGCAATGTTCAGCTCCCCCTGATCCGGGCGAGTATACTCTTCAGCCACTCGTTTGATGCTGTCAACTTTGCCCAGAATATCGTTGGCAATCGCTATCACCTGTTGTCCGGCAGGCGTCACATGGGTAAGGTGCTTGCCACTGCGGCCAAAAATCTGGATACCAAGCTCATCCTCCAGCATACGAACCTGCTTACTGATCCCGGGTTGGGAGGTATACAAATTTTCAGCCGTGGCCGAAACATTGAGGTTATGGTTAACTACCTCGGCAATATACCTGAGTTGTTGCAGCTTCATAGTCCATCCTTTGCTTGCTGGGCCGTAGTGGGATCCTGATAATCAGGCATAGAATGCTGTTCCGTTTCTATAATCAATGGTTATAGTACAGCCAAAATATTAAATCAAATCGGAATAAAGAGACAAGAGTAACTCACAAATGAGACAAGATTCGCGGCGTGGACTAAGATAACTATGCTAGATTATTGATTTAATGTAGCATTGGCACAACTAAGCAAATTCTGGATAACCTATGATTTTTTACCTGGTTCTCATTCTAATAGGCGCCCTTTTGCTGTTGGTTATCGGCATCAACATTATTCAGCAACAAAAAGACCGGATGGAAACAGAACGTCGCAACGAATTGATCCGTCAGCGTGCGATTCTTGAAGAGACGGAAGCCATTTTGTCTAACTCGGCCATGCTGCCCTGCTCCAATCAGATTATTCTCGTACTTTACCGCCGAATGAATGACGCTCTGATTGCTGCGGTCGCTGTTGCGTCCGACAAACAAAAAGGAGAGTACGAAAGACGTCAGTCAGATCTGGCCTCCCAGATTGATAGTCTTTCAAAAAATGCTGCAGCGGCACCACCACTGGAAAATTTCCGTCTGCCTGACAATGACAAGCAGGTGTTGCTGTTGGTTCAGTCGCTGAAGAAGCTCAAAGCGATTCTGAGGGCTGAAAACAACAAGGGAAAGGTTGACCCCAACATTTTCAGTCAGGAAGAGAAGCGTATCGATAATTTGCAGTTGCGGATCAATGTCGACTCCATGTTGAGCCGCGCTCGTTCTGCAATTGGGATAAAGCAGTATGGCAGTGCCAAACAGATGGTGACCAAAGCACTGACCACCCTCAATGCCCTGAAAGCTCAGTCTCCCAACGACCCTTTCATCAGCAAGAAAGCCGACGAAGCCAAGATGCTGCTGGATGAAGTCATGGGGGCTCAAAAGCGGGATGACCCGATTCCGGCGGCAAAGGAAAAATCCGAAGACGACCTGGATATTCTGTTTCAGCAAAAAAAGAAGTGGTAAGACATTTTATGAAAAGGAGCCGGCGGGCTCCTTTTTTTTGCCTCAAATCACCACCAACACCGCATCAAAAGCAAGCCTGGCCACCAACTTATAAGTCAAGGGGTCATAGCCAGACTAGACTCGCACTCCGCCCCCGTATTATCCGCGTCATTCCACCGCCTTGGAACCCCAGCAGATGTGAGATACCCCAACTCAGGATGTCTGAGGCAGTCGGAGAATCGTAAGAAAAGGTAAGCCTATCTGAGAAGCTTAGGTGCAAGTGCTTTCTACACCTGATTTAAAGTAAAAGCCCCGCAATCGCGGGGCTTTATCAGTGCGTTTTATTTAGCCTTGGCCGGAGCCTTTTTCTTGGCAGGTACTTCTTCAACCCACTTGCCATCGACAAACTTGGCAATCCAACCGGTTGCCTTGCCGTTAACCTCACTGGCAACGTACTGCTCTTTGGTCTTGCGGCTGAATTTCACCAGCGTCGGATTTCCCTCGGCATCAGTGACAGGCGCATCGGCCAGATATTGGTACTTGGGCCACAGCAACTCACGATATTTCGCCAACTCGGCTACCAAAGGTGCACGGGTCTCGCGAGATTTAGGGAATGTGCTGGCCGCCAGGAAGATACCCGCCGCACCGTCTCTGAGTACGAAATACGCATCCGATTTACTGCATTTCAGCTCAGGCAAGTGCACAGGATCTTCTTTTGGTGGTGCGACTTCACCATTTTTCAAAAGCTTACGTGTGTTCTTACAGTCAGCATTAGTGCAGCCAAAGTACTTGCCGAATCGGCCGTTCTTGAGCTCCATATCACTGCCACAACGGTCACATTCAATCACCGGACCTTCGTAGCCCTTGATCTTGAACTGTCCGAGCTCAACCTCATAGCCCGGGCAACTTGGGTTGTTACCACAGACATGCAGCTTACGGGTTTCATCCAGCAGGTAAGAGTCCATCGCGGTGCCGCAAAGATTACAGCGATGCTTGGCACGCAGGGCTTCCATCTCCGCATCTTCACTGCTGACCGCTTCGTCACCGGGAGTCAGGTTCATGGTGGTTTTGCAGCGCTCTTTCGGTGGCAAGGCATAACCACTGCACCCCAGGAATACCCCGGTAGTGCCGGTGCGGATCCCCATGGGGCGGCCACAGGTTGGGCAGGCGATGTCAGTCAGCACCATTTCATTGGGCTGCATACCACCGGCTTCCGGCTCCTGCTCGGCTTTGTCGAGTTGCCCGATAAAGTCCTGATAGAAACCGTCCAGTACCTGCTTCCACTGTTTGTCGCCTTTGGCGACATCGTCCAGTGTCTGTTCCATACCTGCGGTAAAATCGTAACTCATCAGCTCCTGGAAAGACTGCAGCAAACGCTCGCTGACAATTTCACCCATCTTTTCTGCATAGAAACGGCGGTTTTCGACTTTCACATAACCCCGATCCTGAATGGTCGAGATAATGGTGGCATAGGTAGAAGGACGACCAATACCCCGCTTTTCCAGCTCTTTTACCAGCGAAGCTTCGCTGTAACGGGCAGGAGGCTTGGTGAAGTGCTGCTTGGGATCCAGTGCCTGCAGGCTCAGCGATTCATCCACATCCACTACAGGCAAGGTATTGTCTTCTTCGTTTTTCTTCTTGAGCGCAGGCTGTACCCGGGTCCAACCATCAAAACGCAGAGTGCGACCATTGGCCCGCAGGGTGTAGTCACCGGCAGCAACGGTCAGACGAGTGGCATCATAACGGGCAGGCGTCATCTGGCAGGCCACAAATTGGCGCCAGATCAGCTCATACAAACGCTGCGCATCACGCTCCATATCGTTCAAAAACGCCGCTTCCACTTTGACGTTGGAAGGACGGATTGCCTCGTGGGCTTCCTGAGCGCCCTCTTTGCTGCCGTAGCGGATTGGTGCATCAGGCAGATAGGCATCACCGAAATCTTTGCCGATAAGCTCTCTGACGCTGTCCAGCGCTTCCTGACTCAAATTGGTAGAGTCGGTACGCATATAAGTAATATGGCCGGCTTCATACAGACGCTGTGCCAGCATCATGGTCTTTTTAACCCCAAACCCCAAACGGGTACTGGCCGCTTGCTGCAGGGTTGAGGTAATAAATGGCGCCGAAGGTTTGCTGGAGGTCGCTTTGTCCTCGCGCTCCACCACCCGGTAGCTGGCGCCTTTGAGCGCCTCTACTGCCGCCATTGCCTGAGCCTGATTGACTGGCTCAAACGCCTTACCCAGATGCTTGACCACTTCCATGCGCAGATTAGCCTGTCCCTGAGTCAGCAGATCGGCATGCACGTCCCAGAACTCTTCAGGTACAAAGGCTTTGATTTCGCTTTCGCGCTCGACGACCAAACGCACAGCCACGGACTGTACCCGTCCGGCAGACAAGCCGCGGGCCACTTTTTTCCACAGCAGTGGAGACACCATAAAGCCTACAACCCGATCAAGGAATCGACGGGCTTGCTGAGCATTTACCATATTGGTGTCCAGCTCTGCCGGGTGACTGAAAGCTTCCTGAATGGCTGTTTTGGTAATCTCGTTAAACACAACGCGCTTATACCGTGAAGGTTCGCCGCCAATCACCTGCTGCAGGTGCCAGGCAATCGCTTCCCCCTCACGGTCCAAATCCGTTGCCAGGTATATCTGATCCGCAGAATCAGCCAGGCTCTGGAGCTCTTTTACCACCTTTTCCTTACCCGGCAGTATTTGATAATTCGCCTGCCAGCCATGTTCGGGGTCTACCCCCATTCTGGCTACCAGAGATTGTTTCTCTTTCTGCTTTTTATAAGCTGCCTTTTCCTCGGCAGACATTTTTCGAACTTCGGCGGGAGACTTGGAGGCGGTCTTTCCTTCGGAAGAGGATGAGGTGGGCAGATCACGGATGTGACCCACACTGGATTTAACAATGAAATCTTTACCAAGATACTTATTGATCGTCTTGGCTTTGGCCGGCGATTCGACGATGACTAGCGATTTACCCATAGTATGATTTGCGCCAAAAAGTCTCAGGAAGGTGGAAAGTGGCACCATATATAGAGGGTTGTCCGACGAGTTTCAAGTCCGAGTCTCCGTTATATGCGCCAGCGAGTCACTTTTTAATCAAGCATGAAAAAAATGTAAAAAATAATATTGCGTAATTAAAAACTATTCTTTCATGTTTTACCACAGCAACCCCAATAGTTATGCAAATCACTGTCCGGATGCAAGTTCTGTCTTGGGAAGCTGCCTTGTTAAGCCTCGGGGCTTGGTTATACTGGGCCACAGTTAAACCTTGCCAGGAGCAGGATTAAGGCCCCTGTGCAAGACAGAAACAGTTTCGCCGGTAACTGCAATCTTCGCAAAATAATCATTATTAACCCTGCAAGGAAAAGCAATGAAGCAATTTGAAGCAAACTTTGATGGGCTTGTCGGGCCGACGCACAATTATGCTGGATTATCATTTGGTAATGTGGCTTCGTTAAATAATGCTGCCCAGAAATCCAATCCCAGAGCCGCTGCCAAACAAGGATTGCAAAAAGCCAAAGCCTTAGCCGAGATGGGAATGATACAGGGGATGCTGGCACCACAGGAGCGTCCTGATATTTACACCTTAAGACGCATAGGATTTTCGGGCAGCGACGCACAGGTTATCAACCAAGCTTATCAACAAGCACCGGCGCTCCTGAATGCCTGCTGCAGTGCATCAAGCATGTGGACCGCCAACGCTGCCACTGTGTCCCCCAGTGCTGATACCGCAGATGGCAAGCTGCACTTCACCCCCGCCAATCTGGTCGACAAACTGCACCGCAGTATTGAACCTGAAACCACAGGCAACATACTCAAAGCCATCTTCAACAATGAGCAATACTTCAGTCATCATCAGCATCTGCCTGAGCATGCCAGTTTCGGCGATGAAGGTGCAGCCAATCACACCCGCCTGTGCCAGGCCTATGGTGATAGGGGGCTTGAACTGTTCGTCTATGGCCAGCAGGCGACCAGCCCCAACGCTATCAAGCCCCGCAAATACCCTGCCAGGCAGACACTGGAAGCCTCACAGGCGGTGGCACGTTTGCATGGTCTTGATGACAGCACGACGGTATTCATTCAGCAAAACCCGGATGTCATCGATCAGGGCGTGTTCCACAATGACGTGATTTCAGTCGGAAATCAGAATGTGCTGTTCTATCATGAACAGGCGTTTCTCAATACCGATACTGCGTTTGACGAGATCCGCCGCAAACTCGCCGGAGATATCCATTTCATTAAGGTGCCCACGGCCAAAGTGGCGATTAATGATGCGGTAAAGAGCTACCTGTTCAATACCCAGATTATTACCCTGCCAAGTGGCAAAATGGTGATTATTGCGCCGACCGACTGCCAGGAAAATCCAGCAGTCAATGCTTACCTGCAGGAACTGCTCACCCTGGATACGCCCATCAAAGAAGTCAGATTTTTTGATGTGAAGCAAAGTATGCAAAACGGTGGCGGCCCTGCATGTTTGCGTTTGCGCGTAGCCATGAATGAACAGGAGCTGGCTGCCGTCAACCCAGGTGTGCTACTGACCCAAGCGCTGTTTGACAGACTCAATACCTGGGTCGAAAAACATTACCGGGATCAACTCTCTCAGGCCGATTTGGCCGACCCTCAGCTTGTGATTGAATCGCGCACCGCACTGGATGAACTGACGCAAATCATGCAGCTGGGCAGTGTTTACCGGTTTCAGAGATAGCCGAACATAAAATAGAAAAGGCGCCATAAGGCGCCTTTTCGTTAAAAAACAGATTACAGAATAATCACATCAATTGGATCAAATACTGTAGTTACCCCACCAGGAGTCACAACTTCCACTATCAATGACCCTGAATTAGGTTGATCTTCACCCTTAATAACCACAGTGAAACTGGTTCCGCCATTACTGTTCTCGTTAGGCCAGATATAACTGGCGGTATTGGTGATTGAACCGGCACTGGTCTTGAAATTAACCTCAGTCCCCTGAGGCATCGGTTGGTTATGCAAATCGGCAATAACCACTGTCACGCTGCCGGTACTTTTACCTGCAATGGTCAACTTGCCGTCACCATTATCTATACCTGTACTGTCCTTAATTTCGACCAGTGTTCCATATGCATCACCACCGGACATCACCAGAGTCAGACTGCCCCGCACATAGATCGACTTTTTCTTAACTGATCCATCAGCGCATCCACTATGAGCAGGAATACTGCACAGCACACCGTTATATACCCCATCCGGCTCGTCATAGACGCCATCAGCGTCAAAGTCGATCAGTTCCTCATTATCACCACCGGCTTCACCGCCAGCCTGCTGAGGGTTGAAATAGCCGTCTTCGTTATGGTCTACATAAGCGTCACCTTTATCATAAGGCGCCCCACTGACATCTTTTCCATTGATGAATTGCTGATATTCAGATTCATCAAAACGCCCGTTACCATTAAGATCCGGGAAAGACTCTTCCCCAATGGCATAAGCGGTTATCGTTGTTCGACCACCATAAGGCTGTCCCATAAATGGAATAACCTGAGCATAATAGTTCGGATCATCATCTAACCTGTTACCGGCGGGCCTGGGATTCTGGCTTTCCCACATAACGGTACAAGCACCATCAATAGTGGTACAGGAATCTTCAATGTCCCCACCTTCGGTGACAAAATTAACTGCAGTACCGTCACGAACTGGGTTGTTGAACGCATCTGAAAGGCGCGCAGTCACTTTTACCTGAGTACCATCAATCCCCCATGCTTCCGGGTTCAGAATTTCCGCAGATAGCGAGAAACTATCCTGATCAGGGATGCCGGTAGAGACAACAAGTTGACTGGACTGGCTTGAAATCGCAGGCGTCGTCCCGCTCACGGTAGCGGTTACCCTTACGGATGTCGCTACCGTTCCACTGTTAATGACAGTTTGAACAATGCCCAGATCATTGGTTGTTGCAGACTGAGGGTTAACAGCGATACCGCCAATATTGGTATTCAATGAAAACTCTACCAGCTTGTTATTCACAGGATTACCGTTGGTATCCAGCACTTTGAACTTGACTGTAGACGATTCATCACCACCTGTGCCCAAAATACCAATGTTTTCAGGGGTAGCGGATTGAAATACAATACTGCCAACCTCAGCAGACAACACATTGATAGTTCCTGTAGCAGACAGATTTTGTCCTCCAGCGTTGGCGGTAACATTTATAGGATCGTCACCAACACAACCTTTGGCAAGATAAGTACTTGTTGCAACGCCATTAATGGCCACAATAGGTGAACTTATTTCAGCTTTTGGATTGGTAGCGGTACTGCAGGTTGAACTGAAATTGACCTCCACGGGCTGGTTAAAGGCATTACCTTCGTCATCCTGAATTCGCACGCTCACTGTCGCTGTACCACCTGCGGATAAGGTCGCCAGGCTAACACCTGCTTTACCGGCGACAAAAGGATCACCACTTCCCATCAACACGTTTGTGGCGCCAATCACCACCAGCGTTTCGCCCTTTTCACCTGAGGCCAGGGTTGCTGTCACAACCCCGGCTCCCAGATTATTGCCGGCATAAATATCGACCGTCGCAATACCATTTCTGGTGACAGCCGTATCGATGGGCAACTCCCCTTTTGTCGTTGAAAAGGTCACAATCACCGGCTTGCTGATACCGGTAACATTGGCAGTGAGCTTTCCGGGAGTAATAGAGTTAATGGAATCAATTGGATTACCGGCACTGTCTGTCAGACTCAACACTACCTGAGCGCCTCCAGTGGCATCGCCACCATCACCAGCCATATTAAAGCCGACAGAATCACTCTCACCAGAGCCTATTGATGCGCTTACAGAGCCAGCCCCTTCTACTGAAGCTGTCCTCAATACTATACTGGCGACACCGGCACTGTTGGTTAGCGCAGTGCCTATAGCAGGATCGAATGTTCCCATACGACTGTCATTCAGACTGAAAGTCACCAATTCACCGGTGATAGGTAAGCCGCTGGAATTAAATACTGAAGCAGTTAATTCGGCCGGCGCTGCGGCCGTAATATCCGTATTGGATATTGCCAAATCAAGTTTCACAGTGGGAGTTGGGGTCGTTCCACCGCCATCTTCCGAGATACTTCCCCCACCGCTGCACGCGACCATAAACAAACATGCCAAACCGGCGAAAAAGACGTTAAACGCTGACTTCATGTCAGACTCCCTGTCAATTTAAACAAAATCCAAGTCACAGACTTTTTACTTATAGGCTAACTCTACACAATTTTCACCCAACAGATCCACGACAATAACAACCCATGTATCAGGATTTAGTCGGTTTTTAGTGCAAACAGAGATTTCCTGCCAGCAGGAATCCTGCTAGTCTCTATCAGCTTACATAAATATAAGAAACGCATAATAAACATATGGGAAGTGCTATGAATGCGACTAAAAACAGTAAATTTGGCTTGACCGGCAAGATATTGTTGGGCATGGGGACAGGTATATTTCTTGGTCTGCTGCTGCGAAATTTATTCCCTGCCAGTGAGTTTATTCAGGAATACATCACTGACGGACTGCTTCACGTTGTTGGAACTATTTTTATCTCCAGTTTGAAAATGCTGGTTGTTCCTCTGGTCTTTATTTCTTTGGTATGCGGTACCTGCTCGTTAAGCGAACCCTCCAAATTAGGACGACTGGGAGGAAAAACACTCGCGTTTTATCTGTTTACCACCGCGATTGCACTGACTATCGCCATTATGGCGGCTATTCTTGTCCATCCAGGTAACGCCTCATTGGCATCCGAAAGCATGAATTACAGTGCCAAGGAAGCGCCCAGTCTTGCCAGCGTGCTGATCAACATAGTGCCATCCAACCCACTCAAGGCCATGACTGACGGTAATATGCTGCAAATTATTATCTTTGCGGTGATCTTTGGTTTTGCTATCGCCCATA
The DNA here is from genome assembly GCF_050865035.1 of Shewanella sp. GXUN23E. NCBI lineage: Bacteria > Pseudomonadati > Pseudomonadota > Gammaproteobacteria > Alteromonadales > Shewanellaceae > Shewanella > Shewanella sp. GXUN23E. Next base: position 52,001 of record NZ_JBOZWP010000012.1, on the reverse strand, counting down.
TCGGGGATCGCGGCAAGCGTGTGGCTGCCCTGTTTGATGACCTCAATGAAGTCATCATGCGAGTGGTTACCCTGGTAATGCAACTGGCTCCTTACGGTGTATTTGCCCTGATGGCCAAGCTGGCGCTGTCTTTGGGCACTGAGACATTCAGCAGTGTGGTGCAGTATTTCCTGGTAGTACTGGGGGTACTGCTGGTACATGGCTTTGTGGTGTATCCGATTCTGCTCAAATTGTTCTCAGGCTTAAGTCCTTTTACCTTTGTGCGTAAGATGCGCGATGTGCAGCTGTTTGCCTTCAGCACTGCCAGCTCCAATGCCACCTTACCGGTCACCATAGAGACGGCAGAGCATCGGCTGGGAGCCCACAACAAGATTGCCTCCTTCACCCTGCCTCTTGGCGCCACCATTAACATGGATGGCACCGCGATTATGCAGGGGGTTGCCACTGTGTTTATCGCGCAGGTGTTCGGTATCGAACTGACGCTGACCGACTATGCCACAGTGGTGGTCACCGCTACCCTGGCGTCAATTGGCACGGCCGGGGTTCCTGGTGTCGGCCTCATCATGCTGGCCATGGTACTGAATCAGGTTGGCCTGCCGGTGGAAGGGATTGCACTGATTATTGGGGTCGACCGTCTGCTGGATATGGTACGCACCGCCGTAAACGTCACCGGCGATACCGTGGCTACTGTGGTAATAGCCAAATCAGAAGGAGAGTTTGATGAGCAGGTGTTCAACGATCCCAAAGCCGGCAAAACCTCAGGAAGCTTCGAGCAGGAAGTGCATAAAGCTGGACGTTAAGCTGCAATAATCAGGTTATGAAATACAGAAAAGGCGCCCTCAGGCGCCTTTTTCATTGGGATACAGATTAACGTTCCCAGTAACTTTCTTCCAGGCTGTCTTCACGCTCGGGCAAACCACGGGACAGGCGTGGACTGTGCTGCGCCAGTACTTCGTAAGCTACCCGGTTGGCATACTTACAAATTTGCGAAAACGACGAGTAACACAGGCCATCACGCTTATGCTTGCTGGAGCCGGGAACATTGGCCTTGTGGAAGGTATTGGCTGACAGATCATGCAGCAACGCAGACAGAGCACCATCACCCGCACCATTGGTGTTGCGGATCCGCTCCGGACCACCCATGTATGGGGAAATATGAGCGTACACCTTCAACGGTTGCTCACAGTCCTGCTTGAGCTTTGGACGGGAGAATTCATAGCGGTTGAACTCAGGAATTGAGCCTGGCAGCAAAGGATGTGATGTTTCACGCTTCTCGTTGTCATCGGTATAACCTGCGGTATACAAACCGGCAGGGCCGGCCGTCAGCAAAATCATATCGCACCACTCCAGTGTCGCCTCACAGGCCTGCAGCGGATCTTTATGGCCGGTAAGCGCCTCAGCCTCATCCTCATTCATCGCCAGAATGGTAACGTGTTCCCGGATGAAATTTTGCCACCAGAGCGGATCTTCGGCGATCAAAAAGCGGGTGCCCAACGTCAGTACCACAGGCACTTCTGCCGCTTTGGCATACTCAATGGCCTTCATGGCGGCATCGGTAATACCATCCCCTTCGCTGGCTCGCATCAAATACGCGGTCAGTACCAGCGCAGAGCCACCCTGAACCACATCCTGATCAATATAATCTGGGGTGAGTTTGTCCATGGCCCCTTTACTGATGGCGAAAGTACGCTCGCCACATTCAGAGATCAGGGTAAAACAACGGCCAATAGGGCCATCAACAGGTTGCAGATAGTTCAGATCCACCTTTGATGAGGTGTGGCACAAATAACGATAGGAGTAACTGCCCACTTCGATATTTTTGGACATCACCCCAAACAGCACAGAGCGGTCGTCAGCCAAAATGGAGTAATTGTGCACTGTATTGCCAATGGTGCCACCGGCAAACTCATCACTGATGAGGCCCTGGCTTTGCAGCTCAGTATACAGAGCGTGCGCCTGCTCATCGTTGATCAGCGTGGAGTTCCCTTTTGGCAGATTGTAACGGGCCAGCAGTTCGTCTTCGACTTTGGCCTCAATATCAACCAGTGTCTGATCGATACCACTGATATAAGTGGTAAAAGGCTCTGGCAGCTGAGTCAGCTGAGCCAACAGAGGATCTCGGGTTTTGACAGGAAAATAATGCTTGGATTTGCGCTGACCGGGAAACTTCATATCTCATTCTCTGTTGCGGCGTCCATGCTCTGCTGATAACGACTCACTCCTGCCGCTACCGTAAAAATTAAGCTTACGCCAGAATCCAAAAACCTCACAACACAGGAGGTGTGCGGTGCATTTTTGCCCTGGTTTGAAGGCGGCAGATTCTACCACAAATCAGCCGCTTCACCAGTCATTCAACAGATTTTTCAGCGTGGCCTGCGCAGCAAATCAATTTCCACTCTCCGGGGCCAAGCTTTTGTCCGGTAACAAAAAAGCCCGCAAACGCGGGCTTTTTAAGCAACACAGAAGATTACTTCAGCGCAGCAACGACCTGAGCAGTCACATCGGCAACGGACTGAGTGCCATCGAACTTGCTGTATTTGGTGTTACCTTCAGCAGCCATATTACCGTAGTAGTTCACCAGCGGCTTGGTCTGCTCATGATAAATATCCAGACGCTTGCGTACTGTGGATTCTTCATCATCCGGACGAATAACCAGATCTTCACCGGTCACGTCATCCTTACCTTCTACTTTAGGTGGATTGAATACCACATGGTAAGTACGGCCAGAACCTGGATGTACACGACGGCCGCTCATACGCTTGACGATCTCTTCATCCGGTACATCAATTTCAACCACATGGTCGATGTTGATACCATTGGCTACCATAGCGTCAGCCTGAGGAATGGTGCGTGGGAAACCGTCCAGCAGGAAGCCCTTGGCACAATCGTCCTGAGCAATGCGCTCTTTTACCAGACCGATGATCAAATCATCGGAAACCAGTTGACCTGCATCCATCACCTTTTTGGCTTCCAGACCCAGCGGAGTTCCCGCTTTCACTGCGGCACGCAGCATGTCGCCGGTGGAGATTTGTGGAATACCAAAGTGCCCCATAATGAATTGAGCCTGGGTTCCTTTACCGGCACCCGGGGCGCCCAACAGGATAATGCGCATTTCAGAAATCCTCTCGTTTCGCATTCGTATATGTTTTCGGGCAGCGATCTTCGCACATATGGCTGCCATATAGAAGGGCTTTTACTAAGACCTTAGACTAAGCTCGCTTAATATTTCATCGTCTTATCGAATCTGGGAAGGTGCGAACAAGTCCTCGCAGAGCAAGCACTGGACTTATTCGCACCTTCCTGAGTTCTGCACCGACGTTAGATCAGTACAGCAATGAGTACAGTTTGCGACGATATTGATTGGCCAGAACATTGCCCTGACCGATGGCGGTCAGAATATCCAGAAATACCTGTTTGACCTGACCATTGCCCGCACCCAAATCCTGCTTAAGCACATCAAACAGCAGTGCCAGTGCTTCTTCATCTCGGTGTGCCTGATGCAGCGCTTTGGCAAGTTGCTGACGAATATCCAGATTATCGGGCGTTGCCTCAAACTTTTGCTGCAACTCGCGGATTTCCGGTGTATCAGCCGCCTCCTGAGCCAGTTGCAACTTGGCCATCAGGGTCTGATAGTAGCTGTCCTGTCCGGCAAGCCCTACCGCATTAAGCTCGGTTTCTGCCGCCGCCAGCTCATGAGCCTGTAAATACGCATCTGCCAGCGCCAGACGAATATCATCGCCGGGTTTGGCCTGCAGGGCCTGAGTCAACAACGCTATCGCCTGTTGTAACTGACTGTCGTCCGGATTGGCCGCCAGTATTTGCCGCGCCTCGTCCAACTGCAGTTGCCACACAGGTGGCAGATGTTTCTCCAGCAACGCCGACAGCGCCGCGGCATCCTGAGGCCCGGCCAGACCATCCACCGGCTGCCCCTGACTGAGCAGCAATATGGTGGGCAGTGCCTGAATACGGAAGTAAGAAGCGATTTCCATCTGCGCTTCGCAATCCACCTTCGCCAGAATGAACCGGCCCCGACACAATTGCTCCAGAGTCTGCACAGTCGCCACACTCTCGGGCTGCTGCCCAGCCCAAAAGGCCAGCACAACCAGCTTTTCCATGCTGGCATTGACGACGTCCTGAATGTTCTCTTTAGTTAAATCCAGAATAGTTTCCATAATCTTCCCCAGGCGGTATGGCTCAACATGCCTTGCTCAGCCATACCGTCTCAGTCCGCTGAAAAACGGGGCCCAAAGGCCCCGTTATCATCACATTACTTGAGTCCGGCCAACAACATATTGTTCATCAGCTTAATGAAGCTGGACGGATCGGCCAGGCTGCCTTTTTCTGACAGAAGTGCCTGTTGCAGGATCAGGTTGGCCCAGTCAGCAAAGGCCTGCTCATCCTGCTCGTCGTTCAAACGCTGAACCAGCGGATGCGCAGGATTGAGTTCAAACACCGGCTTGGATTCAGGCACTGCCTGACCAGCCGCCTGCATCAACTTGATCATCTGGGAAGACATCTCGCCTTCACCGGCGACCACACAGGCTGGCGTGTCGGTCAGACGGGAAGTCACCTTCACCTCTTTGACCTTATCGCCCAGAGCAGTCTTGAAGCGCGCCACCAGCGACTCGCTCTCTTTGGCCAGTTTTTCCTGCTGCTCTTTCTCAGCAGCATCTTCCAGCTCACCCAGATCCAGATCGCCCTGAGTCACGCTGTGCAGCTGTTTCTCTTTATATTCATTGAGATGGTTAACCAGCCACTCGTCGATGCGCTCACTCATCAGCAGCACTTCTACGCCTTTTTTGCGCAGCAATTCCAGATGTGGGCTGTTGGCTGCGGCCTCATAGCTGTCTGCCACAATATAGTAAATGTGCTTCTGCCCGTCTTTCATGCGGCTGATGTAGTCATCCAGCGACACAGTCGGCGCCGCCGAATCCGCATGAGTGGAAGCGAAACGCAGCAGACCGGCGATGCGCTCCTTGTTGGCGAAATCTTCCGCCGGGCCTTCTTTCATCACCTGACCAAATTCGCTCCAGAACTGCTGGTACTTGTCAGCGTCGTCTTTGGCCAGCTTTTCCAGCATGCCCAAAACCCGCTTGGTCAGCGCATTACGCAGGGTACGGGTGACTTTGTTGTCCTGCAAAATTTCACGGGAGACGTTCAGCGGCAGGTCGTTGGAGTCAATGAGGCCCTGCACAAACCGCAGGTAGGACGGCATAAACTGCTCGGCGTCATCCATAATGAACACCCGCTGCACAAACAGCTTCAGGCCATGCTTGCGGTCACGGTTCCACATATCCCAGGGGGCTTTGGATGGAATGTACAGCAGGCTGGTGTATTCCTGATTACCTTCCACCTTGTTGTGCGACCAGGTCAGCGGATCGGCAAAATCGTGGGAGATATGCTTGTAGAACTCTTTGTACTCTTCGTCGGTCACTTCCGAGCGGGAACGCATCCACAGGGCGGTGGCTTTGTTCATCACCTTCCACTGACCTTCGGTGGCAGGGATTTTCTCGCCATCCGGACCTTCATGCTCAGGAGTCCCTTCTTCCCACATTTCTACCGGAATGGAGATATGGTCTGAGTACTTGGTGATGATGGAGCGCAGACGCCATTCGTCAGCGAACTCTTTTTCCTCTTCACGCAGGTGCAGAGTGATTTCGGTACCGCGGTTGTTTTTGGTGATGGTTTCCACAGTGAAGTTGCCTTCACCTTCAGACTCCCACTTCACCCCTTCATCGGCTTTGTGACCGGCGGCACGGGTGCGCACAGTCACCTTGTCGGCCACGATAAAGGCGGAATAGAAGCCTACACCAAACTGACCGATAAGCTGAGAATCCCGGGCCGCATCACCGGACAGATTCTTGAAAAACTCAGCCGTACCGGACTTGGCAATGGTACCCAGATGTTCGATGACACCATCACGGGTCATACCAATACCATTATCCTCGATGGTAATGGTGCGCTTTTCGCTGTCAGCGCTGATCCGCACCCGCAATTGACCATCGCCTTCGTACAGGGCGTCATTGGTCAGAGCCAGGTAGCGCAGCTTGTCGGCAGCGTCGGCGGCGTTGGACACCAGCTCCCGCAAAAAGATCTCTTTGTTGGAGTACAAAGAGTGGATCATCAAATGCAGCAGCTGTTTGACTTCGGTCTGAAAACCATGAGTTTCCTGATGTGACATAAGTTTTTCCCTTGTTGTTACACAATGAACTGTTATCAAAGATGGGGCCGGGAAAATGCTTTTCAAGGGAAAAAATTCACATTGCAAACAAACGGCTAAAAAAAAACCAGACATAAAGTCTGGTTTTCGTGCCTGACGGCGATTCAGAACGACTGGCGACCGGTAAAGGCCAGTGCCAGTGTGGTACTGTCGACATATTCAAGCTCACCGCCCACGGGGACGCCGTGAGCGATACGGCTGACATTGACCTGATAGCGTCTGGCAATATCCGCGATAAAGTGCGCGGTGGCATCCCCCTCAACGGTGGGATTGGTGGCCAGGATCAATTCACTGACCTTGCCTGCAGCCAGATGTTCTTCCAGCAATGACAGCCCAAGTTCCTCAGGCCCGACACCGTCGAGCGGTGACAGATGCCCCAGCAGCACAAAATAGCGGCCGCTGAAATGACCTCCGGCTTCAATCGCCAGCACGTCTGCCGGCGTCTCCACCACACAAATGGTGTCTGATTGTCCCCGACGGGCGCTGTCACAAATAGGACAAAGCGTCTGCTCGGTGAAGGTACGACACGACCGGCAGTGGCCCACCTCACTCATGGCTCTGGCCATGACATCGGCAAGATTCTTACCCGCAGGACGTCCCCGCTCGAGCAGGTGGAACGCCATACGCTGGGCAGATTTTGGGCCCACACCGGGCAAACATCTGAGGGATTGGATCAACTCATCCACCAGAGGAGAGAACTTCATATCAGCTCCGCTTAGAATGGCAGCTTCATGCCAGGAGGCAGTTGCATGCCACCGGTCACTTCGGCCATTTTGGCTTTCTGATTTTCTTCAATGCGACGTGCTGCATCGTTGCAGGCAGCAGCGATCAGATCTTCCAGCATCTCTTTGTCGTCTTCCAGCAGGCTGGGATCGATTTCCACTTTACGTACGTTGTGAGATCCAGTCATGGTCACTTTTACCAGGCCGGCACCGGCTTCACCGGTCATTTCCATGCGGGCAATTTCTTCCTGCATGCGAGCCATTTTCTCTTGCATCATCTGGGCCTGCTTCATCAGGTTGCCCATTCCGCCTTTTCCAAACATAGTCTTACTTCTCTAGAGTTAAATAGCGTTAAGTCGGCTAATCTTACTGAATTCAGATAGATTAGCAATCGTACCCGAAGCCGCGTGGCGCTTATTGCGAGCCAAGTTCAGGAATACTGCGGCCCTTGATGGATAACAGCTCACCGGGATACACCACAGAGTCGTCATCCAGCTGAGCGCCCATGACCTGAGTCAACCAGCGAATATTGTCATCATCATGCAACGCCGTTCGGGCGGCCACCAGCAATTCCTGATGGAATCGGGCCCGCACTTCCCGCGGCGTTTCCCGCTGCGCATCCTGACCAACTTCAACGGTCACGGATAACGCCATTCCGGCCAGCTCGCCCAGGGCTTCCTTAAGTTGCTCAATAGCCGATGCCGCCGCCAGATGCTTTTGATCCGGCTTGAGCAGCAGTGCGATTTGTTCACCCCAGGATAAACAAATGGAGTTGACTGCCAGTTGTCGTACCCGCCCACCAATTTTGAGCCCGGACATCTGTTTATACCAGTGTAAATCCAGCGCATGCCCCTGCACATCGCCAGCCACGGTCAACACGCCGCCATCAATCGTATCGTTGACTGGCTTGCCCGTTTTTGTCGAAGTCTTCAGCTCTGGTTGACGGACCGCTGGTAAAATGTCAACCACAGGCGTGTCGGTATCGATTGATGCCGCCATCTCCTTGCCGGCGAACTCCCGGGTGGACAACACATCATCTTCTGCCCGGAATTGCCCGGAAAAGACATCATCGATTGCCGGTAAGGTATCCACATTGACAACCTGTTGAATCGGCGCATCCTCCCAAGGGGGACGGTCTTCATCGGCGATGAAGGCAGTCAGCGGCTCCGCTCTGCCAGGCGTATGTTGCAATGATTCAAGATACCCACAGCTTGCATCATCATGCTCAGCAGTCATTGGCGGAGTAACAGTGTTACTCACCACGTCAGATATCTCGGTCGCCATGCCGATGCCAGCCTCACTATCCGACTCAATACCGGCACTAAATTCGTGTTCTGCCTCCTGAGCCTGTTGCTGAGTGGCATGACTGACATTGCTGGCAGTCGGCGCATCCACCGTCGAGGGGCGATGAGCTGTTGTACCTGTTGATGCTGTTTGAGCGGCGACCACTGCCCCTGTCGATTCATCGGTTTGCAAACCGGCCAACAATGAATCCCGGGCGGCCAAGATAGCGTCCAGAAAATCATCATCAAGACCGATGTCAGCAGCAGGTCGACTGAGCAGCGGCGCAGGCGCGGCGTCATCGGCAGGTACGAATTGCATTTCCTGCATATCCACCGGCAGCGAAGAGGGCTCAGCATCCATATCGCCCATAAAGTACTGTTCATAGGCGGCTAAATCATCTTCTGCGCTCGCCATCGATGCAGACATGTCCCCACCTTCGATTTGCACGGATTGGGCGCAGGCCCCGTTGGCATCAGCGTGCTGGGATGGCTTTGCGCCATCAGCAGTATCAAGCGGCTCAGACGCAGTATCTGCGCCCTGACTTAGCCCGGTGGCAGCGTCATCCTCTCCGTATCCCAGTGACTGCGCCTGACTGAGCAGCAGCGCCTGCTCGGCCAACAAGGCAGCGTCATTCGGGATATCATCTTCAGCCCCCGAGTCAGACACAGCTTGAGCGTTGGCTGTGGTCTCGATTTGAGTGTCAGTGTGAGCGACTGTCGTTGATGACCAGGAACACTGACTATCCAGCGCTGGCGCAGGTGTTTCTTCCTCGGCAACGCGGGCAGCATCAGTTACAGCCTCACCACCGGCAATCCCAGCCTGGTTGAGCTCATCAGAAGAGTTCGGGGCACACTCCGGCCTGGTCGCAGTCTCGACGTCATTTTGCGTTGTGGATGCTGATGGAATGCTGACCATCGCTGGTGATGCCGGCTGCGACGCTAATTGCAACGCTGGTTGCGACACAGCCTGAGCAGAGGTGTCGTCCCCTTCCGTGCCGGTCGTTCCACCGGCAGGCTCAGTCTTTCCCGGCGAGTGCGAGCCTCCTGCCGCAGGTGTCCAGTGACCGGCAACCGGTTCGGGTAAAAATGCCACTGCCCGCAAGAGCGCCATCTCCAGCCCGGACTTGGGATCCGGAGCATGGGGTAAGTCTTTGCGACCTGTCAGCAAAATCTGGTAATACAGTTGGATTTGCTCAGCTTTGAGCACGCTGGCAAAGCCTTTGATCTGCTCAGCGTACAGCGACAGCTGCGCTGCCGCAGGAGCAAACTGCGTCAGGGTGATTTGATGCAACAATTCCAGCAGACTGCGCAGCACTTCGTCGGCATCGGCGCCGTAACTTAAAATCTGCGCCGTCAAATGCATCAGCTGAGCCACATCGCCCCTGAGCAACGCCCCAAGCAATGCAATTACCTGTTGTTCATCTATGGTGCCCAACATGGTCTGCACCTGACTGAGCATCACCTGGCCTGCACCAAAGGCAATCGCCTGATCGGTCAGACTCAGAGCGTCACGCATCGAGCCATTGGCGGACTTGGCCAGCAAGGTCAGTGCCTGAGGTTCAAAAGGCAGTTGCTCTTCGGTGAGCACATGATGCAGCTGCCCGGCAATATCTTCCTGACTCAAACTTTTGAGATTGAACTGCAGGCAACGGGACAGCACGGTCACCGGCAGCTTTTGGGGATCTGTCGTGGCCAGCAGGAATTTGACGTGCTCAGGCGGCTCTTCCAGGGTCTTGAGTAAGGCATTGAAACTGGACCGCGACAACATGTGCACTTCGTCGATCAGGTAAACCTTGTAACGACCGCGGGTCGGGCGGTACTGCACATTGTCCAGCAACTCCCGGGTATCATCTACCTTAGTACGGGACGCGGCATCCACTTCAATCAGGTCAACGAAGCGACCCTGGGCAATTTCAATACAACTGGCGCATTGGCCGCAGGGATTGGCGGTCACGCCGGTTTCGCAGTTAAGGCCTTTGGCAAACAGGCGCGCAAGACTGGTTTTACCCACACCACGGGTGCCGGTAAACAGATAAGCATGATGCAGTCGTTGTTGGCTGAGCGCATTGGTCAGCGCATGCAGTACATGGGATTGACCAACTACCTGGTCAAAATTGGCAGGGCGCCATTTTCTGGCCAACACCTGGTAAGACATGAAACTCCCCAAAAGTTAATTAGTTCCGGGAGCAAGCTCCGCGTAGTCTGGGCACAATAGCACGCTATTTCAGGACATGCTACAAGGTGACTACGCCGAGCTTTGGGGACGCTGGATTATTCGCCTTCAAACTCACAAAGTGTGAAGAGTTCCAGTCCCTGTGCCTGCAAACGTTGCTCGCCGCCCAGATCCGGCAGGGAGATAACAAAAGCAGCATGGTTTACATCACCACCCAGCGCACGGATCAGTTTTACCGTGGCTTCAATAGTGCCACCCGTGGCCAGCAGATCATCAACCACCAGCACTTTGTCGCCCGGTTTGATGGCATCTTTATGAATTTCCAGGGTGTCGTGACCATATTCCAGCTCATAGCTTTCGGCGATGGTCTCACGTGGCAGTTTGCCTGGCTTGCGAACAGGAACGAATCCTACACCCAGCTCCAGTGCCAACGGCGCACCAAACAGAAAACCGCGGGCTTCAGTGCCCACAACTTTGGTAAATCCCATTCCCTGATACTGAGCCACCAGCGCTGCAATAGTCGCCTGATAAGCCTCTGCATCTTCCAGCAAGCTGGTTACATCGCGGAACATAATGCCCTGCTTGGGGTAATCAGGAATGGTTTTAATGCTCTGCTTGATGAGGGTTAAGCTTTCACTGTTCATAGACATATTCAATTACTTAACTCGCCGCTACCCACACATACGGGTAGCCGGACGTAAACAACAAAAAAGTCCACACGAGGTGGACTCATACATGCCCTCACCTACGCCAATTTGCAGGGTAAAAGTGAAGGTGGTCAATCCGGGACAAGCTTAAGCCGCTTTCTCTTTGGTTGCAACCACAACCTCAGACAAGCGACTGACCAAGGCTTGTCTGGCTTCACAATTCAGCGGTTTGCTCATAAAGAACGCCAGCTTTTCGGTATCGGTATGCTCGGCTATCTGCTCGAAACTGCGGGTGCTGAGCATCACCACGGGAACGGACTGAAATGCCGCTTTCCCTTTTAAAATACCCAGCAAATGGGGACCATCGATGATGGGCATGAAATACCCGGTGATCACCGCATCAAAATGTTGTTGTTCACAGGCCTGCAGGGCCTGTATGCCATTGTCTCTTGTCGTGACCTGCCAGCCTGCGGCGTCAAACAGATCCCTTAAGCTGTCGCGACTGATCCGGTTATCATCAACGATCAATACACTGTGAGTCATCCTGATTTCTCTGCTCCTGTCAAAAGGCGCCGGGATCCTATATCAAATGCATGACAATTTCATGAGAAAAAACCAGAAAAGCGACATTGCAACGGAAAGTCTGCTGTTTTACAGCCAAATGGCTTACTCAGATCGCTGAATCTCATGGGACGCTATCACGGGCAGGCGCCACAGATAACACATGAGCGCCAGACAACAGACACACAGCATAATTTTGACCCACACCAGTGGCACAATCGCAATACTCACACCAAAACTGAGCAGGCTAACCATCATGGCACGACGTTTAAGACCAGGCCTGACCGCACGCTTTTCTTCCCAATCTCTGAGGCTCTGGGAAAACCAGGGGTGCTGCAACAACCAGTTGTGCAAACGTTCACTGGAGCGGGCAAAGCAGTAGGCAGAAAGCAGGATGAAAGGAACTGTTGGTAACAAAGGCAGCACTATACCCAATATCCCCAGCGCCAGACTGGTTAAACCAACACACAGAAAAAAGCCACGTTTTACTATCATCCATTTACCCTGAGTTCAGACCACCATTTCATCTCTTACTGAATAAGAGTGGCTGGGAAGTATAATGAATTCAAACACGGCGTAAACCGTCACAACTGGCACGAACACCCCACAACAGCGATGTTCGCACCCTCTCAGGTTTACACCAGTCCGGCCAACTTCAGCCACGACAGGGTTGCAGGCAAAGTAGCAATCAACAGGGTCAACAGAAATACCACAACATACAATCCATTAAATGGTTCTTTAAAAGGGGCATCGCTCATGAGTCTTCTTCCTTACAACCAACTTCCAGTGTGATTTCAGTCACATTTTAGTTGATGTAAAAAAAGACGTCATACTTTTGCGTGAACATGCGACCAAACTTTAAGCAATCAGTTTGCGAATGATGCCTTTTTGAGCCATTTGCGTCAGCAGCGGCAAGATCCCCTGCTCAATCATGGAAACATCCAATGATGGGAAATTGGCTTTACACCATTCAGTTAACTCACTTATCTGCCATCCCCGCCCATCCGCCAGAACGTTAAGTACCTGAGCAGTCAACGGTGCCAGGGATAAAAACTCGACCTCATGCATATCATCGCGATAGACACAGAAATACTGTGGCTGGCTGGCAGGCTCTGTCGGTCGATAATCGGGCCCGATATGCTGAACCTCGTAGGCGTACTGGGCAACCCGCGCCAGCGGTGACAATACCAATCGGTCCTGCGCAGCGATGATATCCAAACGCACAAACACCGGGTTATCGCGCGTGACCGCGACCTGCAACTCCAGATATTCATAGTGCGCCAGCTCCAACATAAAAGGCGGATCTGCGCTGCCGGGTTCATACTCATTGACCAGAAAATCCAGAAACTCTCCGGCAATCTCAACAAATATCGGCGTACGGCAATCATGCTCAGCGAAAAAAGTCTGCACCAGAGCCAACCAATCCGGCTCCTCATACAAACTTTTGAGTACCGGCATGGCGTTGCCCACAAAACCTTCGACATTATTGAAAAACAGCTCGCGATACACCTGCATGTGGCGGGTATCGGTATCCACTGGAAGTGGATGGGATGGATCGCGGATATAGTCGATAAAACTGGACTGAATTTGCTGAAACGACATCAGGCCCTCCTTGATTCAGGTTGAGCATGTCGTTGCAGACGATGAATTTGCTCAATTTCAGCAAGCAGTACCTGAGTGGAGGGAATGTTAAAATCACGCTCCAGTAAGGTGGGATGTACCCCATGAATAGCATAACAATCAGCCAGCAACTGCCAGACAGGATCCACGACATCGGCGCCGTGAGTATCAACAATAAGATCCGGCGCTTCAACATAATGACCGGCGATATGGATGTAGCTTATCCGCTCTGTTGGCATGGCCCGCAAAAAGGCGCTGGCATCGTACTGGTGATTGATGGAATTTACATAAATGTTGTTCACATCAAGCAGTAGCCGACAGTCGGCCTCGGCGAGCACAGCGTTAACAAATTCCAGCTCAGTCATCTCTGCACCAGGTGCGGCATAAAAAGACACATTCTCCAGGATGAGTGGACGCTCGATAATGTCTTCAACCTGGCGTACACGTCCGGCAACGTAACGCACCGCTTCCTGCGTAAAAGGAATCGGCATCAGATCATACAGATGACCGCCACCCGAGCAGTAACTCAAGTGCTCTGAGTAACACTCAATCCCGTGCTCATCCATAAAGGTTTTGACACTTTTGACAAAATCAATATCCAGCGGACCAGGACCGCCGATGGACAAAGACAAACCATGAGCAAAAAATCGGTGGGCTTCCGTCAACTGCCGAAACTGGTAACCAAATCGGCCCCCCAGTGTCATCCAGTTTTCCGGAGCGACTTCAAAAAAATCGATCGCCTCGGGCACACTGTGACAAAACTCATCCAGCATTTCCCGTCTCAGTCCCAATCCCGCTTGTTTGTTCATGCTCTCTCTCCTGTCGGTACATCAGACAACACAGGGTCGGCTTTACCGACCCTGTTATTCAGCACGGAAGATCAGTGGGCACCGCCACACTTACCTTCTTTGGCTTTCTTGTCGCCACCGCACTTACCTTCACCACATTTTCCTTCTTTGGCTTTTTTATCGCCGCCGCATTTGCCCTCTTTGGCTTTCTTGTCAGCGCCGCATTTGCCTTCTCCGCATTTACCTTCTGTGGCTTTTTTGTCGCCGCCGCACTTGCCTTCACCACACTTACCTTCAGTGGCTTTCTTGTCGCCGCCCTTACCTTCACCACATTTGCCTTCGCTGGCTTTTTTATCGCCACCGCATTTGCCTTCACCGCATTTGCCTTCGCCACCGACAAGCTGGTAGCCGCCGGACATTTGCTCGAAACCAAAAGGGCTGGCGTCCACTTCAGAGGCGTACACACTGCCAACGACCACGGCACCCAAAGCTACTGCTACTGCGGTTTTTCTCACTGAACTCATACTCTGTCCCTCGCTCAATTTGTTGGTTATCTCTTATGGCGCCGGCATGCTCAACTGCCGACATGTTCAAACAGACCCGACTTAATACGTTTCCATTTCATTTTTTGCCCAACATCACAAAATACTACCCATTTTTTTGATAGGCACCGCACAGTTATCTCACATTCAGCAACAAAATCAATCGTCAACAGCAACCAGACCAAAGCAGATGAGCCCTCATGGATCCCGACAAAATCTGCCCCTTTGTATCGTGCGAACGATGCAGTAAAATGCCTGCCCTTTACGCAACTATCCCGGCGCAACATGACACCCAAAGTAGTACTGGCCCCCATGGAGGGGGTTGTCGATAACCTGATGCGAGATCTGCTCTCGACCATTAATCCCTATGATTTGCTGGTGACTGAGTTTGTTCGGGTGGTCGATTTACCCCTGCCGGATAAAGTCTTCTACCGCCTGTGTCCTGAGCTGGAACAGGGCGGATTTACCCCATCCGGCACCCCGGTTCGGGTACAGTTGCTGGGACAGAATGAAGAGATGCTGGCGTGGAATGCCAATCGTGCCATTGAGCTGGGTTCCCATGGGGTAGACATCAACTTTGGCTGTCCGGCAAAGCTGGTGAACCGCAGTAAAGGTGGCGCCGCGCTGTTGCAATATCCGGAGCAGATGTACCGTATCGTCAAAGCCATGCGCGCCGCAGTCCCTGCAGATCAGCCGGTCACGGCAAAAGTGCGTCTGGGCTATGAAGACAAATCCATGTATATGGAAATCGCTGATGCGGTCGCCCTGGGCGGCGCCGATGAAATCGCCGTCCATGCCCGCAGTAAGGCTGACGGTTACAAACCACCGGCTTATTGGGAATACATCGCCCGCATTCGTCAGAAACTCAGTATTCCGGTAGTTGCCAATGGCGAGATTTGGTCGGCCGATGATGCCCGCCGATGTATCGACGTCACAGGTTGCAGCACCGTCATGATTGGCCGCGGTGCGATTTCATTGCCTAATCTGGCAGCCAGTATCAAGCATGGCGACGCCCCCTATTCGTGGCAGCAAACGCTAACGCTGATGCTGGATTACAGTGAACGGGAGCTCAGTGGCCGCAAGAGCACTTACTATCCGGCACGGATCAAACAATGGTTCAGCTACCTTAATCGCCAGTACCCTGAAGCCAGTGAGCTGTTCAGAGAACTGCGGATCCACAAAGATACCCAGAGTATTGTGTCCTGTCTCGGTCAGGCGATGGATAATTTGTCGGCAAAAGACTGATTCCATGATTAGTTCATGGTGGTTTGATCTTTGTCATGGCTGGCTTGAGGTTTGGCCGTAGACTGGAGCGAATAATCCTCAATACTCAATGAGCTGTGAACAACGATCATATTCAATCCCGTCTGGACAAATTGACGCAAACCCTGTGTCAGCAGGCCTGTGAGCTGCTGAACAAGCCCGGGGCTGATGTGACCTTGGGAGAACTGATTGATATTTTTATCGCCAATTCACTGGACAAGGAACCTCTGTATCACAGGTTACTGCGACTGGATGCCGCCAGATGCCAGCTGGAGCTGGGACTTTACGGGTTGTGCGCCGATTGTGAGGAAGAGATAGAGCAGCAGGTGCTCAATCTGGATATCACTGCCCAGCGCTGTGACAGTTGTCAGTCCAGATACGACAATGAGCACAGACACGAGTTACTGAGAGATCACTAAAAAAAGCCCCGCAACTGCGGGGCTTTCCATTGGCGCTATTTCACCTTAGAAGCGCATGGTCGCACCGACGTAGAAGTAACGTCCCAGGGTGTCATAGGTGTAAGGATCGGTATTGGAATCCGTGTTACCTGTGTAGTAAGGCGGCGCCTTGTCGAACAGGTTATCAACACCGGCACGCAGACTCACTTTTTCCGTCAGCAGATACTCACCGGAAATATCGTGGTACACCACGCTTGGCGTGGTCGGCGCGTAACACTTGTCAGGCTTGGCCAAACAGGCGGCGCTGTCCATACCATCAATGTAACGGGCCATGTAGTTCACTTTCCAGTCACCGGCGTTCATGGTCAGGTTGAGGTTAGACTTCCACTTGGCATAGCTGCCACTGCCACCAGTGATAATACCGGCGTAGTCAATTTCCTCGCCCAGCACTTTGACTGTGTACTCTTCCAGATAAGTGGTATCCAGCCCCACTTTCCAGTCAAAACCGGCAGCTTCGAAGTTATAAGCCAGGTTCAGGTCATAACCCGAGGTGTTTTCGGCACCGATATTCTGCAGGCCGTTGTCGAACACTACCCGCTTGGATGGATCCAGGTAGATATTTGAAGACTGACAGATTGGGTTATTGGTGTTGATTAGCTGACCAGATCCACTGGGGTCAAGACACAGATCCACAATGTACTGAGAGTTCACTGCCGCAATGGCGTTTTCAATCTCAATATTGTAGTAATCCAGCGTCATGCTGAAACCATCCAGCCAGCTTGGTTCGAACACCATGCCCAAGGTCAGAATGTCGGCTTCTTCCGGGGTCAGCATATCGTTGCCGCCCACAGTCACCAGCGCCTGAGCCTGAGCGCCAGGATAGGTCACATAGTCAAAGTCCGGTGACTTACCTGCATACAGTTCATTGATGGTCGGCGCACGGAATGCGGTAGAACGAACACCACGCAGCATCAGGTCATCATAGATTTTCCAGGTCAGACCCAGCTTCCAGGTGAAGTCGTCACCAAAGGTGCTGTAGTCGAAGTAACGCACGGCTGCACTGAGGTCCACCTGTTTGGCCAGGAACACATCGGCCAACACCGGCACGGCGAATTCCACAAAAGCTTCATTCACGTCGAACTCACCACCGGTTGGCTCCACCTTGGGATCGTTGGCCAGACCTTGAGAAGTCAGTGAGTCAGGGATATACCAGGCTTCTTCAATCCGGTGTTCAATGCCCGCCGCCATACCAACAAAACCGGCAGGGATTTCAAACAGTTCACCGGAAATGGCCGCACTGTATACCTGCAGCTGTGACCCACCTGAGTTCACTTCGGTGTAAACATGTTCACCCAGATTGCTGAGGTTCCAGGAGGCCTGATCCAGCGG
Organism: Shewanella sp. GXUN23E; assembly: GCF_050865035.1. Taxonomy (NCBI): domain Bacteria; kingdom Pseudomonadati; phylum Pseudomonadota; class Gammaproteobacteria; order Alteromonadales; family Shewanellaceae; genus Shewanella; species Shewanella sp. GXUN23E. The sequence goes on along the minus strand of NZ_JBOZWP010000012.1, from coordinate 34,395 downwards.
GTTAAACAACACATTGTCTGAGGTTGACTCAGCAACGGCTTTCTTGATGGCGCCCATGTTCAGCAGGTTGGCCAGACGATCTACCGAGTCGTTGCGGCCAAAGTTGTAGGCCACTTCCCACTTCCAGCCATCCAGCACATAACCTTCCAGACCAACCACAGTTCTGAATGTGTCAACAACCTGAGAAAACTCACGGTTACCCACATCAGTCAAACGACGGCCATAAGAGATTGAGTCACCCGCTACAAATGGATAAGTTACGCCATCGACGGCCATCCAGTCAGCAAACTCAAAATCCATCCATACCGGTTGCGGCGCCATTTGCTGCTCAGACCAACGCTTGGAGTAGGTGGTTTCGGCAAACAGTGTGATGTCGTCAAATACTTCATAGGTACCCAGCGCACTGAAATTGACCTTCTGCATTGGCGTACGCAGGAAGCTCACGCTGGTGTAGTTATAAAAGTCTTCGTTAGTGAAGTCACGCCAGGTGTTATCTGCATCACCCTTCAGCTTACCGCCGTCAGTACCGGCAGCATTTTCCCACCACAGCGTCCCGCCGGGAGCGTATGAGCTGCCGCCACAGAACAGCGCTTCACCGCCATCGGTTTCGTCAATAGGACAGTTGGAGAAATCACGATCGGCCTGGCTGGCATCGCCACGATTCAGGTACTGCAGACCAACAACCACATTACCCTTCTCAAAACTGCCCCCCATGGTCAGGTCAAAGCCAACTTCTTTGGCGTCACCTTCACCGGAAATGCCGCCGATCAGGTTAAACTCTGCGCCTTCAAAATCACGCTTGAGAATAATGTTGACCACTCCGGATACCGCATCAGAGCCGTAGACCGCTGACGCACCATCTTTGAGCACTTCAACCCGCTGCACCATGGCAACCGGGATGGTATTCAGATCCACCGATGATGCGGCGCCGGTCCCGGAACCGACACTGCGACGACCATTGATCAGCACCAGCGTACGGTTAGAGCCCAATCCGCGTAAATCGATACGGGCATTACCGCCGGACCCATTGTTGATGCCCGGGTTGGTCATAGCGCCGCTGGCAGCGGTAATAGTCTGTAACACCTCATCCAGACTGGTTGCGCCGGTTGCCTGAATTGCGCTGGCATCCAATACCGTCACCGGACTGGAGGTTTCCATATCCGAGCGCTGGATACGTGAACCAGTTACTTCAATCCGTTCTACGTTACTTTTTTCTTCCTCAGCAATAGTCACACCAGAAAATGCTACCCCCGCAGACACGGCGGTTAACAATGAATATTTGATGGCTGCTGCCGTTTTGGTCAACGAACTCATATCTGTCTCCCAATTTTGACTCAATGCTGTCAAAACAATGCTTTTTTATAATTAATATGTAGTCGAGACGTTAATCTCTACACTAGATACTGTTAAAGCCGTTAGGGAGCGTCAATGCGATTTACACTCAAAAACACAACATAACTCAAACATTTCCAGCCAAGCGTGACGCCAATCACAATAACCTTTTTAAATCACATAGTTATAATCAAGCATATGCCAAAATATTGGTCGTTAAGAAAGCCATCATCCAACCACAAAAGCAAACCAAAAATACACAACAGAGACATCAATTTAAAAATCTCAACACAACTGAATCAATCTGTATCAATATTCATTTGGCATAGTTTCATTGGCGCGGGAAATAAAAAAAGCCGGCAATGATGCCGGCTTTCTATTTATTGCAGATTAGAGCTTCTGGTTGTAGCGGATATAGTACTCACGACCAATTGGGTCATACAGGTAAGTATCATATCCCGGGAAGCCCAGATAATCGTTCAATGGTGGCTCTTCGTCCAGCAGGTTACGAATACCGGCTTCAACCTTGGCATTCCATGGCAGGTTGTAACCTACCTGAGCATCCAGGATCCACTGACCATCGGTACGGGCAAGTTTAGTCTCGCCTTTGGACAGATAATTCTCTTCCTGAGACGCAGTGTAACGGCCAAACAGTGCGGCTGACCAATCACCCTGAGTCCAGGTGGTGTTCAGGTTGATACGGTACTGCGGGCTACCCAGCTCACCAACAACATCCTGCATTGGTGATGATGGGCCATCCTTCTCTTCCCAGGAAATCACATAGTTGGTTTCAGCACCGAAGCGGAATTCACCAACGCTGGTTTCCAGCAGGTAGCGGGCATTGAAGTCGATACCTGACGTAGACATGGTGCCCAGGTTCATCTTTGGCAGCACCAGATAGTCAATTTTGCCAGTGTCCGGGTTACGGAACAGCAAGCCACTGACATCAACACCGGCCGCTTCCTGGTTCAGGATATCCTGAGAGTCCATGGTTGTGATCACGTTGTCGATTTCGATGTCGTAGTATGACAATTCGAAATCCAGCGCGTCAGTCACGTTCCACACGATACCCACAGACAGAGAAGTTGACTCTTCGGCTTCCAGATCTTCGTTACCCTGATACTGAGCCTTGTACTGAGCCTGCTCACAATCAGCCACGCCATTTTTACAGCCTACCTGGTCAACGGCCCACAGGAAGGTTTCAGATGCGTTGGCATACATGTCATCGAAAGTCGGTGCACGGAAACCGGTACCATAAGATGCACGCAGCAACAGTGAATCAACCGGACGGTAGCTCAGACCCACTTTAGGGTTGAAGGTGGAGCCGAAGTCACTGTAGTCATCGAAACGGGCAGACAATTCCAGATCCAGACCGTCAATGATAGGCACCAGAGTTTCAGCACTCAGCGACAGCACCTCACGACTCTTGCCCTGAATGATGTCGCCACCCGAGCTACCCACGATATCACCCAGGTTAGAGGCAGCATCACTCATCTGGTCAAATTCAGTACGGTTCCATTCGATACCCAGCGCCAATGGCACTGAACCTTCCGGCATATCAAACAGATCGAAGCTTACGCCACCGTCAACGCCATAAGTCTGAACGCGACCGGAGAAAACAGCAGTGTGACCCGCTTTCTGGATCATGGCTTCATTGTGGCCCTCTTGATAACCAGCACCGGCGGCAAAGTAATCCAGATCGCCGTTATCCAGCATATCCTGAATAATCGAAGCGTTGGCAGTACCGGTTTGTACTGTGGTCACATCGGAGCGGATCCACTGGGCACCCAGGTTCCAGCTCATGCCACCCATCACATCCGCATAGCCATCCAGCGCAGTCAGGAAGTTGATGTCAGAGTCTTCCACTTTGGTGATACGGTTACCCAGTGGCGTAGTACGCATTCTCAGGGCGATCTCACCTTTGTAGTTACCCTTGTCATCCTTTTCTACACCGATGAATTTACCATTGGCGTCATACTGCAGCAGGCCCTTCAGATAGTCGTTGCCATACTTCTTGACAGTCGCTTCATAGATAGCCGCGTTTTCTTCGGTGTAGCGCAGGGTTGGGCCGTTGCTGTTTGGTGCAGCAGCGTACTGACCTTCGGTCCATACCTTGGTCATCATCAGACGGTTGGTCCAGTTGATGTCATCGGTCAGGGCGTGGTCAACTTTCACAAAGCTGGAGAAACGTTCCTGGGCAGCCATAGTGGCAGACGCTGATGCAGCGTTGTACAAACACTGGTTACCACTGACAATGCTATTGCCTTGAGAATCACAACGCTCGTCGGCGAAAGACACAGACTCATAGCCTGCCAGATTGCCATCTTTATCGTACTTGGGCTTGCTGTAATCCACGAATGAACCTGAACCCGGCCAGCCATAAGAGCTGTACATGGTGTCACTGAAACTGCGATCAGCGTCATACAGCGGGCTGCGGTTAAAGTATTCCACCGAGGCTACTACGTTGGTGTTCTCGCCCACAGTACCGAAGGTCATACGTACGTTGGTGCTCTCAGCGCCACCGTGCTGGGTAATCCCCTGCTCGGCATCAATCTCCACACCGTCATATTCTTTCTTGGTGATGATGTTGATTACGCCGGCAACCGCATCAGAGCCGTATACCGCAGATGCGCCATCACGCAGTACTTCGATACGCTCAACGGCAGCCATAGGCACAACGTTCAGGTTTTGGGTACCACCACCGAAGGCAACTGAGGTGCCCATACGACGACCGTCGATCAGCACCAGAGTACGGCTGGCACCCAGGCCACGCAGGCTCACGGTAGACTGAGAAGACTGACCGGAACCGAAACCGGATGCATCACGGAACGAGCCAAAGCTGTTGGATGCCAGGTTACGGACAAAATCAGATACAGTGGCCACACCGGATGCATCGATCTCGGCACGGTCAATGACGGTGACAGGAGAAGAGGTTTCCATATCAGTGCGCTGAATACGGGAACCGGTAACTTCTATACGCTCAACATTCGCTCCGCTTGCAGCTTCCTGTGCCAGGGCAACACCTGAAACAGAGGAAGAAACTAAGGCAAACATGCTAAAACGCACGGCTTTAGCAACGACGGTTTGCTTTGACATATTATCTTTCCTTTATAATTTGCTTATATGAAAGAAGAGGTATTCACATAAGCTTATTTTTAGTTACTGCGACCTCTTGGAAAGAAAACTTATCAATAACAACAACAATAGCAATATGGGTTATTGTTGCATTTTGTGCGCATTAATTTAGTTATTGTAAATTTCAATCGAGATAATTAAATCCCAAAATCTTACAATATCGATACTTACTGGCTTCAAACAGTCATTGCATCAACTTGTGTCATTACATCTACAAAACATCTGCATGTTGAATTTTTTTTGAGTAGTTCAATACAATTTGCAATACCGTGACATACATCACACCAACGTCAGCAGTTTATTCTGAGTGTGAGTCTTGTGAAGTGACACCGGCGGGATTAAATATTAAACAAATATAAAAAAGCCGGGAAATATTTCCCGGCTTAAATTTCATCAGAAGGTCACTTCAATACCTGCGTAATATTCACGTCCGACTACGTTGTAGTAGCTGCGTGGATAATGTGGCCAGGAGTTATCAGTGGCATCCAGTTCAGGTTGCGCATCAAACAGGTTGTTAATGCCGCCTGACAGTTTTACCGCATCGTTGATGAAATAACTGGCCGTCCAGTTCACTTCCACGTGGCGATCCACTGTCACACTGTATTCACTGTCCCATCCCTTTTCGATGAAGTAGTCCATGTTGACCCCGTTCATCTTATCGGTGTACACCACCAGCAGGTTGGTGGAGAAGTTATCCAGTCCCCAGCCCAGATTCAGGTTAGCTTTCAGTTTTGGTGCAGAATCTTCACCATCCAGCAGATCCAGCGCCTCTGAATCCGGCGTCAGCTTACGTTCCCACTTGGTCAGATAAGTACCGTTCAGGGTTGAGCTGAAATCACCATAACCGGTTTCAAAGCTGTAACCTACGCTGAAATCAATACCTGCGGTCTTGTTGGACGACATATTCATCGCCTGAGTGTTAATCAGTACAATATTGCCTTCGGCATCACGAACGACCTTGTCACCATAGACGTTCTCATGATTCAGAATGTACTGGGCACTTGGGCTGGATACCATGTTATCGATATCCACCATCCAGTAATCCACACTCAGGTTCAGACCTTCGTACTCATAGACCAGACCGATGTTGTAGTTGCTGCCACTTTCCGCTTCCAGATGCGGATTCGGACCAACGAGCACATTCACCGAATCAATCTGCTCCTGGGTCACAGGGTCAATCACAGATGAATAAGCGCGGGTAGGCTGACCAAACAGGCGCTGCATATCCGGCGCGCGGAAGGTTTCCGCATACAGGGCACGGATGAGCAGACTGTTAATTGGACGGTATTCAACCGCCACCTGTGGACTGAACTGGCCACCCACATCTGATTCATCATCGTAGTAGTCATAACGACCTGCCAAGGTCACAGTCAGATCATCAATCACTGGCAGTGCCGCTTCCACGTAACCGGCGTATTGACCACGATCGCCGCTGGCTGAGCTGCCACCTTTACCGATCACTGCGCCCTGAGTGGACATGGCATCAGACTTGTCGTAGAAACGCTCCAGCGAGTATTCAACACCGGTAGCATAGCCAATGGCGCCACCTGGCAGTTCAAACGGCAGCTCGCCGTTAATGCCAAAGTTAAAGGTAGACAGGGTTGACTGGCCGCGTTTATTACCGATGAAGTTCAGCATTTGTGCATCTTCGGCACTGATCTTGTCCAGCAGGGATACACCGTTTTTACCCGAGGTCACATAGTTGAACATGCCATGGTAAGTCGGAGAGCCACCGTAATAAGCATTCACTTCCTGACGGGCAATCGACCAGGAGGTGTCATATTCAATATCTTCCGTCAGATAACCGGTCAAACCGGTCACAAAGGCAAAGTTATTGGTTTCAAACTCGGAAGTGCGGGGACCCACTTCCAGTAAGCGGCGCTTGTACTTGTACTCGCCGTCAGTTGCATTGGCAAAGTCACCACCAAAACCAACAGACTTGTCATAGGTCTGGCTGAGACCAAAACCGCCGGCGTCAGACACAGTCACTTTATCGCCATGTACCTTGAATACCAGATCGTCATCCAGGGTACCGGACTCAATTTCAGTGTAAGAAGTCGAGTGGGTGTAATCCAGGCGGGAATACCACTCATGGTTATCACCGATTTCCTTGGTCAGGTTAATCATGGTGGAGTAGCGCTTTTGCTCTGGCATAAAGTCACGCTGGGCGGCGCGGTCAAAACCACAGCCAGCCTTCTCACCCAACCAAACAAAACCACGGGCGGTACATTGCTCCGGCGTCAGGGTATCAACCAGTGACTTGCCATCCAATGTGCTGAGGTTAACCCCATAGGAGCTGTAACCGGCATATCTTGCGCCCGCAATCATATCCGTACCCCATTCAAGGCGATCGCTCGCTTTCAGCGCTTCTCTGTCTTCATATTCCAGGAAGAAAGTCAGATTGGTGGTTTCGCTGGACGCGCCGGTCATCAGGGAGAACTGATTATTCTGCAGGCCACCGTCATGGGTGTCGGAGAAGCGGTACTTGAAGGTCGTTTCTTCCACATTCTTCTTCAGAATAATGTTGATTACCCCGCCCATTGCATCAGAGCCATAAATCGCTGAGGCGCCAGTGGTCAGAATTTCAACACGCTCAATCGCGCCCATGGGGATGTTGGCGGTATCCACAAAACTGCTGGTACCACCGGCACCAAACGGATACTTGGGCACACGCTTACCATTGATCAGGGTCAGCACCCGACCGGCGCCCACACCACGCAGGTTGACCGATGAAGCGGCTGGCGTAAAGCCGTGCACTTCCTGCTGGGTCATGGAACCACCTGAGTTCTGCGACAGGTTATCCAGCACGTCCTGAACCGAGTTAAAACCGCCTTTTTCAATATCTGCAGCACCGATCACTACCACAGGAGAGGCATTTTCCATATCAGTACGCTTGATACGGGAACCGGTTACCTCAATACGTTCTACATCAGCGCCTTGGCTGGCAGCACTCTGAGCCAGAGCGACACCGGATACAGAAGCCGAAACCAACGCAAACAGGCCCAAACGCACCGCGTTGGCCACTGCAGTCTGCTTTGACATATCATCATTCCTTTATATTTGCTGACAGCAAGTGAGAGGCATTTCTGTCAGCCTTGTTGTAATTACTATGGCCTCTGGGATGAGGAAATTAGCAATAACATCAGGAAGATCAATATGGATAAATGCTAGCAATTATAATGCGTTGTAATCACTTCGTAATCACAGGCGAGAAATAGTGTTTTGCAACTAACTCAATTACCCACCCAATGTGGGTTACACCACACAACAACAGGCAATGAACACACACGCCAAATTAACAACCAAATCAGTTTCAACTTTTAATAATTTTGCCTTTATCACCATTTTGTGACACCAGACACAACAGCAAAACCATCTGCGCAAGTCGCTTAGCCTTTCATTCACAAAAAAATGCCGGGCTCATGGCCCGGCATTGGTTTTCAACAATTCATTACATCTTAAAGTCCAGCGTCAGGTACCAGAAACGACCTATATTGTCATAAGCGCCTTGTCCTGAACCGTTACCCGTCATAATACCTGGCAGGCCCCGGTCAAACACGTTATCGACCCCCAGACCAATGGCCAAACCATTCTCGAAGGTATAAGTACCAAACAAATCGGTCACTGAGTAAGTGCCATACTCCATAATATCTGAGTATGGGATCGGATAACTGGCGTTGAACTGATCTGTGTATCTGGCCACCCGGTCGATATAACTGGTTTTCCAGTTAAATTGCCAGGCGTCGATGCTGTAGTTAATCCGCAGTTGCCCTTCCCACTTGGGATCACCAATCACCCCGGCATACTCATAGTAAGAATCCGGTTCATCCTGGAATGCAAAGCGTTTACTTTCAATCAGATAGGTAGCCAATAAATTGGTTTTTACATCGCCGCCAGCCAGCGGGAAGTCATAGCCAATCTGCATATCCACGCCGGAGGTTTTGGACATGGCAATATTCTGTACTATCTGCAGAATATTGGTGATCTGATGGTTGTCCTTATCCCTGGTTATCAGTGCGCAATACTGGTTATTGATGCCGGTGGGCGAATCCACACAGCGGTCAATAATATCCTGTGCACTGATAGAGCTGATCGCATCGGTAATTTCGATGTCCCAGTAATCCACCATCAGACTGAAGTTATCAATAAAGCCCGGTTCATATACAAAACCCGCCGTCACAGATTTGGATTCTTCCGACTTAAGCTCTGGATTACCACCTGACAGACCTTCCAGGGTCTTGTCATCATAGGGATCATCAAAGCCAGCCGGAATCCCCAGCGCCGCACAGTTGGCTGCACGGATAGCCCGTTGCTCAGGCGTCAAATCGGCAAGCTCACTGGCTTTACAGCTGTCATTCACCCGGAAGAAGTTTTGTGACTGCGCGGAATACAATTCGCCAATGTTAGGCGCACGAATGGCGGTGGCAACCGTCGAGCGAACGCGCAAATCATCGTAAACAGTCCAGTTCAGTCCCAACTTCCAACTGGTTGCTTCGCCTACTGAGGAGTAGTCGGCGTAACGCACCGCACCATCAATATCCAGTTGCTGGATAAGCGGCAAGTCCGCCAGTACCGGCACAGATACTTCAGCGAATACTTCTTTTACGTTGAACTTGCCGCCTTCACTTTGCAGCGCGTTAAAGAAGGTATTACCGGCAGCGGCAAACGGGTCCTCGTTGGAATTACTCTCTTCACGACGGTATTCCACCCCGGATGCAAAGCCAACATAGCCCGCCGGCAACTCAAACAGAGCAGAATTGGACACTGAGCCCCCCGCCACAAACTGCTCTATGGTCGAGGTCCCTTTGGTCGTGGTGCTGATATAGTTCTTTGCCGCTTCAGAGACGCTGCCGTTACCAAACAGGTTGGTCGGTACGCAGCCATTGGCCCTGGCCTCTTCATCCCGGCAAACAATATTGCCATCGGCATCTCTGATAGCGTCGATGGAGTCCTCAAAGTTTTTGTAAATCAGGTTATTTAAGTTAGTGCGATCGTGCTTGGTCTGCCCCCACACCACATAGGTATCCATGCTCCAGCCATCGGCAATATCGCCCTCCAGCCCCAACACATAACGCTGGGTCGTGCGCTTATCTTCTTCAGTCCGCGGTCCCATGTCTGACATGAAACGGTTGATACTGATGCTGTCTCTACCGGCCGCATCCATGATGGCACCCAATTCATCGCTGATATAAGCATTGTCGCGGCTGATGGTGGTCGTTGGATTAAAGAAGAAGAATGCCGGCTGCCCTGAGGTCGTGGCGTTGGTCTCAGAATACTTGGCTTCCAGATAGGCATTCAGTGAATCGGTTACATCATAATTGACTTTCACGTTCACCGTAGCGCGGTCAAACTCAGGCTGCAGCTCTTCCCATTGGCGCAAATTGATGTAATCACAATCACCGGCACAGTATGACCCATCATAAATGTCGCCACGGTTGACTTCACGCACACTGCCATCATCATTAAAGGTGTACCAGGTGCCACCTATGTTAGTGGTGCCACCATTGCTGATCCGATAGTGGCCCCCTTCCAGGGTTTCATAGATGCTGTCGCCGTTGGGATTCTTGTAGTGCACCCACGACTTGGAGGTTTGATCCCGTTCCAACATGTCCAGCCTGGATTGCTGGGCATATTCAGCCGAAATCGCCGCATTACCACGGCCGTTATCAAAATCACTGCCATAAGACAGCGAAAAACGCTGGTTATTGTAACCACTATCTTCCGCCCAACCGCCACTGGCGCTGGCATTAAAACCTTCAATACGTTTCTTCAGCTTGAAGTTAACCACGCCGGTTACTGCATCTGCGCCGTAGATAGCCGATGCGCCGCCGGTGATAATTTCGACACTTTCAACCCACTCGGTTGGAATGGTGTTGATGTCCATGGCGGCAGAGCCCGGCACTGCCGCCACATGACGCTTACCATCCACCAATACCAGTGTGCGGTTAGAGCCCATGCCCCGCAAATCCAGAGTATTCAAACCCGCAGTACCAATAGAAGTACCTGAATTACCCAAAGTGTAGGTATTCGCCAGTTGAGGCAATTCATTCAGTGCTTCAGCGATATTCACCGCACCGGTTTTCAGCAAATCATCGCCGGTGATGACAGTAACGGGAGTTGGTGCAATCGCCCCTTCCCGGTTAATACGGGAACCTGTCACTTCAATGGTTTCTATTTTGGCGGTATTAGGGGCGACTTCTTCGGCAAGCGTCACAGCAGACGTCGACGATATAATGGCAAACAGACTAAAATTAACCGCTTTAGCCACGGCAGTTCGCGTTGACATACTCATCATTCCTTTCATTGTTGTTTTATTTTTGCAACCAGTGACACTGTCGCGCCACATTCGCAAATATCACAAACAACAAACGATTACGTCAACACTACTTTAATTAACAATATTCACACATTGAATGATATTTAAAAACATCACCAGTTGGGTTTTTCGACAATAAACGTAACAATCGCATCCAAACGCACGTTAAAACAAATTAAAACAAACAACAATTTAACAATCCAGGTATTTACGAAATAATTCAAATTCAAACGCCGTGACATTGATCACGTAAAATGAATTTCCCTGCACCTCAATTTGCAAACGCATAATCGAGAATGTTCAAACTCATAAAAAAGCCAATTTCAAGGCCGCGAATAATCCTGCCAAATTCGCTTCAAGGCTGTACTCGTGACGCCCTATCAATAGCAATCTGGAAAATCTCGACTGTGTACGGTACGAATTAAAACACAAAAAAAAGGAGCCCTAAGGCTCCTTTTTCATATTCGAAAACGAATTAACGAGTGCGTGGGCACAGTTCTTCAGCACTGAAGAAGTAAGCAATTTCACGCTCGGCAGAAGCCAGCGCGTCAGAGCCGTGAACTGCGTTCTCATCGATGCTGTCAGCAAAGTCTGAACGGATCGTGCCGCGAGCGGCTTGTGCAGGGTTGGTTGCGCCCATGATTTCACGGTTGGCCAGTACTGCGTTTTCGCCTTCCAGAACCTGAACCATGATAGGACCAGAGGTCATGAACTCAACCAGCGCGCCGAAGAAAGGACGCTCGCTGTGTTCTGCATAGAAGCCTTCAGCCTGCTCTTTTGACAGGTGTACCATTTTAGAAGCGATGATCTTCAGACCGGCAGTTTCAAAACGGTTGTAGATGGCACCAATGTGGTTCTTGGCAACAGCATCAGGCTTAATGATAGAAAAAGTGCGTTCGATCGCCATGTTACAAGCTTCCTTTGTTAGCGAGTGTAGTTATTTCCGCGCGGATTATACGAAATTTGATTGTTAAAGCCTATCTTTATAGCGCACTTATCTGTGATTTTTGTCACAGTCGGTGTTTTGCAAAGTTTTGCGCAGCGCAAATAATTTAGCATTTCCTGAATCAACTGATGACCAAACACCCAACAGCGCACCTCATGGACTGTTTGTTTCTGAGCCGCAGATATAAAAAAGCCCCGTAATTCGGGGCTCTGTCAGGCATTTGATAGTCAAAAATGACGCGCTCAGCCTTCACTCACCATATTGATGGTGTACTTGGGAATATCGATCACCAGATCGCAATCCACCACTTTGGCCTGACAGGACAAACGGCTCTCAGGCTCCAGACCCCAGGCTTTGTCCAGCATGTCATCTTCCAGTTCATCACTGGGCTCCAGCTCATCAAAACCTTCACGCACGATGCAGTGGCAAGTGGTGCAGGCACAGGACTTTTCACAGGCATGCTCAATCATAATACCGTTGCGCAGCGCCACATCCAGAATGGTTTCGCCCACTTCGGCTTCTACCACCGCGCCTTCCGGGCACAGATCCTCATTGGGTAAAAATACTAACTTTGGCATATCTGATCTTACCTATATTTGATCAACCGACTGGCCAGCCAGGGCCTGACGGATAGAGTTGTCCATTCTACGGGCCGCAAAGTCCTGAGTGACCACATCCAGAGCCTCAATGGCACGGGTGATGGCATCAGCATCCTCTCCGCCGGCCAGGGTTGCAACCTCGGCCATTGCGGCATCAATCGCCTGCCGCTCTTCAGTGGTCAGCAGCTGACCATCTTTGGCAAGCGCCGAATGCAGCGATTCCAGCACCCGGGCCGCTTCCACCTGCTGCTCTGCCAGCATACGCCGACTGATGTCATCTTTGGCATGCTTCATGGAATCTTTGAGCATAGTGGCAATCTCGGTATCTGATAGCCCGAACGAGGGCTTAACCTGAATACTGGATTTCACGCCGGTGGATTTCTCCATGGCAGTCACACTCAACAATCCATCAGCATCAACCTGGAAGGTGACCCGGATGTGGGCAGCACCGGCCGCCAACGGCGGAATGCCCTTAAGCGTAAAGCGTGCCAGTGAGCGACAATCGTCCACCAACTCACGCTCGCCCTGCACCACATGGAACGCCATGGCAGTCTGACCATCCTTGAAGGTGGTAAACTCCTGCGCCCGGGCAACCGGAATCGTGGTGTTGCGGGAAACGATTTTCTCCACCAGTCCGCCCATGGTTTCAATACCCAGGGACAGAGGCAATACATCCAGCAACAGCAGATCTGACTCAGGCTTGTTGCCCACCAGAATATCCGCCTGAATGGCGGCGCCGATAGCGACCACTTTATCAGGGTCAATGGAGGTCAACGGGGTTTTACCGAAGAACTCGGCAACCTGCTGGCGCACCAGCGGTACCCGGGTAGAACCACCGACCATCACGGTTTGCAGCACTTCGTCGGCACTGACACCGGCATCGCGCAGCGCGCGGCGACAGGCCACTATGGTCTTGCGTACCAGGGCTGCGATCATTTCATCAAACTGCGCGCGGGTAATCTGTGCAGACAGCACACTGCCATCTTGCAGTGTGGCACTGGCCTGGGCCGTATCGGCATCAGTCAGCGCCTCTTTCACCCGCCTGGCTTCAATCAGTAGCTGGCGGCTCAGCTGCGCGCTGGCATTATCAAGCCCCCATACCTGTTGCAGATGGGCCTGCAGCAGATGATCAAAATCATCACCACCCAGCGCCGAATCACCACCGGTTGCGAGAACTTCGAACACTCCTTTGTTAAGACGCAAAATCGAGATATCAAAGGTACCGCCGCCGAGATCATAAACGGCAATCACACCTTCCTGCTGGGAGTCCAGACCATAGGCGATAGCCGCCGCAGTGGGTTCGTTGAGCAGACGCAGAACCTTCAGCCCCAGCAGATTCGCCGCATCTTTGGTACCCTGACGCTGGGCATCATCGAAATAGGCAGGCACAGTAATCACCACGCCTTCGAGCTGGCCACCCAATGTTTCTTCGGCCCGGCTCACCAGTGGCCGCAGGATTTCACTGCTCACCTGAATCGGATTTACCTGCCCCTGAGGCGTATTGAACACCGGCAGACCATGCTCACTGGCACTGAACTCATAGGCATGCTGATAATCGCCGGACTGAATGTCCGCCAGACTGCGTCCCATAAAACGCTTGACTGAGACTATGGTGTTGACCGGATCTTTGGCTGAGTGCGCAGCCGCATCGTAGCCAGTCAGAATCTCATCTTCGCCATAGAACACAATGGACGGCAGCGAATGTCTGCCATGGGGATCGGGTAAGGTTGCCGCTTCGCCACTGCGTACTGCAGCAACCAGGGAGTTGGTGGTGCCCAGATCGATACCGACCGCCAGTCTGTGTTGATGGGGGGCGGCACTCTGACCAGGCTCAGCAATCTGCAATAGGGCCATAATGCTTAACTCTTAAAAATTTGGCCCAATAGTAAATTGAGCCAAAGAAAATGAAAACCGCTAAGGTGAACTATTCAAACAGAGCATCTTCAGCCCGGGCCAGTTCGTCCTGCAACTTTGCCATAAACTTGAGTTTACGGATTTGATCTGCAGCATTGGCCTTATTCGCTGGTGCGTCGGACGCCAGCAAAGAAGCAAGATGGGCAAAGATATCGCGCTGATAGGCGGCGAAAGAAGTATGCAGTTCATCAATCAGTGCATCGGCTTTGGCACTGTGCGCAATCTCTTCGAGGGCTTCGCGCCACTCCATCTGCTGCATGAGGAAGCCGGTGTCTCTGACGGTTGCCGTTTCATGACTGATATCCAAACCAGCCAGGGCCAGCATATGCTCGGCACGGCGCAGCGGATCTTTGAGGGTTTGGAAACCGTCATTCACCTGGGCTGTCTTTTGCACAGCCAGCAGCATTTCCTGCTCACTGCCACCGGCAAATTTGTCCGGGTGCACCGCCCGCTGCAGCTCGCGATAGCGGCTGGCCAGCTCGGCGGTGTCAACGTCGAAAGATTGGGGTAAATCAAATAACTCGAAGTAATTCATAGCGCTCAGACAGTGAAGCTCTCACCGCAACCACACTCACCTTTGGCGTTGGGGTTGTTGAATTTGAAACCTTCGTTGAGACCTTCCTTAACGAAGTCCAGCTCAATACCCTGCAGGTAGATGAAGCTCTTGGCATCGATGATAATATTGACACCATCAATCTCATACATCTCGTCATCAGCGTTGAGTTCATCAACAAACTCAAGCACATACGCCATACCACTACAGCCGGAGGTTTTCAGGCCCAGGCGTAAACCCAGACCTTTTCCTCTATTGGCCAGGAATGACTTTACCCGCTCTACTGCAGAGGGTGTCATTGTAATTGCCATAGAGACTCCGATTAACCGTTATGCTTGGCTTTGTACTCATCCAGCGCCGCTTTAATCGCGTCTTCCGCCAGAATTGAACAGTGGATTTTCACCGGAGGCAAGGCCAGCTCTTCGGCAATATCGGTATTCTTGATAGCCGCTGCTTCTTCGATGCTCTTGCCTTTCACCCATTCAGTTACCAGCGAGCTGGAGGCAATTGCACTGCCACAACCATAGGTCTTGAATTTAGCATCTTCAATGATGCCTGCTTCATTGATTTTCAGTTGCAGCTTCATTACGTCGCCACAGGCGGGGGCTCCCACCATACCGGTCACTACTGACGGATCATCTTTGTCAAACGAACCTACGTTACGTGGGTTCTCGTAGTGGTCAATTACTTTTTCACTGTATGCCATGATACTGCTCCAACTCTAATATTCTGCTCAGGATCAGTGGTGATTCCACTGCACCTTGTTCAAGTCCACACCGTCTTTGAACATTTCCCACAGCGGCGACATTTCACGCAACTTGCCGATGGAGTTCCTGATGGTTTCAATGGCGTAATCAATCTCCTCTTCGGTGGTAAAGCGACCGATAGAGAAGCGGATGGAGCTGTGTGCCATTTCGTCATTCAGACCCAGGGCACGCAGCACATAACTTGGTTCGAGACTGGCAGAGGTACAGGCAGAGCCGGAGGACACAGCCAGGTCCTTGAGAGCCATCATCAGCGACTCGCCTTCAACATAGTTGAAGCTGACGTTCAGGTTACCGCAGTAACGCTGGTTTTCATCGCCGTTGATATAAGTCTCTTCAATATCTTTGATGCCGTTCCACAGCTTGTCGCGCAGCATACGGATACGTTCGTTATCTTTTTCCATGTCGGCTTTCGCAATGGCTGCTGCTTCACCCAAACCCACGATCTGGTGAGTCGGCAAAGTACCGCTGCGCATACCGCGCTCATGGCCGCCGCCGTGCATCTGGGCTTCCAGACGAATACGAGGCTTGCGACGTACGTACAGGGCACCAATCCCTTTTGGGCCGTACATCTTATGGCCGGAAATCGACATCAGATCCACTTTGGTCTGCTGCACATCAATCGGCAGTTTGCCCGCGCTTTGGGCGGCATCCACATGGAAAATAATGCCTTTGCTGCGACACAGCTCACCAATGGCATCGATATCATGGATTACACCGATTTCGTTATTCACATGCATCAAAGTCAGCAGAATGGTGTCATCACGCATGGCGGCTTCCAGACGCTCCATCGGGATGATGCCGTTCTCGGCAGGTTCCAGATAGGTCACTTCAAAGCCTTCACGCTCCAGCTGACGACAGGTATCCAGTACCGCCTTATGTTCAGTCTTGCTGGTAATGATGTGCTTACCTTTCTTCTGATAGAAGTGAGCAACACCTTTGATGGCCAGGTTGTCAGACTCAGTCGCACCAGAGGTCAATACGATCTCTCTGTGGTCGGCATTGATAAGCTCAGCGATCTGGGCACGGGCATGGTCAACCGCCTCTTCTGCCTGCCAGCCGTAACGGTGAGAACGGGAAGCCGGGTTACCGAATACGCCGTCCATCGTCATGTACTGCATCATTTTTTCTGCGACACGAGGGTCGACTGGGGTTGTTGCTGAATAGTCAAGGTAGATAGGAAGCTTCATCACACACTCCGTACTTGGCATTGCCACACAGGCCTTACTGCCGACAACGTACTTCAAAAATTGGCTTTATAATCCGGATCAAGCAATGACACGCTGA
Source organism: Shewanella sp. GXUN23E (assembly GCF_050865035.1). Taxonomy (NCBI): domain Bacteria; kingdom Pseudomonadati; phylum Pseudomonadota; class Gammaproteobacteria; order Alteromonadales; family Shewanellaceae; genus Shewanella; species Shewanella sp. GXUN23E. The sequence continues at coordinate 17,549 of NZ_JBOZWP010000012.1, read as the reverse complement.
TCTTGCTGGATTTTATCCTGTTGAATCGAGATAAACTGCACATCCCGCTTTTGCATCAGTCCAGCCAGACTGATGCCATTTAAAAACTCAGAAATCTGTTTACTGAGATCGCCCCACAGCGAGTGGGTCAAACAACGGCTGCCGCCCTGGCAATTCCCCTTGCCGTGGCAACGGGTGGCATCGACGCTTTCATCAACAGCCATCACCACCATACCGACGGAGATATCTTCTGCATCCAGTCCCAACCGATAACCGCCACCGGGACCGCGGACACTGGCAACCAATCCCTGCTTTCTCAGCTTGGCAAAAAGTTGTTCAAGATAGGACAGCGATATTCCCTGACGTTCAGAGATATCTGCCAATGGGACAGGTCCCGCAGTCGAGTGAATCGCCACATCTAACATGGCGGTAACTGCATAGCGACCTTTAGATGTCAGTTTCATAACTCAATTTTGCTCCCCGATTGATATGGAAGCAGTAAAACATACCAGAGTAATTCAGTCAAGTATTTGTCCGACCAAATCACTCAGGTATTATCGCTGCGCTACCCGAGCCTACCTCATCATACGGCGGGCGTATTTAACCTTATTTCGTTGCCATTGTTCAATGCCAACGGGCCAAAATCACAGCATTTCGGTCAGATAATGGGATCAAACTCATCCAGTCCGCGTTGACGTTTCACCGCGGCTTCCTGCTCAGCTTCACTGAACTCGCCAACATCGAGTTCTGGCAACCTGTCGGTACACACATTGCCGCCCATTGCCTGCATCTCTTTACACAGGTCCTGCAGTTTGGAGTCCATCAGATGCATATGATCCAACATCTGGCCAATGGCGTTGGCTACCGGATCAGGATTATCCGGGGAGACTGCGTAGGCATCAAAGCCATATTTCCTGGCCATGGCACTGCGACGTTCGCTCTGGGCCTTGTTGGCTTCGGTCGGTGTCGCCACCATACGACCCGGGATGCCCACGACCGTGGTATTGGCAGGGACTTCCTTTACCACGACGGAATTGGAGCCTACCCGGCTGCCCTCACGCATCACAATGGGCCCGAGAATTTTGGCACCTGCCCCCACCACCACATTGTTTTCCAGTGTCGGGTGACGCTTACCGGCATTCCAGCTGGTTCCACCCAGCGTCACGCCGTGATACAGAGTGCAATCATCACCAATCTCCGCAGTTTCGCCGATGACCACACCCATGCCATGATCGATAAAAAAGCGCCGGCCAATGGTCGCTCCCGGGTGAATTTCCACCCCGGTCATCCAGCGCGAGAAGGTCGACAACAACCGCGCCGACAATTTCCAGTCGGCCTTCCACAACTTATGGCTTATGCGGTGCAGCCAAATCGCGTGCATCCCGGGGTAATTAAGCAATATCTCCAGCGTGCTGTTGGCCGCCGGATCTCTGTGATAAATGGATTCGATATCTTCTTTCAGTCTTGCTCTTACACCCATGGTCTTGCCCCGTTGTTACTTGTCGCCGTCACCGACTTTCTTGTCCACAGACGTCAATATGCCGCGCAGAATATTCATTTCATGGGTTTCAATGCGGGCTTTGGTAAACAGTCGTCTGAGCTTGGTCATCACCTGTCCCGGATGATTTTTGATGATAAAACCGGTACGTGACAACGTCTGTTCAAGGTGCGCAAAGAAACGCTCATGGTCTTCGCTGGAAGGATACTGAATGTCATCCACAGGTTTATGCTGTCCGGCAAGCCAGGCCATACGGGTTTCATAACACACCAGCTGTACTGCCTGGGCCAGATTGAGCGAACTGTATTCAGGATTGGCCGGAATAGACAGATGGTAATGACAGCGCTGCAGCTCTTCATTGTTGAGACCATGGTTTTCACGGCCAAATACCATGGCAACCGGCCCATTGAACGACTCAACAGCCAGCTTTTCGCCCGCCTGGCGCGGATCCAGCATCGGCCAGTCCAGCGTGCGACTGCGGGCTGAGGTGGCGATCACCAGGCTGCAATCACGGATTGCTTCTTCCATCGAGCCCACGGTTTTCAGCTCCTTGAGGATATCGCAGGCACCGGCGGCCAGCGCCACCGACTGGCCATCTGGCTCACATCTGGGTTCAGCCAGATACAAATTGGACAGCCCCATGGTTTTCATGGCACGGGCAACCGAGCCGATGTTGCCCGGATGGGAAGTACCGACTAATACAACACGGATATTACTGAGCATCGAAGGTCTTAATTTAATTCACAAACACAGAAGCGGAATCTTAACATGCCAGCGGCGGTTTACTTAACTACAAAATCGGCATTTGATATGTTCAGGGATTTGGGTATAATCCGGCCGCTATTTTTACTCGTTCTTTAACATCCAGGGGATTGCAATGCATCCAATGCTGACTATCGCTGTCCGCGCTGCCCGCGCTGCCGGCCAAACAATTATGCGTGCTTACACTGACTTCGACCGCGTTGAAGTGACTTCCAAAGGCATCAACGACTATGTGACCAGTGTAGACAAGGAAGCAGAAGCAGCTATCGTGTACCAGATCCGTAAGTCCTATCCGGACCACACTATCGTGGCGGAAGAGAGCGGTGAAAATCGTGGTACCAACAAAGATTATATCTGGATAGTCGATCCTCTGGATGGCACCACCAACTTCGTGAAGGGTATCCCTCACTTCGCCGTATCCATCGCACTGCAACATAAAGGCAAGACTGAAGTTGCCGTGGTATTTGATCCTGTTCGTAACGAACTGTTCAGTGCTGTACGTGGTCAGGGCGCCAAAATGAATGACTTCCGTCTGCGCGTATCCAATAACACCGACATGAACACCAGTGTTATCGCTACCGGTTTCCCATTCAAAGCCCGTCAGCACACTGAAACTTACATGAAGCTCCTGGGTGAAGTATTCGGTCAGTGTGGCGATCTGCGCCGTGCCGGCTCTGCTGCACTGGATCTGGCCTATGTTGCCGCCGGTCGTATGGAAGGTTACTTTGAAATCGGCCTGAAGCCATGGGATATCGCTGCCGGCGATCTGATCGTCCGTGAAGCGGGCGGTACCGTGACTGATTTCACCGGTGGCCACAGCTACCTGTTGTCCGGTAACATCATTGCCGGTAACCCAAAAACCACCATGGGTCTGGTTAAAACCGTTCGTCCTCTGCTGAGTGAAGCGCTCAAGCGTTAATTCCGACAGGACCCGAAAAACCGCCGCAAGGCGGTTTTTTTGTACCTCAAAAGAAATAATTTATATCTCCCATATAACATTCATTATTTTTGCAGCTTATAATACCCGACTAATTCACTTGGATATAAGGATAGGTCAATGCTGCAAATTCATGATCCACTGGCAAAACAACCCAATCCGCCGCTGTTTCGCCTCGGATTTCGCCCGCTGTTCCTGTTCGGCAGCCTGTTCAGCATATTGGCGCTGACACTGTGGCTGGGGCAATTGAACGGGGTTATCTTCCTCACTCCACAGGGAAATGTGTTGTGGTGGCATGGTCATGAGATGATTTTTGGCTTTGTCGCTGCTATCGTTGCCGGCTTTTTGCTGACGGCGGTGCAAAACTGGACCGGCTCACCTGGGCTCAGTGGCAAGCCACTTGTGGCCCTGTTTGGATTGTGGCTGGTCCCGAGGATTTTGCTGCTCGACAACCACTGGGCGCCCCTGCCGTTGGTTGCGGCCATTGATCTGGCTTTCTTACCGGCAACAGCATGGGTGGTCGGCCACGCGGTCTATCAGGTAAAACAGTGGCGCAATATGGTATTTGTGCCGATTCTGTGCACCCTGACTTTACTCAATGCAATCAGTTATTACGGACTTCTGTATGGTCCAGACGCAATCGCTCACAGTGCGTTGTACGCCGCAACTTTATTAATCGTGCTGCTTATCGCACTGCTCGGTGGCCGGGTGATCCCGTTTTTCACAGAAAGGGCCACACAGTGGCAAAGAGGCGCCAATATCCCTCTCCTGGAAGGTATCACTTTCGGTGCAATCCTGGTGCTTGTCCTTACCATGATCAGTCAACAACCCCTGCTGATCCGGCTAGCGGCAGCGGTGGGCGCAGCACTGCTGCTCATCAGGCAATTACGCTGGGGCATACGCCACTGTCTGCCAAATCCCTTGTTGTGGTCACTGCATCTGAGTTATCTGTGTATCCCAACCGGACTGTTGTTGATTGCGGCGGGCCTGCCAATATCTGCCGGTTTTCACCTGATGGCCGTTGGCGGCGTTGGTGGCATGATCCTGGCGATGATGGCCCGGGTATCCTTGGGTCATACCGGACGGCCACTTAAGGCTCCGGCTGTCATGCCCTATTGTTTTGCATTTCTTCTGCTTGGTGCCGGACTGCGGGCTATGGCCTCCATTGTGCCCACCTTCTTTCAGCTGGGGGTGTTGCTTGCAGCCATTGCCTGGCTGCTGGCCTTTGGCGGTTTTTGTTTGGTGTACGCCAGAATGTTATGCAGTCCCCGGGCAGACGGAAAAGCAGGATAATAAAGCATTTGGGGATGGGATCAGGTTCGCGATATAACACAGGCATGTGACGCACAGTGTGATTTTAATCACGCAGATTTTTCAATTTCGCGTCATGAAATCCTGATAAACTGGCCGAAAGTTTTAGTTCGCAGGATCTGGTATGGGAATTTACCGTAAAGTTGGCTTAAAGAGCGTCAAACTCGTTGAAAACATGGTGCTGGTGATCATCGCCATTGCCACCGTGTTTGCGATTGGGCAGGAAATCGTCCACATCTTCAAAATGGGCACAGTCGCATTGGCAGATCTGCTGCTGCTGTTTATCTATCTGGAAGTGCTGGCGATGGTGGGCAACTATCTGGAATCCGGTAAGCTGCCGATCCGCATGCCTTTATACATCGCCATTGTGGCACTGGCCCGTTACCTGATCCTGGATATGAAAAGCATGGATGACTGGCGCATTCTGGGTATCGCTGCAGCAACACTGGTGCTGGCGGCCACAGTGATTGTCATCCGTTGGGGTCAGTTGAAACTGCCCTACCCCAAAGTACCGGATGAAGACTGACAGCCATCCAAAGATAACCACACAAAGCGCGCCTTCGGGCGCGCTTTGGTTTTCAGGCTTGAACCGCGGCCCAGTACCTGCTTAATATAAATTCCAACAAAAACTCAGGAGTAACAGGGATATGTCATCTCCCGTCAAAGGATTTGAAGAGCGTCGTCAGTCCCGTCGTATCGATATGGAGCAGGCAGAGATCAGACTCAACTGGCAGGACAAACTCGAGCAGCGCCGCTGTGCTGCCGGTATTTGCCTGGATTTGTCACGCACCGGCGCCCTGATAGAAAGCCCGGCAGAAGTTGGCGTGGGTTACCGGATTGAGCTGACCTTGAATCCGGGGAGCGGCGACGAAAACCGGATCAGCGCTGAGGTGATCCGGGTTGAGCCTGCTGATAACGGCCAATTCAAACTGGCACTTGAATTGATTCAGTGATTACAGATGCGTCGGCTGTCGACCTGCCAGCCGGCGTCTGACTCAATAAATTTCTTCTTGCTGCGCAAAAAAGTAATCAGCTCATCGGCGCTCATGCCCTCTTTGCTGCAGGTGTGATAAGTCACATCAATGCCGAAGGTGTCCTGCATCAACTGCTTAAGTTCTGCTGCTGTCAGGGGTTTTGCCTGTGCCTGCATCAACGCCATGACGTCGTGGCCGTGTATGGATTTGCTCATCTGAACCTCAATAACATTCATATAATTTCCATGTTATAAACCAAAAGCGTAACGCAAACACTGATTTGGCGCACAATCTCTGGCAAAATAGCGTTTTTATGCCAATGCCGGTTTCGTTTCATGTCTTTGATCCTGCTGCTGACCCAACAGATGTGTGTGTATCTGGTGATCGTTTATCTGGTCAGCAAGACGCCTTTATTTAAACTGTTTACCGAAGAGGCGCCGCGTTTTCCCCATAAACTGTTTATCTATCTGGTGTTTTCCGGCTTTTGCATCATGGCCACCTATTTTGGTGAGCAGACCAATGATGCCATCGCCAATACCCGTGCCATGGGCGCCGTGCTCGGCGGTTTACTCGGCGGCCCGGTTACCGGCTTGCTGGTCGGCCTCACCGGCGGTCTGCACCGTTACTCTATGGGCGGTTTTACTGATGTCGCCTGCGCCATTTCCACCACCATGGAAGGCCTGAGCGCCGGGCTTATCAGCCAGTACCTGCGTAATCAGGGCAAGCGCGAATTGATTTACAGCCCCATGCTGGTCGCCATGGTCACCCTGTACGCCGAATTGATGCAGATGGCGCTGATCATGCTGATTGCCAAACCCTACGACCATGCCTGGGAGCTGGTAAAGCAGATTGCACCCCCCATGCTGCTGGTCAATTCACTGGGCGCCGCCGCCTTTATGAGCATGATACGTGACCAGAAAACCATGTTCGATAAGTTGTCATCCGCGTTTTCCGCCAAAGCGCTGAAGATCGCCGAGCGCAGTGTCGGTCTGTTGTCCCGCGGCTTCAATGAAGAAACCAGCGCCAAGGTTGCCAACATCATTATTGAAGAAACCAAAGTGGGGGCGGTGGCCATTACCGACAGGGAAAAGCTGCTGGCCTTTATTGGCACGGGTGCTGATCACCACATTCCCGGCACCCCCATCGCCTCGCAAATCACCAAAGATGCCATAGAGCACAACCGGGTGATGTTTGCCGATGGCGTGGAAATGCCCTATTCCTGCTCCCTGTCAGCCCAATGTAGGCTCGGCTCCAGTCTGGTGATCCCGCTGCGCAATGACACCGAAGTGATCGGCACCATTAAGCTGTATGAGCCCAAAAACAAGTTGTTTCTGAACATCAACCGCACCCTGGGAGAAGGCATTGCTAGGTTGCTGTCCAACCAGATTCTGTACGGCAAGGTCGAGCAGCAGCAAAACCTGCTGACCCAGACTGAACTCAAACTGCTGCAGGCTCAGGTGAACCCGCACTTTCTGTTTAATGCCCTGAACACCATCAGCGCTATTACCCGCCGTAACCCGGACATGGCCCGCACCCTGCTGCAACAGTTGTCGCAGTTTTTACGCATCAATCTCAAACGCACCACAGGTCTGGTGACTCTGGCCGATGAGCTGGATCATATCGACTCCTACCTGAATATCGAAAAGGCCCGCTTTATCGATAGGCTGCAGGTGGATATCGACATTCCCAATGAGCTGCACAGTATTCGGCTGCCGGCCTTTACCCTGCAACCCATCATTGAAAACGCGGTCAAACACGGCACCTCGCACATGCTGGAGACAGGACACATTCAGGTCCGGGGCGAGCAGGCAGACAATCAGATACTGCTGACCATCACCGACAATGCCGGCCTCTATCCGCAGCAGCCATCACAGGCACAACCAGAGCGTGAGCACAATGGACTGGGCATGAATCTGGTACATAAACGTATTCAAAATCAATTCGGTGCCCAATATGGCGTGCAGGTCAGCTGCGTGCCGGACATCAGTACTACAGTCACTATTCGGATACCCGCCATGGAGCCAGTACAATGATCCGCTGCCTTATCGTTGACGATGAACCCTTCGCCCGTGAAGAGCTGGCCGACATTCTTGAAGATGCCGGAGACATCGAGGTCATCGGTCAGTGCAGCAATGCCGTTGAAGCCTTGCAAGCCATTCACAGGGACAAGCCGGATCTGGTGTTTCTGGATATTCAGATGCCCCGTATCACAGGTATGGAAATGATTGCCATGCTGGATCCTGACAATATGCCAAGGGTTGTGTTTGTCACCGCCTATGATGAGTACGCCATCAAAGCCTTTGAAAATCATGCCTTTGATTACCTGCTCAAGCCAGTAGATGAACAGCGTCTGGCTAAAACGCTGGATAAGCTGCGCAAAGATCTGCGCCCCAGAGATATGACCATGCTGGCACCTGAGACACTGGAAGTGCTGCCTTGCTACAGCGGCACCCGTCTCAAAGTAGTGCCAATCAGGGATGTGGAATATGTATTCAGCGATCTCGGCGGTATCCATGTGGTCACCGCCCAGTGCAAGGTGCATACCCAGATGACCTTAAAGCTGATGGAAGAAAAAACCCCACTGGTGCGCTGCCACCGCCAGTATCTGCTGATGCCGGCGGCCATCAGTGAAATCATTCTGCAGGACACAGGTGCACTGGCCATCACCCATTCCGGCGCCAAAGTGCCCGTCTCCAGGCGATACCTTAAAAGTTTGAAGCAGCTGTTTGGCTATCAATGATTGGATGCAACTAATTAGGGTTTACATTTCACCCAACACCCCTCCGACGTCTCCGATGGGAATTAGGTGTAATCCGAGACTCAGAGTAACTAACTTGGGGACAGTTACTTTGGGCTGGTGGGGATAACGCACCGGCTCAGGGCGCGCAGCGAAGCGGAGCGTCCCTTGGAGCCCATTGTTAGATGCTTTTTGCCAACATAGCGATAGCACTTGAAAAGCCATCTCCATGACCAACCCTTGATATTTCAATTCGTTCATTCAACCCTGTATCACTTGTGAAGTTCAGGTCTTCGTATAAGGCTATTGGTAACTCACGATTATCTTTGAAACGTTTGTCTGGACCGCCTCGTTTATTAACATACTTCCAAGTTCGATCAACGACCTTTGCATCTCTTGGGACGCTTCCATCCTCGATGAACCTCGTGCTTTCCACCGATATTCTAAGGTTTGGATAACTCACGGCCCCAACACCATTTGGCTCAAAAATAAGCACCTTATCAGGAAAGAAGTACAAGGTTTGCTTGCCAACCGGTATGGATGGAACTGAAACATTGGTTTTTACATACGGTGGATTCCCTATGCCCAGTGATATTGAGGTTCGTTTGATTACACTCGTTGCACCAGCATTACGCTTTCTGTCCTTAACAGCCCCCTCCGCCTCTACATGCCATTTGCTCGACGATGATGAAAGCTGCCCGAAAGAATCATGTAGTTTCTGATAAAGCGCTTCTATTTCAGGTTCAAGCTCAAAGAATAGAACCGTTGTTTTTCTTAAACTATCCTTGACGGATGCAAAAATAGTGAGTGCGACTGAAACGGCTGCCACAACAAGTGCAAGAGTTGGTGTTTCTGAATTCTTAAAGACGACAAACGTTAAAATAGCGCCAAGCACTGCTATAAACGGCCAGAGTCTTACCTTCTTTCTATTGGCATTCATTTCAGCAACAAGATCAGCCGATGATGAATCAACCATGTGCGTGATATGCGCGCTCTCTATTTCTTTTAATGGTTCATGCTCAATCTCGGTGTTACTTTGCTGCAATTCTGGGCTATTTGGAGTTTGGTTTCTCCCAGTAGAACCAGAAGGTAAGGTTTTTCTGTAATACAAGCCTCCCCTTCCCATATGGACGTAGTTGCCCCGAGGCCCAGTTCCAAAGCGTAATCCTTTGACTCCAGCTGATACGCCAACGCCGGATTTCGATAAATTGAACCTGAAGGGTCCGACACTAATTGCTTTGCAAATATAAAATCCCATCTATGGAACTCCCTTCTTTTACATCTAACGCCCGCCTAAGGGGCTGGCAACGCATGCCACTAAACACAAACACAACAGCCATAACCACCGCGGCTCATTGGGGCTGGAAACGCCACGCGTTGACAGTCCCTCTTGAGGCGTTTGTTAGCAATATGCTCAAAAACCCAACACTTTAATTAAAATAGTACCTACTACTGCAACTATAATTGGTGCAACATACAATTTATGGATATTCGAAAACATCCCACTATCTGGAACAAATATTGTTTCTGCGATCTCGGAGTGCGTTCTAGCGACACTACCTTTTACCGACTCTTCTATCATCTGATCTTCAATTTTCTTACGAATATTCTTTAAACGAACAGATAACTGCTTGCCTAGTCCCCAGAAAGTAAGCCCAACAAATATTGTTAGATATATTAGGATAAAGGGAATGTTGTCAGACTCTGCAAGGTGTATATGATTTGGAGTTGGCGAGTTTTTCCAAAAAAACATTAGAAATTCGGTTTTCTGGTAAATCAACGCTACTAAATTCTTAAATGGGGCAGCGAATGCCGAACCAAATTTAGACCCATCATCTAACCGAAAGTAAATCATTTTTAAAAATGAAATAACCGTGGATATTGCGCTAGGTACAACGATTGTGAAACCTACAACCCTGTACAAGATAGACTTTCGTTTTGCCTCGTAAAAATTCAAAATACCTCCCCATATTGCCAACATTCTAATAACAAGAACGCCTGTTTATCTGAATAACCGGACGGCCTGTTTATCCATTTTTACGCGACCACCCTTTCCATTCGTTTTAGTCACAAAAATCTGCCAGTTAACGCCCCTATGGATAGATAACTTTACGGACAAATCGAGACGTCTCGTTATCTCGCGCCATCTGTCACGCTTATTGGGTAAACGTTATCAGTAATAGACTGAAAAATCGACACTTCCAAGCGACTCAGCAGATAAACGTGAACGTGCCGCGCGCGATAACAGGAATCGTTTCCTGTTATCTCAGATTAAACGGGATAACCGGCTCACATAAGCAACTTTGGGGCATAAATGAGCTGGCGGAATACACCAAGTCCCCGTCCGACGCTGCCGAGGGTGTTGCTGAAAATGGCGTAGCGAGGCATGGCCATTCTCAAGCATCCCTGCCTTTCATGGCATTTGGACATCCTGTCCGGCAGATTCCTCGCAGACTCCGTCGATTCCTGGGCGACTATTGCGAAGCAATGTTAAGGAGCACGAGGCAGGGTGAGCATGCCGAAGGCATTTATCGCGAACGAGAGTCATGGATGGAGAACTGGCTTTTGTATAGGGATATATTTAGCCAAGCTGGAGTGATTTACAGGGATGTAAATCGAGCGTCTGTCGCGATAGCCAATTTTCAGCATAAGCCCGAGGAGTTGTCAGCGTTGGTGGGGCGCCCTTTGGGGTGTTAGGGCGAATGTTTGCTTGTAGCAAACGCGCCTATGAGCGAGAGGTATGGATGCCGAACTGGCATTTATACAAGGATGTATTTGCTTTGGGCGAGCAAAGCTCCTTCCCCGGGTGTGGGCTGGAAGCCCACGACTTCAGTTAAACGAAGTTTGACTTCTCAGTGCCGCAAGCAAATGAAGCAGCGCTTCACGAATCCAGTATCGCCTGCAAGGCGATATCCTTGCCAACCTTCGACCACTCAGGGTCACAGAGCAACCACTCATAGTCTCAAGCTTACCTTTCAGGGAATTTGGCTGACCTCTGAGCCAAATTCCCAATCCGCTTAACCCAAGATTAATACCGCTTAACATTCGGGATTTACCGCTGAATCACTCTGGCGCAGCACTTCAGTGATTGCCGAAGTAAAATCCGCCTCAGTTAATAACCATGAGAATGATGACTATGAGTTGGTTCTTCCTGTGCGTCGGCCTGTTGGTCGCCGGTTACTTCATCTACGGCGCCTTTGTTGAAAAGGTATTTGGTATTAATCCAAAGCGCCAGACTCCGGCCCATGCCCATACCGATGGTGTGGACTATGTACCTATGTCAAAAGGGCGTGTGTATTTGATCCAGCTGCTGAACATCGCCGGCGTGGGTCCTATTTTTGGTCCCATTCTGGGTGCGCTCTATGGTCCGGCGGCCATGTTGTGGATCGTGATCGGCTGTATCTTTGCCGGTGCCGTGCATGACTACTTCTCCGGCATGCTGTCGGTACGTAATGGCGGACAATCTATCCCTCATCTCACCGGTAAGTATCTGGGCAAAGGTGCCAAGCACTTTATGAATGCTTTTGCCATCATCCTGCTGTTGCTGGTAGGCGTGGTGTTCATTTCAGCCCCTGCTGGTCTGCTGGCCAAGCTGACTGGCTGGAGCATGTCCATATTCGTCGGCATCATTTTCTGTTACTACCTGCTGGCCACCATTGTGCCGGTAGATAAGATTATTGGTCGCCTGTATCCCTTCTTCGGCGCGCTGCTGGTATTTATGTCAGTGGGACTGACTGTGGCACTTATCGTCTCCAGCGAGCACAGCCTGCTGCCTGGTGTTGAAGCCTCTGACTTCCTGTCAAACCTCAACCCTAATGACATGCCACTGTGGCCTGCCCTGTTCATTACCATCGCCTGTGGTGCCATCTCTGGTTTCCACGCAACTCAGTCGCCACTGATGGCACGTTGTATGGAAAATGAATCCAACGGTCGCTTCGTGTTCTACGGCGCTATGATTGGCGAAGGTATTATCGCCCTTATCTGGTGTGCCATTGCCCTGTCATTCTTCGGTGGTGTTGAAGGTCTGAATGAAGGCATGGCCGGCAACCCAGCCAACGTGGTGTATGAAGCCTCTACCGGTCTGCTGGGTGTTGTCGGTGGCTTTATGGCGGTACTGGGCGTTATCGTGCTGCCTATCACCTCAGGTGATACCGCTTTCCGCTCTGCCCGTTTGATCCTGTCTGAGTTCTTCAAGCTGCCACAAAACCAGCTGCCCAAGCGTCTGGTACTGGCCATCCCGCTGTTCATTCTGGGTGGGGTGCTGACTCAGGTCGACTTCGGTGTTATCTGGCGTTACTTTGGCGTTGCCAACCAGGCAACCGCGGTAATGATGCTGTGGACCGCATCAGCTTACCTGTTACGTCATAACAAACTGCACTGGATTTGTACTGTACCGGCCATGTTTATGACCACAGTGGTGATCAGCTTCCTGCTTAACTCATCCACCTTGGGCGCCGGTCTGCCAATGGATGTATCGACCATCGCTGGTGTGGTGGCGACTCTGGTGATTACCGCACTGATTATCTTCAGTGCCAAAGGTAAAGGCAGCACCGATTTGGCTGAAGACGCCTGATAATCTTACGCTCCTTTACAAAAAGCGCCGCAGCGAAAGCCCGGCGCTTTTTATTTGCCCACCAGCAAGTTGCACAACCCTAACAAAATAAAACAACATATTTATATTATTTATTATTGATTTCACACGCTGTTCGTATACCTTAGCCAGGGTTGGCGATATTTTGCGCTATCGCCAATCTCTTCGGGCGCAATCAGGTAACAGGCTGATATTTTGAATCGTTCTCCAGCAGTTGTCGTTCACCGTTGCCGTGGCAGGTGCTGAATTTGCACAGGGAGATCTCATAAAACAACACAATAAGTTATTACTGCTGCTGTTTTGGGCAATAGCCTTTCAATCCGCAGCCCAGACAGCACAAAAAGATTATCATCCCGGTTTGTTTGTCCGCGCCCCGATCACCAGTGATGGTGGTAAAGGTACGGCTGGTGTGGATTTTACTCTGGGCAGCGACAATCTGTCGGCTACCCGCCAGAGCAACGATCCCGGCTATCGCACCCATTTCCCGCATCCGGTTGCAGGGGTTGACGGCATAGTGGTGTTTGCCGAATGGCAACATATTCAACCTTCCTCGTTTGGCGAGCTGAAACAAAACAATATTATTGACCGGGCCATTGCGGCAGTCAGCCTCTGGAATGCCGAGCATCCTGGACAAATCGTCAAAATCCGCCTCAGGGCTCTGGCGGGGGTGCATTCGCCGCAATGGGTCAAGGATTATGCCGGCGCACTGGACGTCGACTGGTGTAAAGCAGAGCTGTGCGACACTAAGCTGCGCACATTTTCCATCCCCAAATTCTGGACCCCCGCCTATCACGAAGCCTGGGAAGACTTTCAAACCAAGCTGGCGGCCAAATATGACAGTGAACCGCTGATCGCCGATGTCTCCATCGCCGGCCAGGGCACATTACACACCGAAGTCACCTGGCGACACTACTCGTTTCCCTTTGCCTTCAAGCAACTGGTGGCCGGAGGGCTGAGGCTGGATCAAGACCTCAAATACTGGAAGCGGGACATCAGTTTTATGATGGAAACCTGGCCACAAACGCCGGTGGAAATGACCTTTAACGGGGTCAAATCCTATGAGGTCAATCAGGATGGTGAGCCGGTAAACCTGTCCGCTGCCACCACGGAAATTCCGGCGGAAATCCTGACTTATATGCGCTCGGAGAGTCAGCGCCTGGGCAACAAACGCTACTTTATCGCCAACCATACCCTTGGCCCCGAGGATAATATCGATACGGACACGACTCAGGACCCGAATCATATCCAATATCTACTGGCCCAGGAGCAACAAAAAGGCGCGACCCTGTATTATCAAACCCAGGTATTTACCTCGGATTACACCGCGCAGTTGCTGGACATTGCAGCCAATTTGGGGGCGATTCTGGTCGAAACCTCTCAGGGGGAAACTCCCGGATCGATACTCTCTGCCGCAGTGCAGGCAGGCCGGGCGCGACTCAAGCAGAATATCCCTCTGACAGATAGGGTAACGCTTGCCGATAGAAATGTGTCCCTGTCGCCGCTTCAACTTGATAACCAATACGGACAAGGCAATGTCATGACCCTGTATTCAGACACTCTCACCGCGTTCGATGGCAAAGCCAGTTTCAGAATTGCTGCCGATGTTCAACCCACAGCAGATAGCCAATTGGTCACCAATTCACTCGGCTATTGGGGGATAAACAATCCCCATTTCAGTGGCAGTGAACAACTGCAGTCGCTCACTAACCTTAGAGTGGTGGATTTTCAAGCCAATGGCAGTGACCTGAGCGCCGCCGATATTAGCAATCTCAGTTTTAAGATCCTGGTCTATACCGGTGCCAATGATGCTGATGATCAGGGTTTTATTGATATTGTGAACAATCATATCGACTGGCAGGATTTGGACAGTACGCAAACCACTTCTCGCCCGGGATTTACCAGCAGCGGCTTTCGCAGCAAAGTCTATGTAAAGCTGTTAAATCAGGGGAAAAATGTCAGCACCCTGAATCTGGGTGCCAGCAATAACAGCGGCACCTGGCGTATTGCCGATGTCATCGCGGGATTTCAGGAGTCGTACCGGTTAAATCAGCAAAGCAGCAATATCCAGGTGACCGGCAATACCGTATCGCTCAAACCCGCGTCAGCGACCCAGTTTGGCCCAAACAACACCGTCACGCTCAAATCTGATCCGCAAATTGGCTGTGAAAGCGGCAGCAGCTTTGAGATAACGGCGGTGCTGACGCCAACGCCTGGCAGCCAGATTGTCAGCAATAGCAATGGTAACTGGGGGATAGACAATGTTCACTTCTCTGCCAATGAGCAGACCGGGGAGATCAGCCAGATTACCGTGCAGCCAGCAAGTTGGCTGAGCCCGTCATCGCAGGGATGGGTTACCAATCTGGAATTCAAGTGGCTGCAACTCAATGGCGCCAACACTGATAATGCCACAGGCTTTATTCAGGTAGGCGGCAGCAACCATGACTGGCAGGATCTTGGCAGTGTTGCATCACAGTCCCGTACCGGCTTTAGCAGTGATGGCTTTTTCAGCTACGCCGATTTGGTCAGTCTGGCGGGTGCCAGCAGACCTGGCGCATTCAACCTGGGCGCAAGAAACAGCACTGATATCTGGCGTGTAGGTGATATTAAAGTCAACTACCAGCTATTGTGTCCATCAGCATCATAAATGTACCTCATGCCGGGCTGGCAGACCCACAGTGTGGAACTCTGCCAGCCCATTTTCGTTTACCACAAATGCATCACTGCATCAGGTAAAGGCTATAACGCTTCGCGCCACTGCAATTGCAGCACCCTCCACAAAGCCAATACCAGACTCACCTCGGCTTATCCCGATTCGGTGAATCCTGAGCCCACCATACCGGCCATCGGCAAACGGATGACAGCCGGTTGGATGTGCGTCAACGCGGCATTAATCCTGCTCCAACTGTCCGTCAATGCGCAGTAAACACCGGACTTTGTCCCCCTCTGGCAGCGTGCTACACTCAGGCACCCTATTTTTATGATGACATCCTGATTTACCCATGAAGCAGCTACTCGACTTCCTCCCGCTGGTGATTTTTTTTGCGTTCTATAAGTTTTATGACATTTACACTGCGACAGGTGTCCTTATTGCCGCCACAGCAGTTCAAATTGCGGTTACCTATGCCATTTACAAGAGTGTTGAGAAAATGCATCTCATCACCTTCGCCCTGGTTGCCGTCTTCGGCACGCTGACACTGGTATTCCACGATGATGCCTTTATTAAATGGAAAGTCACCATAGTCTATGCGCTGTTCGCCATCGCATTGGCAGTGGGACAGTTCATCAACAAGCCACTGTTGAAAGGCATGCTTGGCAAAGAAATGAAACTGGATGACGCGGTGTGGGCAAAAGCCACCTGGTACTGGGTAGGTTTTTTCCTGGTATGTGGGCTGGCAAATATTTATGTTGCCTTTTACCTTTCTCAGGACACCTGGGTGAACTTCAAGGTATTTGGCCTGACCGCGCTGACGCTGCTGAACACCATAGCTACCGTGGTTTATCTGTTTAAACACTTACCGGAAGATCAGAAAAAGGAACTCAAGTAATGTGGTACATGATTTCATCCCAGGATGTTGAAAACAGTCTGGAAAAACGACTTGCAGCCCGTCCTGCTCACCTTGCCAGATTGCAACAACTGGCCGACGAAGGCCGTTTGATGCTGGCCGGTCCGCACCCGGCAATTGACACAGATAACCCCGGAGAAGCCGGCTTTACCGGCTCACTGGTTGTCGCCGAATTCGACTCCCTTGAAGCGGCCCAATCCTGGGCTGACGCTGATCCCTACATCACAGCAGGCGTTTACCTGAGTGTGATTGTCAAACCTTTCAAGCCAGTTCTGCCCTGAGACACACTATGAAAATTGTATCTTTCAATATCAACGGTTTAAGAGCGCGTTTGCATCAACTTCAGGCATTGATTGATGCTCATCAGCCGGACATCATCGGCCTGCAGGAAACCAAAGTACACGACGACGCCTTTCCGGTAAACGAAGTGGAAGCCATGGGATACCGGGTGCACTACCATGGAGGTAAAGCTCACTATGGTGTGGCGTTGCTGTCTAAAGTAGAGCCAGAGTCGATTCAGAAGGGCTTTCCAACAGACGAAGAAGATGCCCAGCGCCGTATGATCATGGGTCAGTTCAAACAGGCTGATGGCAACATGCTGACTGTGCTGAACGGCTATTTTCCACAGGGTGAAAATATTCACCATGAGACTAAATTTCCGGCCAAGCGCAAGTTTTATCAGGATTTGATGCAGTATCTCTGCACCAATCACAATGCTGATGAAGATATCGTCATCATGGGTGATATCAACATTTCGCCACTGGATTTGGATATCGGCATCGGAGCAGCCAACGCCAAACGTTGGTTGCAAACCGGCAAATGCAGTTTCCAGCCAGAGGAAAGAGAGTGGCTTAAGACATTACTGGACTGGGGGTTTGAGGACACTTTCCGCAAATTGCATCCGGATATGGAAAATCGCTATTCCTGGTTTGATTATCGCAGCAAAGGATTTGATGATAACCGCGGACTGCGTATCGATGTGATTCTGGCAACCCCCTCTTTCGCCCAAAAAGCCTGTGCAGCTGATGTTGACTACGAACTCAGAGGCATTGAAAAACCTTCAGATCATGCGCCAATTTGGACTGAGTTCAACGTATAACTCCAAATTTCATTTAATAGCTGTTCTGTTTTAGCGGGAGTTCAATGCGCCTTGAATCAGAGTCCTTGATACGCTCTGAATTAATCAGGCTATTAATG